>NZ_JALHBH010000113.1:0-189517 GCF_022836805.1 Pseudomonas sp. RGM 3321
AGTCGCACGGCCTCAAGCTTGAACTCGAGGGTGTATTTAACGCGGTCTGTCTTGAGCTTAGTCATGTCGTATCCTTGCGGCTATTGAGGCACCTGGCAAGGGATACGTTTTTCAGGGGCAAGGTCAGACAGACTAACGCCTACGATAAACCCATCCCACTGGATGCGATCAAGTTACTACTGAAGCACGCACCTCGCTTAATAACGAGATAACAAGCAACACATTTCTTGCCACACACCAGATAGCCATACGCAAGCAACTAGCGGTCTTGGAAAACAAGCTCGCTCGGCATAACTTCGTAAAAACCTACACATACGTTTATATACACATCAAGAATTAAATCAACTTAAGGAACATCATGAAAAAATTATTGATCGGCGTCGCAATTGCCACCTCCCTGCTGGGTATATCCCTGACCTCTCAAGCAGCGGAAAACTGCCCTGCTGTCTCGAAGATCGAGCAGGTCTCGCCCGGTGTTTACCGGGCTAGCGGCAATGACGGTGAGTGGAACGGCGTGCTGCAAGGCGTTGTGACGAAGAAAATGCCTGTGCAGTCGTTTGACCTGGCCATCGCTATTCAAGAGGGTGCAGACGCACCTCAGATGTTGCAACACTGCACCTACAACATCGGTGGGCGCGAGGCGCTGGACATGCGTTTCATCGCTAAAAACAATAAGAATTTCACTATAAAAACTGCAGGCAATGCCTGGAAGAAAGAAGATGGGCCTTTTGGTCTGGTCTATAACGTGTGTGAAAAAACATCAGCTGAAAACTGCAAGTTCACTGTCGTTCAGTAACACGAAATAACCCTGTCGATCCTCAGCGAGCCTGCAATGGCTCGCTGAAGAGCCACTCACGTCAAATCATGCAAATCCTTGCCCAGTGCAGGCATGATCTCGAAATGAGAGAACACCACTTCCAGCACTCCCCGTTCCGGACTGCAGCACATAGGGCCTACGGTATAAACATCACTCGCTGGAAATGGTGCCAGGCGCAGCAATGGCCAGCGCAGGCCGTCGCTGGAGTGCTGAATGCGCAGTACGCCCTTGGCGACGGTGACTCGCAACCAGAGGCCGGATGACGAATCATCAAATACACCCGTTGCCCAATCGGATTGTCCGCAGGTTAAAACGCTGCCCAGCATCAGGGCTCCGTCGCTGACTTCAACGCCGGTTTTGACCCAGTTGCGCTCGTCAATGCGGACCATCAAGCCCGCCTGATCGTAAAGCGTCTTGAAATCACCCTGAATATGCACTTGCGCAGTGAAATCACCCGTCACCGAAACACCCAGAAAATGACCGGTGTCGCGGCAGAAGCCGTAGTGCGTTTGCTGCCAGAAATCGGTTTGCGGGTCTGTGGTGACCGTCAGGCGCTCTTCCGCCACGTTCCAGTGCCGGGGCTCGTTCAGCCAGATGCCTTTGTCAAACATGTTGCCTCCTGTGTGGGGTTGTCGAGGGTGATGGAGGCGTTACCGGGTAGCGTGACCTCATCTAACCCATGCAGATGGGCGCGCTTCAATAATAAACATCAAGCGACGACACACTATCTGAACACAGCATAAAACCTCACGCATCGCAGCCGCCGCAAAAAATGCCGTTTCCTACGCTTCAACCCCACACCCTTGCCACCCCACCCTCACCACGCTAACCTCCCCGCCGTTCGCTGCCAAATCAGCGGCCGGATTTAGCGATCCGTTCTATCCAGGCGTGTCAGCGCCCCACCCACTGCTTCGAGCCAGACTTGAGGCACGTGCTATGGCGGCTGTACGTCGGAGACCTTCGGGTCTGCCGGTTTCCTGGATACCGGTTCGCTAACCTTCGTACAGCTGCCACCCATTCGTTTAGCGACGTCTTGTGGCAGTCTCATATCCAGGAGCTGCACCCATGTTCAACGTAACCCCCTGTATGCCACGAACACCCCATTTCGAAGCCACCCTCTTCCTCCGTCACAGCCGCATGCTGCGCGCCATTTTTACCGACGCCCAGGCATGGTTTTGCCTCGCCGACCTCGCCCGTCTAATGGGCAAGGCGCTGGACGAGCGCGCCACGCTCAAGCTTGATGCCGATCAGCGTCGCGAGGTCTGGTTGCAAGCTAATGGCGAATGCCAGCGGCAGCTGATGATCAGTGAATCCGGCGTGCTGGCGTTGCTGGTTCATCATTACGTGCCGGAGAACCGCGCGCTGCGTCAGTGGCTGACGCATGAGGTGCTGACGGTGCTGCATGATCAGCAGAACGTGACGCTGGATAACCCCAGAATGAGCCAGTTGCAGTGGCCGGGCACCTCGCTGAGCGTGCTGCACTGGCGCAGTGAAACCTGGATTCGCTTGCGGGACATGCCGAATGTGGTGACCGAAGCAACACCCCGGCCGAAGCGGGCGCTGTGGCGCAGGATATTGAAGCGGATTAACCGCATGCGTTCTGCGGCCTGACACCAGACAAACAGCGTTGACACCCCACCCACCAAAAAACATGATGCATCCACCCTAAAAACCGGAACGCAATCATGGGCGACAAGAAAAAGCTTTTGCTGACTGGCGCAAGCCGGGGTATCGGTCATGCCACGGTCAAGCATTTCAATGCCGCTGGCTGGGAGGTGTTTACCGCATCGCGGCAGAACTGGGTCGCTGACTGCCCGTGGGCTGAAGGCCTGCTCAACCACATTCACCTGGACCTGGAAAATATCGACAGCGTCAGCGAGAGCATGTCAGCGATCAAGGACAAGCTCGGCGGGCGGCTCGATGCGCTGGTCAATAATGCCGGCGTTTCACCGAAGACCGAGGACGGCGGGCGCATGGGTGTGCTGGAGTCGGATTACAGCACCTGGATCAAGGTGTTCAACGTCAATCTGTTCTCCACGGCCCTGCTGGCTCGCGGGCTGTTTGACGAGTTGAAGGCAGCCAAGGGAAGCATCATCAATGTCACCTCGATCGCCGGCTCGAAGGTTCACCCTTTTGCCGGGGTTGCCTATGCCACGTCCAAGGCGGCCCTGTCGGCGCTGACCCGGGAAATGGCCTTCGATTTCGGCCCGCACGGGATACGGGTCAATGCCATCGCACCGGGCGAGATCGATACGTCGATCCTGTCACCCGGCACCGCAGAGATTGTCGAGCGGCTGGTGCCGATGCACCGGCTGGGCAAGCCCGAGGAAGTCGCTTCGCTGATCTACTTCCTGTGTACGGCGGGCGCGTCCTACGTGAACGGTGCGGAGATTCACGTCAACGGCGGTCAGCACGTCTGACTTAACGGGTACCGGAAACGCTCTCCGGCACACGCCGCACGCCCAACCGGCTGACCCATACCGAAGCGACAATCACCCCGCCGCCGATCAGCAGGCGGGTGAAGTCCTCATGCTGGTTCCAGATCAGCAGATTGATCAACAGCCCCAGCGGCACATGCAGGTTATTCATCACCGCCAGGGTGCCACCGTTGACCATGCACGCGCCTTTATTCCACCAGTACATGCCCAGCGCCGTCGAACACAGGCCGAGAAATAACAGCACGATCCATTGGGTCGGCGCTTCGGGCAGGTGTTGCGGGTTGCCGAATATCAGGAACGCCGGCAGGACCACCGCCAGTGCGCCGAGGTAGAAGTAGCCGAAGCGTCGGTAATGCGGCAGATCGCTGGGGTGGCGTGCCACCAGATGCTTGTACAGCACCTGCCCGGCGGCGTAGGTGAAGTTGGCCAACTGCAGCAGCAGGAAACCGCCAAGGAAGTCGCCGTCCAGGCCATCGTAACGAATCACCCCTGCACCCAGCACCGCGACCACCGCTGCCAGCAATGCCCAAGGGTTGAAGCGTCGGTTCAGCGCGTCTTCGATCAACGTTACGTGCAGTGGCGTGAGGATGGTGAACAGCAGCACTTCCGGCACCGTCAGCACCCTGAAGCTCAGGTACAGGCAGACATAGGTCACGCCGAATTGCAGCGCGCCGATCAGCAGCATGCTGCGCATGAAGCGGGGTTCGACCTGACGCCAGCGGGTCAGCGGAATGAACACCAGACCGGCCAGCACCACGCGGACCAGCACCGCGAAATAGCTGTCGACGTGCCCGGCCAGATAGACACCGATCAGGCTGAACGAAAACGCCTGAATCAGTGTGACGAAAAGTAGATAACCCATGCCCGCCCCCCATTTTTGAAGGGCGCGACCATAGCGGTTGCGTCACTCACTGTCCACTCGACGGCCGCCAATTTTTGACGCCAACCCGTCGCCGCGCTCCGCGTTACCCGTCACAAATATGACAGTCGCATTATTGACGTACATGTCGTCGGTTTCGACGAAAATATGGCCTATATCGGCAACTTTTCCTGAACAAAAGGTCTTATCATCCGGACGCTGCAATATTGACTAAATTCATCCACATTCGTCGCCACCTGGAGTAACACCATGATATTTAACACAAAAGACTTCGGAGCAGTGGGCGACGGCGTCACTGACGATACGGCCGCCATTCAGGCAACTATTGATGCAGCTGCAGCGGCGGGTGGTGGGGAAGTTGTGCTGGCAGCCGGGACCTACATTGTGTCCGGTGGCGAGGAGCCTTCCGATGGCTGTCTGATGCTCAAAAGCAACGTGACCCTGTCGGGCGCAGGGATGGGCGAGACGGTCATCAAGCTGGCGGATGGCTCGGACACCAAGGTCACCGGCATCGTGCGTTCCGCCTACGGCGAAGAGACTCACGACTTCGGCATGAAAAATCTGACACTGGACGGTAACCGGGACGCGACCACCGGCAAAGTGGACGGCTGGTTCAACGGTTACATTCCAGGCTCTGACGGCAAGGATTCGAACGTTACGCTCGACAGCGTCGAGATCAAGGACTGCTCGGGCTACGGCTTCGACCCGCACGAGCAGACCGTCAACATGGTGATCAAAAACAGCGTGTCACATGGCAACGGCCTGGACGGCTTCGTGGCCGATTACCTGAGCGACAGCGTGTTTGAAAACAACGTTGCGTATAACAACGATCGTCACGGCTTCAACGTGGTGACCAGCACTCACGATTTCACCCTGAGCAACAACGTCGCCTACGGCAATGGCAGCACCGGTATCGTGGTGCAGCGCGGCAGTGAAAACATCCCCTCGCCTGCCAATATCACCATCACCGGCGGCGCGGTCTATGGCAACGGTGCCGAAGGCGTGCTGATCAAGCTGTCCAGTCAGGTCTCTGTCAGTGGCCTGGACATTCACGACAACGGCAATGCCGGTGTGCGCATCTACGGCAGTTCCGGGGTGGATGTGTTTGATAACACCCTTAGCAACAACTCCCTCGGCGCCCCGGTGCCGGAGATTATCATCCAGTCTTACGACGACACCTCGGGCGTTTCCGGCAAGTATTTCAACGGCAGCGACAACCTGATCCGCGGCAACGTGATCACCGGCAGCGACAACTCCACCTACGGCGTTGCCGAGCGCAACGAAGATGGCACCGATCGCAACAGCATCGTGGGCAACACCATCAGCCACACCAGCAAAGGCCTGACGCTGGTGTATGGCGACGGCAGCTTTGCGGGCGATTCGTTTCCGCTGGTCACCGTGCAGGGCACAGACGCCAACGATGCGATCACCGGCGGCGCAGCCAATGAAATGATTCTCGGGCTGGCTGGCAAGGACACGCTCAACGGCGCTGCGGGCGACGATATTCTGGTCGGCGGTGCGGGAGCCGACAAGCTCACCGGCGGCGCGGGGGCTGACACCTTTCGCTTCGATCAGTTGACCGACAGCTACCGGACGGCGACCACCAGCGCCACCGATCTGGTCACTGACTTCGACGTCAGCCAGGACCGTATCGACCTGTCAAACCTGGGTTTCAGCGGTCTGGGCAGCGGCAAGGGCGGCACGCTGAATATCAGCTATAACGCCACACTTGATCGCACTTACGTCAAATCACTCGACGCCGATGCCAGCGGCAACCGGTTCGAACTGGGCCTTAGCGGCGACCTGAAAGACACGCTCAATGCCAGCCATTTCATCTTCCAGCGGGTCATCGAAGGCACTGCGGGCGGCGATACCCTGACCGGCACTGACGGCAATGACGTGATCAACGGTAACGCCGGCACGGACCGTATCGATGGCGGCGCGGGCGCAGACACGATCACCGGTGGAGCCGATGCCGACACCCTGACCGGTGGAGCGGGCGCGGACCTGTTCATCTACAACTCGCGCCTGGACAGCTATCGTAATTACACCGCCAGCGGCACCAAGCAAAGCGATACGATCACCGACTTCAACCCTGCCGAAGACCGTATCGACCTGTCCAGCATCGGCCTGCGCGGCATAGGCGATGGCAGCGCCAACACCATTTACCTGTCGGTCAATGCCGACGGCAGCAAGACCTACATCAAGACCGATGCGGTCGACAGCACAGGCAATCGCTTCGAGATCGCCTTGCAAGGTAACCTGGCCGACAAACTTAGTGCGTCCAACTTCATCTTCTCTACCGCCTCAGCCGCCAATCAGGCGCCAGTCCTCAACACGCCGCTGATGGACCAGAACGTCACAGAGCTGAAGGCGTTCTCCTACGCCGTGCAGCCGGGCAGTTTCAGCGACCCGGACAGCGACACGCTGACCTACAGCGCGACCCTGGCCGATAACAGCGCCCTGCCCGAGTGGCTGAAGTTCGACAGCAAGACCCTGACCTTCAGCGGCACACCGGGCGGCACGGCATCGGGGCTTTATTCGGTATTGCTGACCGCGAGCGACGCCACCGGCGCTTCGGTGGCCGACAGTTTTGCCATCAATGTGGGCAACGTGACGCCGGGGACCCTCACCGGCACCGAGAACGCCGAGGCGCTGTATGGCACCGAAGGCAACGACACGATTCTGGGCCTGGGCGGTGACGACACGCTGCGCGGCGATTCCGGCGCCGACATCATCAACGGTGGCGCAGGACGCGACGCCCTGTACGGTGGCGCCGATGCCGACACGTTCGTCTACAGCGCACTCACCGACAGCTACCGCGATTACGATGCTGGCGGGTTGACGGCCACTGACACAATCTATGACTTCACCCCCGGCCAAGACAAAATAGACGTTTCTGCTTTGGGTTTCCTGGGGCTGGGCAATGGCGAAGATCACACGCTGTACATGACCCTCAACGAAACGGGCGACAAGACCTACATCAAGTCCGCCACGGCGGATGCCGACGGCAATCGCTTCGAAATCGCCCTGAGCGGCAACCTGATCGACACCCTGACCGATGCGGACTTCGTCTTCGGCCAGCGTGAGGCGCAGGAGATTCTCTACCTGCCGACACTGGGCCAGTCCAATGCGCGCCTGCTGCGCATGACCGAAGACGATAACCAGTCCGGCACCTCGGAAATGGTCAAGGACCTGACCCGCTACACCGATTACGACGTGCGCAGCCAGTTCACCGACGCCAACGGTGATGGCATCGACCTGGCTGTTGGCGGCAGCACCGTGGTTGGCTACTCGACCGGCACTCAAGAAGAGCAGCGTGTTTCCTGGTGGCTAGTCGACACCGATGAGCCAGGCCCTGCGCTGCTACGCGCGACCGAACTGCTCAAGTCGCAACTGGCGTCGCTGACGGCTATCGATAAAGTGACCACAGGGATTATCTGGGGTCAGGGTGAAGAAGCCGCGCAGGAAATAGCCCGCGCCACGGACAAGCAGGCTGCAGCCGACCTGTACAAAGCCTCGACCCTGAAGGTGTTCGATTACCTGCACGCGCAGATAGGCGACTTCACCGTGTACATGGCCGAAACCGGCCACTATCAGACCGAAGCGGCCAAGGCGCGCGGCTACACCGAAGAAAAGATCAACGCTATTGTCGAGGGTGCCGGATACGTCAGAAACGCTCAGGAAGCCATCGCCAATGAGCGTGCCGACGTCAAGCTGGCAGTTGACTACACCGACCTGCCCTTGCGTTACGAGGTCAACCCGCTGGTCTACCCCGATGACGTCTGGCACTTGCACGAAGAGTCCGCCGAAATCGTCGGTCAACGCCTGGCCGACTTCATTGCCGATGACCTGGGCTTTCGTGGCGATGCCAGCGACAACAACGACCCGGCGGCCATTTTCGAGGGTGGCCAGAACGAAGGCGGCAACATCTTCGGCACCAGTGATGACGACACCCTGGTGGGCAGCGCCGGCAATGACGTGCTGGATGGCGATCAGGGCGCAGATGACATGACCGGCGGGGACGGCAACGACATCTATGTAGTGGACAACGCACTCGATACTGTCACCGAGAGCAATGACTCGCCATCACAGGTTGATACCGTGGTGTCTTCCGTCAGCTGGCAGCTGGGGGCTAACGTGGAAAACCTGCTGCTTACCGGCGTATCTGCCATCAACGGCACCGGCAATGCGCTGAGAAACGTCATCACCGGCAATGCCAGCAACAATATTCTCGACGGCGCAGCGGGTGCCGACCTGCTGACCGGCGGCGACGGATCGGACAGTTATTACGTTGACGATGCCGCCGACCGGGTGGTCGAGACCAACGCCGACGCACAGGTGGGCGGCGTCGATACAGTGTACAGCTCGCTGGCCAGCTACACGCTGGGGGCCAATCTGGAAAACCTCGTCATCAACAGCAGCGGGGCTGCCAACGCCACCGGCAATGCCCTGGATAACCTGATTTATGCGGGCGCGGGCGACAACGTCATGGACGGCCGCGACGGCAATGACACCGTGTCGTATCTGTTCGCCACTGCCGGCGTCACCGTTGCGCTGAACACCAGCGCTCAGCAAGCCACAGGAGGTTCGGGTCTGGACACGCTGAAAGGCACTGAAAACCTGATCGGCAGCCAGTTTGCCGACACGCTGACCGGCAACAAGAGCGCCAACACCCTGAGTGGCGGCGATGGCAATGACACCTTGTCCGGTGGCGCGGGCGACGACGTGCTGATCGGCGGATCAGGCGCGGATACGCTGATCGGTGGCACCGGCGCAGACCGTTATGTGTTCAACAACAGCAACGAGACAGGCCTGGGTGGCCTGCGCGATATCATCAACGGCTTCAAGGCAGCCGAAGGCGACAAGCTGGACTTCACAGGCTTCGATGCCCGACCGCTGACCGATACCCACGATGCGTTCGTGTTCATCGGTAACGCAGCGTTCAGCGCCAACAACACCGGCGAGCTTCGCTTCGCCGATGGGGTGCTGTACGGCAACATCGATGACAACATCGGCGCGGACTTTGAAATCCAGCTGACCGGCGTGCAGAGTCTGCAAGCGGCAGACATCATCGCCTGATGATGCCCAGCGTATTGCACAAGTCCTGAGAGCTCGGAATACCGGGTTTTCAGGCTTCTGCCCCAAGGGCGTGGGAGCAAAGCGGCGACGCTTCGCCTGTTCGCGAAGACGGTGTTTCAGCCGATGCACTTTCGGCGATTATACCGGCCCTTTCGCGAACAGGTTCGCTCCCACGGTCTCCGGCCAGAATTGCGTATATCGCAATGGGAACACCGTTATAAAATCGATTTATCGATTAAAAACTTCAACACCCTCGCTCAACTCATCCATAAATTTGTTTTATC
Source organism: Pseudomonas sp. RGM 3321 (assembly GCF_022836805.1). Taxonomy (NCBI): domain Bacteria; kingdom Pseudomonadati; phylum Pseudomonadota; class Gammaproteobacteria; order Pseudomonadales; family Pseudomonadaceae; genus Pseudomonas; species Pseudomonas sp. RGM 3321. The sequence continues at coordinate 9,502 of NZ_JALHBH010000113.1, forward strand.
CATAAGAGCGCTCTACTCTCAGGCTGGCTGGCAGGTGAGCCTGATTCGCAACTTGATGATGCTGCGATTGAACGTGGATGAAGCGTCGACACTCTGACCTGCACCAACCTGCACACGCCGGGTCCGCGGTGCCTCTGGCCCGTTGACGAACACGACCGAACATTTTGCGTCTACATCTCCATAGTTGCTGACGGTGATTGACCCGATGTTGTGATAGACGTCGTGCGTCACGTAATCGATCTTCACACCCTGATACTGCTTTTCCACCTCAATGGGGTACGCGAAAGCCGTCACAGGCAACATGACCAGCAGTACACAGCACAGTCGATTCATTCGGCGATCTCCAAAGCGGGATTGTCAGAGTAGAACAAATAGCCAGCACATTAAGAGGAATTACAGCATGAAAGCGCCCCGCGTGACTCTCGACCAGTGGCGCACATTACAAGCCGTAGTCGACCACGGTGGCTTTGCTCAGGCCGCCGAGGCGCTGCACCGGTCGCAGTCATCGGTGAGTTACACCGTGGCGCGCATGCAGGAACAGCTCGGCGTGCCATTGTTACGCATTGACGGACGCAAGGCTGTGCTGACCGAGGCCGGTGGTGTACTGCTGCGCCGCTCACGGCAACTGGTCAAACAGGCCAGTCAACTGGAAGACCTCGCCCACCATATGGAACAGGGCTGGGAGGCGGAAGTGCGGCTGGTGATTGATGCGGCCTATCCTTCGGCACGCCTGGTCAGGGCGTTGACCGCGTTCATGCCGCAAAGCCGCGGCTGCCGGGTGCGGTTGCGTGAAGAAGTGCTCTCGGGTGTCGAGGAGGTACTGCTCGAAGGCGTCGCGGACCTGGCCATCAGCGGCTACAGCATTGCCGGGCATCTGGGCACCGAGATGAGCTCCGTCGAGTTCGTCGCCGTCGCGCATCCGGACCACGCCCTGCACCAGGCCAATCGCGAATTGACCTTTCAGGACCTGGAAAGCCAGTTGCAGGTGGTGATTCGCGATTCAGGCAGACAGCAACCGCGGGATTTCGGCTGGCTGGGCGCAGAGCAGCGCTGGACGGTCGGTAGCCTCGGTACAGCCGCCACCTTCGTCAGCAACGGTCTGGGTTTCGCCTGGCTGCCTCGCCACATGATCGAACGTGAACTACGCGAGGGGCTGCTCAAGCCGCTGCGCCTGGACAAGGGCGGCAGCCGCAACCCGACCTTCTATCTTTACTCCAGCAAGGACAGGTCGCTGGGCCCGGCCACGCAGATTCTGATCGACCTGATCCGCACGTTCGACACCGCACCACTGACCACGGCACTCATCGCTCCCCAACACGCCTGACAGGAGTAGGCACATGGCTTTTTTCGAACACGACGACTGCTCGCTGCACTACGAAGAGTATGGCCGGGGCGAACCCGTCCTGTTGCTGCATGGCCTGGGTTCGAGCTGTCAGGACTGGGAATATCAGATCCCGGCACTGGCCAGGCAATACCGCGTCATCGTCATGGACATGCGTGGCCATGGTCGCTCGGACAAACCCTACGGGCGCTATAGCATTCAGGCCATGAGCAATGACGTAGAGGCGCTGATCGAACACCTTCGTCTGGGCCCGGTGCACCTGATCGGCCTGTCGATGGGCGGGATGATCGGCTTCCAATTGGCGGTCGATCAACCGCACCTGCTCAAGAGCCTGTGCATCGTCAACAGCGCGCCACAGGTCAAGGTCAGAAGCGCAGGCGACCTTTGGCAATTGGCCAGACGCTGGACCCTGTCACGCATCGTCAGCATGCAGACCATGGGCGAGGCGCTGGGCAAGCTGTTGTTTCCAAAGCCGGAGCAGGCCGACCTGCGGCGCAAGATGGCCGAGCGTTGGGGCAAGAACGACAAGCGCGCCTATCTGGCCAGTTTCGATGCCATTGTCGGCTGGGGCGTGGAAAACAAACTGGGGCGCATTACCTGCCCGACGCTGATCATCGCGGCCGAACACGATTACACACCGGTCTCGCTCAAGGAGGCTTACGTCAAACGCCTGCCCAATGCGCGGCTGGTAGTCATCAACGACTCCCGGCATGCCACGCCCCTGGACCAGCCCGAGCAATTCAATCGCAAGCTGCTGGAATTCATCGCCAGCATCGGAGTCTGAAAACCTTGTGCAGGCTATGGCTGCGCTGGCTGATGGCATGAAGCCTCGCAAACCCTCTAACACGCTGGGCAAAGAACGCCAAACGTGGTTACCTTGCCGGTCACAGTCGATATCTCTTAATGAAGGACGTGTTGCCACATGCTGAAAAAAATCGCTCTCGCCGCCTGCTCCGTATTGTTCGCCGCCAACCTTATGGCTGCCCCGGATAAAGCCACGCACGTGGTACTCGATACCAGCTTCGGCCAGATTGAAATCGAGCTTTCGGACGCCAAGGCACCTGTCAGCACCCAGAACTTTCTGGGCTACGTCGACAGCGGCTTCTATAGCAACACTATCTTTCACCGCGTGATTCCGGGCTTTATGGTGCAGGGCGGTGGCTTCACTCAGCAGCTGGTTCAGAAGCAGACCAAGGACCCGATCAAGAACGAAGCACAGAACGGTTTGCATAACGTACGTGGGACCATTGCCATGGCCCGTACTTCGGACGTTAACTCGGCCACCAGTCAATTCTTCATCAACACCAACGACAATGCCATGCTCGACAACGGCACACGTGACTTCGGTTATGCGGTGTTCGGTAAAGTCGTCAAGGGCATGGACGTGGTCGACAACATCGTCAACGCCCAGACCAGCACTCAGAAAGGCATGCAAAACGTGCCAATCGACCCGATCCTGATCAAGTCCGCCAAACGCGTCGACTAATCAGGAAACCTGCGCCGCATGAAGCCTTCGGGCTTTGTGCGGGCCGGACGGGAGAGCCTCCACTTATCAAGGAGAACCCACGTCGCGTGGGTGTGATAGCCAATGCTTTATCGTCGTTTTGAAAAACTGATCGATATCTTCAAAGACGCCCCTACCGCCGCCCCACCCAACACCGTCTTCGCTTTTTACATGTATTACCTGCGTCAGGTATGGCCGACGTTTCTCGCGCTTTTGGTCGTGGGGCTGATCGGTGCGCTGATCGAGGTATCGCTGTTCAACTACCTGAGCCGCATTATCGACCTGGCGCAAACCACGCCGCCCAAGGATTTTTTCAGCGTGCATGGCCCGGAACTGATCTGGATGGTGGTGGTAGCCCTGCTGCTGCGCCCGATCTTCGTCGGCCTGCACGACCTGCTGGTGCACCAGACCATCAGTCCCGGCATGACCAACCTTATTCGTTGGCAAAATCACAGCTACGTGCTCAAGCAGAGCGTCAACTTCTTCCAGAACGATTTCGCCGGGCGTATTGCCCAACGCATCATGCAGACCGGCAACTCGCTGCGCGACTCGGCAGTGCAGTCGGTAGACGCGCTGTGGCATGTACTGATCTACGCGATCAGCGCCATGGTGCTGTTCGCCGAGGCCGACTGGCGCCTGATGATCCCGCTGGGCACCTGGATCGTGGCGTTCATACTCTCGCTGATGTACTTCGTCCCCAGGGTCAAGCAACGCTCGGTGGACTCGTCCGATGCGCGCTCCAGGCTCATGGGCCGGATAGTCGACGGCTACACCAACATCACCACCCTGAAACTGTTCGCGCACACCAATCATGAACAGCAATACGCGCGTGAAGCGATGCGTGACCAGACCGAGAAAAGCCAGTTGGCTGGCCGTGTCGTCACGTCGATGGACACCACCATCACCACCATGAACGGCGTGCTGATCGTTACCACCACCGGGCTGGCCCTGTGGTTATGGACCCAGTCGATGGTCTCGGTGGGTGCCATCGCGCTGGCGACAGGCCTGGTGATTCGTATCGTCAATATGTCCGGCTGGATCATGTGGGTGGTCAATGGCATTTTCGAGAACATCGGCACCGTGCAGGACGGTCTGCAGAGCATCTCGCAGCCTGTCACGGTGAATGACCAGCCCGGCGCAATGCCGCTGAAGATCGAAAACGGCGGCGTCCGGTTCGATGGCGTTGATTTCCACTACGGCAATGGCAACGGGATCATTCACAACCTCAACCTGGACATTAAACCGGGCGAGAAAATCGGTTTGATCGGGCCTTCAGGCGCAGGCAAATCGACGCTGGTGAACCTGCTGCTGCGCATGTATGACGTTCAAGGCGGCAGGATCCTGATCGACGGTCAGGATATTTCCGAAATAACCCAGGAAAGCCTGCGTGCGCAGATCGGCATGATCACCCAGGACACGTCGCTGCTGCACCGTTCCATTCGCGAAAACCTGCTGTATGGCAATCCTGACGCCACTGACGAACAACTCTGGGAATCGATCCGCAAGGCCCGTGCCGAAGAGTTCATCCCGCAGTTGTCGGACTCCGAAGGCCGCACCGGTTTTGATGCCCATGTGGGAGAGCGCGGCGTCAAACTGTCCGGAGGTCAGCGCCAGCGTATCGCGATCACCCGTGTGCTGCTCAAGGACGCGCCGATCCTGATCATGGACGAAGCCACTTCGGCACTTGACTCGGAAGTTGAGGCAGCCATTCAGGAAAGCCTGGAAACCTTGATGCAAGGCAAGACCGTCATAGCCATCGCGCACCGCTTGTCGACCATCGCCCGTATGGATCGCCTGGTGGTACTGGAAAAAGGCCAGATCGCCGAAACCGGCACGCACGCCGAACTGCTGGCTCGCGGCGGGCTGTATGCCCGTCTGTGGCAGCATCAGACCGGCGGGTTTGTAGGCGTGGATTGAATAGGGGGAGTTTGCTGGCCTCTTCGCGAGCAAGCTCGCTCCCACAAGATCTTCAGGGCCAGTGATCTACCCGCTGCCGCGCCTGCCATCCACTAATGACTATCGTGCCAATGCTCCGCGTTGGCATGCATTTCGTGACGCTCTGCGTCAAAAGTCTGCGCCGCTTCGCACAGTCAAGAGCGTCCAGAACTGCATTCCCACGCGGAGGAACGAGATTCAGGTCTCGCGCCGATGCTCCACGCGGGAAGGCATATCCTCCGCTAGTCCGCCTGCCGATACGGCAACGCACTCCTCGCCTCATCGGCATACGCCAGTACGCCGACCCGTTCCTGCTCGAGAAACTCGCTCACTGCGTCTTTCAGCCCAGGATGCATCAGGTAATGCCACGACCGGGTGATCTGCGGTTCGAAGCCGCGAATCAATTTATGCTCACCCTGAGCGCCTGCATCGAATCGTTGCAGGCCGTGGGCGATGGCGTAGTCCATACCCTGATAGAAACAGGTCTCGAAATGCAGTCGGTCAAACTCGGCCAGACAGCCCCAGTAGCGCCCGTAGAAACTGTCGTCGCCGATCAGGCTGAAAGCCATCGCCACAGGTCGTGAGCCCTGCAAAGCGATGACCACGCGAATCGATTCGGGCATGCGCTCGGCCAGCAGACTGAAGAATTCGCGTGTCAGGTATGGCGCCTGCCCGCGAATTTCGTAGGTGTTGGAATAGCAGGCATAGACGAAGTCCCACAGCACTTCGCTCATTTGCGCGCCTTCAAGCCATTCAAACTCGATGCCTTGCCCCGCCACCTGTTCACGCTCCTTGCGCATCTGCTTGCGTTTGCGCGAACTCAATGCGTCCAGAAAGTCCTGAAAGTCGCGGTAGCCCCGGTTATGCCAATGAAACTGACAACCAAAGCGCTGCAGCCAGCCCGGTTGCGACTCAAGCAAGGCATCGGCAGCCGGGTCGGTGAAGTTCACATGGGCGCTCGACAGCCCCTCACTCTGCAGATAGGCCGGCAGCTCGCTGAGCAGCTCCATGCCGCCTTGAGGCGTTGCACTCAGAATGCGTGAGCCGCCAACCGGGCTGAACGGCACGGCTACCAACAGTTTGGGGTAATAGGCGATTCCGGCACGGCGGCAAGCGTCTGCCCAAGCGTGATCGAACACGTATTCGCCGTACGAGTGCCACTTTCGGTAGGCCGGCAATGCCGCAACCAGTTGATCGTTCTCATAGTGCAGCACATGCTCGGGACGCCAGCCCGAACGAGGCCCGAGACTGCCGCTGTCCTCCAGTGAACTGAGAAATGCATGCCGCAGAAATGGCTGGTTGCCTGGCACCAGCGCATCCCATTGGGCTGGCGCGACGGTGCCGAGGCTGTCGATAACGTGAACAGGCATGCAGGTTCCCCGATAGGCAGACAGGGTGAAGAATATCCCTTATTGAGGCACCGTGTTCACCGCCTCCACAATCTGCATGGAAAGATTGATCGCCAATTGATTGAGCGCCTGCGTACGCTGGCTGGCGATGAGGGCAATCCGGTCGAGGTATTGTTGATCGGATTGCTGATCCGCCGGCAACTCATCCAGCACAGCCAGACGCTCATTGAACGGTCGCTTTACCGGCTCGAAAACGGGAGCGTAACGGACTTCCAGATAACTCATCCAGAATTCCCTGGCAATCATCGACTCCAAAAACGCCCGGGTCCCCTCGCGCTCGATTATCTCGTTGTACGCCATCTGCAAGTCAGCTTCACCCACGTTCGCCATATTGCTGAACAGCATGGTTCTCGCCTGCCCCGGCAGTTCAAGCCGCGCTTGCAGGCCGACGCGGTAAGCCAGACGCACTTCAGCCTCATCCACCGTTTCGCCGATCGCCTGACGAAGCGTAATGTCGCGTAACGCAATTTTTTCCACCTGATCCAGGCGCTCCAGGCCTCTGGCCATCTTGAACAGTGCCTCTGGCTGCGCGGCCTCCGGCGTGGATGACATGATCGAGAACAACTGTACACGTATTTCCATGTCGCCAAAGACCAGAGCCAGGCCATCGCCGCACGTCTGGGGGTGCGCGGCAAGATCGAACAACTGGACACGCAACTCTGAGTTTGCAGAGGCTGACTCGATCATCGCCCAGACTCGCGCGGTGAGCTCTGCGCGGTTACTTGAAAAGTCAGCCGAGTACGCCAGATCGCTCAACATCTGAAAAAAATCCGTGGACCCTGCACACGCTTGCAGGTCCTGCCAAAGCGTGGTGCGAACACTTGCCTGGTCAGGCTTCATGCCTGCAAGCCAAGGCGTGCTGTCGGGCCTGGGCTCAAGTGGCGGAGGGTTACGGCTGACGACCCATCGCGCTTGCAACCTGCCCTCGCGAAACAGTCGGATACGCTCCAGCGTGGATTGATTCAACGGATTGCCCTGCAGATGCATGTGCAGGCGCGATGAACTGAAGGAGCGGTCGATATCCTCGAGCTCCTCGATGGAGATTTCCGAGATGCGATTATCACGCGCATCAATACGAATCAAATCCGACCTCGACCAATTCCACCGGGGCAACCTTTCAATACCTGTACCGCGCAAGAACAGCAGGCGCAGGGCGTTAATCGCCCGAATATCCGCCCCTGCACCAAGGGCGCAATAGTTGAGGTCGAGGATCTCCAGACGGTTCAGGTTCTGTAAAATGATGTTGGAAGCCTCGGTCCAGTACAAGGGATTGTGGCTGAGTGACAATTCTGCAAGCGGGGTCATTCTCCCTATCGACTCCGGCATGGATTGAAGATCGTTGAAGTCCAGGCTCAATGATCGCAAGTTATTGAATTTTGTCAGCAATGCATCCGCTTGTGATTGAGTCAGCTGCATGTTGCGCACTTTCAGCACTGCCACGTGAGCAAAACTGGCGGCTATATCAGGCAGTTGTCCTATGCGCAGACCATCCAGATCAAGCGCGTAGCCCAAGAACTCACCCTGGTAGTTTCTGCAGTGAGCGCTGAGTCTCTTCCAGCATCCCTGAATGCGCCTTGCCGCAATTTCCCTTGATCTGCGCAAGGAGGAAAAAGGCGTTTGCTCGACCCACTTGTCCAGGGTGGTCTGCAGGGTGCGCAACTCATCGGCCAGGGTCCGCAGCCGCTGCCGAACGAAGCTCTGCAATTGCCGGTCTGAACCGACATACTCGGCCCGTAACTCAGCAAGAAAGCTCGACACCTCGTTGTCGGTAAAGTGCGGGTACAGGCTCTTCACCGCAAGCTCAGGCGAATGCCTGGACGCACCAATCCCCAACCGACGAAATAAATTACGCAAGCGTCCACTCATGGGATAACCCATACGACCATCAGGCAAACGTTGCGGCCATTTGACTGCGGGCTTGATAGGTTGCATACGTAGAATGCCAGCGACCCGGTCGCGACGAGCAGCTGCGGTACGGCCCGCCAGACTGCGCAGTTGCTGCTCGTCGGCATTCAACGGCAGCTCGATATCGATGCGTACTGCATCAGTAAGCGTCTTGAGCAAAGCGCCGAAAAAAAGCGGGTCGGCCTCCCCCAGAGAATTGCCCAGATGATTGAAGGGCTGAAATCCCTCACTGGTCTTGACCAGAGTCCGGTGCACGGCGGTCGCCTCGCCACGTTCAAGGCTCGCGATTACTTCCCCCTCCAGCGTGTCCTTGAGTAGATCGATTGACATATCTCCGCGCCAGCCCGGCACATCGTGCAATATGCCGAGCCCCGCAGCATGGGTATCGGGGTTGTCGGTGACGCTTCGGTAGAAGCCCTCGATGGCCCTGTTCAGTCTCAACTGCTGCTGATACTCACGAGCATGCTCGGCAAGCGAAAGCGGCACACGTTTCTCTGATGTCATCCGGGCTTTATCTGCGCCACTTGCCATGCCGAGGAGCTCCAGGGCGACGCCATCCGGCAACTTGGCGAAGTCGCGCTGGATCAGCTTGACCAATGGATCGCTGCTGCGCTCTGCCAATGAATGAAGTCCATCAAGCAATTGCTCCACATGACGTTGCGCGTACTCGGCAAGATAGCGTTTGAAGCCGTTGACCCGGGCAGTTGTGTCCGTGCTGCCGCTTCCAGTCAGAAGGCTGATTTCATCGGGTGCAAGCCCCTCCAGCAATTGGCCCAGCACATGCGTCAGGTTTCCCGTCGGCCCCGTGACATGAGAGGAAAGTGTCATCTGCGAACCTGTGTTCCAGGCATCGAGCATGGTCTCGTCAGCATCGAGCAGTAAAAGTCCTCGCTCCCTGGGCCAGCGCGGCGACGAAGCCAGCAGCTTCATCCATGGCTCGATACGAGCAACCTTTACCTGCGACGAATCTTCGGCCTTCAGTGCCTCGATACAGCTCTGCAACTCCCGTTCGATTGCCACGCGCTGAATAACATCTTTCAACAGGGCCGGAGGCTGTAGGCTATCGACATGTATCTGGCGCAACACACCCTCGCTGGTGCCGGTAATGCGCATGACCTTCTGAATTTCGTCCTCGGTAAATGCATCGCAGCTCGGGCTCAAACGCCGGAAAGCCGTTACCTCATCCCAACCCATGGGGTTTTCCCATTCATGGTGCCAAATGCCGTTGCCGTTGTGCTTCAGCCTTGGCGAGTACGAGCCCTCATTCACCGGGTGTTTGATGCGCCAGTTTTCGCGCGCCGCATCTGCCTCTACGCGATACAGCTTGCGTCCCAGAGGCAGCCAGGTCTTGCCGTCGAGCTCGTAGAGCCCCAGGGCATTGGCAGTCAGGCCATCCGGTAAACTGACGGTATCTGCATAGGCATCGATAGTCGGTTTGCCAAGACGGATTGATCCATCCACCCTCTTTTGCACCAGACTTTCAATGAACATCGACGGCTCAAAGCGCTCCACTGCACCGATGACGCTGCCTGTCACCAGCATCTGGGCCACGTCTTCCCCTATCTCGTAAACATGCTGCATCGCCTCTTCCACTTCACCGTGCGTCCAGTCCTGATAGGCAACGAATGCTTTACTGGCAAGCTGATAGAGAGCGACCACTGCCATGACCTCACCCAGCACCGGCACAAAAAGCCCGGCCGCATCGAGCATATCCATGCCGTTGCTTTTCAGCGCTGCAAGCAGTGCGTCGCGGGCAATGTGATCCGCCTGGGTCGAAGGCACTGCGATTGCCCTTGAATCGCCGTAGGTTTTAGCCAGCAAGTGGTCGTAAAGCAACTCGAACGGAGGTTTCGAAAAGGGCTGCGCCTGCAAGACCAGGTCAGCATTGACGTCCAGCGTCGACCCTTGAGCGGGATAAAGACGCGATTTCAGTTTGGCAAAGAACTCCGGGCTTTTGCTCAGACTGACAAAGCGGCTGAAATATTGCCGATAACGCTCGCTGCCGAGCGCTCCTGCAAGGCTGGCGCTGAACGCCTGAAGTGACGCGAACTGCTTGATCGGATGTGAGGGTTCGGAAGGCATATAGACCACGCAAGGCCCGCCATCAGGTTCAGGAATATCCTGCTGGATCAACAAGGCACCGCGTAACAGGCAGCCTGAAAAAGCGTAGGTATCGAGCATATGTAACTGGCAGTAGCGCACACCCTTGCCATCCCATTGTGGACGCTCAGCGGGCTTCACTACGCTCAGCAGCATCTGATAAGCGGCATCGGTGAGGTCGCCCTTCATCATGGCAATGTGCGCGAGCACCTCGACGGCATCACGCTCACTGGCGATGAACGCGGCAGCAACCGAGCTAGCAGCCTCTGCGGCAGCGGGTTTGAATACGCTGTCCAGATGGGTCTGATAACGGCCCCCGAGATCCAGTTCATGGCAGAAATCGGCGAACTGCTCAAGGTTGATATTGATGCGGTCCCTGTATTCGACCCGGTATCTTCGCTCGGAGCTATCAATCAGCCAGTAACGCAGCCCCCCTGTACGCAGGATGGCCGAATAGGGATCGAACCGGCTTCGATTGCCGACAGCGAAGTTCTGCAACGCAGCCTGCAGCAGCGTCTGTTCAAGGGGATCGGGATTCCAGCTCTTGTCGTAGCGCCAGGTCATCAGCTGGAACGCTTCAACGTCCAGCCTGAGCTTGAAACGCTCGAAAAATGCCTTTGAAAGCAGCGGTGCAGCAAATTCCTGTGCCGATAACAGTCGATTACGGATGGGCTCCAGCACATGCCAGGAGCGCATGGTTTTCTGCTGACTGGCCTGCAGTGCCCGGCGCAAGGTTGCCGGTGCGTTCAGATACCAGGCAGGCAGATTGCCCCGAATGAACTGTGCATTGGGGTGGTCTGTTTCGAAGGGCGCGGAGTCGGAGGGGTGCACGGAAAGCCGGCTGCCTGGCACCGCCTGCGTTTCGGATGTGATGTTGACAGAGAACATGGTCGATACCCGTGATGGCTTGGTTTAAAGCCAACACGATAAAGACCCGAGAGGTTGCGAGTGACATAACGGGATATGACAGGTAACGCTCGCGGCTCAAGCGCTACCCATCCAAAGTAATCAGCGTTTGCGTAGAATCACGCTGCCGATCGAGTACCCGGCGCCGAACGAACTGAGTACAGCCAGCGCGCCCTTCGGCAGATCATCCTGATAAGTATGAAACGCAATGACCGAGCCAGCCGAGCTGGTGTTGCCATACGTGTCGAGAATCACCGGCGCTTCTTCGACCGTGGCGTCGCGGCCCAGCAGTTTCTTGACGATCAACTGGTTCATGCTCAGGTTGGCTTGATGCAGCCAAAAGCGCTTGATGTCAGTGATGTTGATGCCGTTATCCTGCAAATGCGCAGCGACCAGCTCGGCCACCATCGGGCAGACCTCGCGAAATACCTTGCGGCCTTCCTGCACGAATAATTTGTCCGCGGCGTTCTGGCCCTGGTCCGAAGTACGGTTGAGGAAACCGAAATTGTTGCGGATGTTGTTGGAGAATTTAGTCAGCAAGCGGGTACTGACAATATCGAACTGGTAAGGCGAGGTGGCGAGATCCGCACGTTCGACCACAACGGCTGTGGCCCCGTCGCCGAAGATGAAATGGCTGTCACGGTCACGGAAATTAAGGTGCGCGGTGCAGATTTCCGGGCTGATCACCAGCAAGGCGCGTGCCTGACCCAGCTGCACGCTATTGCAAGCCGCCTGAATGCCGAAGGTCGCCGAAGAGCAGGCCACATTCATGTCGAAACCATAGCCCGCGACACCCAGCGCTTCCTGAATCTCGATGGAAATCGCCGGATAGGCGCGCTGCAGGTTGGAACACGCGACGATCACACCATCAATGTCGGCAGCCGTCTTGCCTGCACGCTGCAAAGCCTGCTCGGCCGCAGCAACCCCCATCTGGCAGAGGATCGACCATTCATCGTTGCTGCGCTCCGGCAGGTTGGGCTTCATGCGCTGCGGGTCGAGAATGCCTTGCTTGTCCATGACAAAGCGGCTTTTGATGCCCGATGCCTTTTCGATGAACGCGGCGCTGGACTCACTGAGCGCTTGCACTTCACCACGTTCGATAGCCGCTGCGTTGTCACTGTTGAACTGTGCGACATAGGCATTGAAAGACTGCACCAGCTCTTCGTTGGAGATGCTGTTGGCCGGGGTAAACAGGCCTGTGCCGCTGATGACGACGTTGTGCACGGTCGTTCCTCTCTTATTGAGTTGCAGGTAAACACCTGCTCAGGCACGGTGTCCGGAGGCCCACTGTTTTTGGGACCAACGTACCAGTGCGACTGTAAAAGCGGCCCGCAACAGAGAGCAGCATTTCATGACACGGTGAAGACAGGCGCGGAGTGTGCCACAGAGCCCGGTTTTGGCGCTATCGGGCCAATGAATATAGGCCCGATAGCGGCAATTGACTGTACTGAGGGCCGACGCTGGATCAGCCCTCCACCTGACTCCACTGCTTGCTCAACCGTTTGTCCGACACCGGCATTTTGGTGCCTAACTGCTGAGCGAACAGGGAGACGCGGTACTCCTCCATCCACCAACGGTACAGCGCCAGTTCCGGGTCACGTTTGCCTTCCTGGGCATGCTTGTCGGCACGCGCCTGGTATTGCGTCCACAGGCCTGCCAGCTCGATGCTCCATACCCGGTCCTTCTGCACCTGACCTGGCAGTTTTTCCAGACGCATCTCGATAGCCTTCAGGTAACGCGGCAGTTCCTTGAGCCACACCGCCGGGGTTTCACGCACGAAACCGGGGTACACCAGTTTGCTCAGTTGTGCCTTGATATCGTTGAGGGCAACCGCCTGAGACAGATCAATCTTGCCTTTGAAGCGCTTTTGCAGACCGTGCCACAGCTTGAGAATTTCCAGCGTCAGCTTCGCCAACCGTTCGGCGTGTTCGGTCCAGTCAGCGCGCTTGCGCTCAGCCAGCGACAACAGGCCGGCACCGTCGCGCGGCAGCTCGGCCTCGCCTTCCAGTACGCAACTGTTGAGGCTAGCCAGCAGGATGTCCTCGATCAGCGCATCGATGCGGCCCAGTTCACGGTGCAACAAGGCCAGCTCGGTCTGCCCCGGCAATTTGTTGCGCAGAAACTTCGCCGGTTCAGCCAGCTGTTGCAGCAGCAATCGCTGCAAAGCACGGCGATGCTGATATTCAGCTTCGGCCTGCGTGGAGAACCGGCCTTCCTTGACCGCTCCGCCCTCTTCGACCAACGCGGGATAAACCGTCATCGACAGCCCGGCGATGTTCTGTTGAGTCTTTTGCGCCACCGCAGCAAAGGCCTTGGCCTGCACCGGCTGCTGGCTTTTTGCGGTTTGCGGCACGGCCAGTGCGGCCTGGCTCGCCTCGGCAAAGCGCGCTGTCAGCTCGGCCAGATCACGCCCCTCACCGAGAAACTTGCCGCTGCCATCGACGATTTCCAGGTTCATCTTCAGATGACCTTCAAGCTGCTGCGCAGCTTCGGCCCAGCCCTCGTCGCTGACCCGCACGCCGGTCATGCGCAGAAGTTCACGCCCCAGCGCCTGGGGCAATGAGCCCTTGCCGAAGGTAATACGTTGCAACGCGGCCTTGATGAAATCCGGGACCGGCACGAAGTTCTTGCGCACCGCCTTGGGCAGGTTGCGCACCAGCGCAATGCTCTTGGTCTCGAGCAAGCCAGGCACCAGCCACTCCAGGCGCTCGGCAGGCAGCGACAGCAACAGGGGCGCAGGGACCCGCAAGGTCACGCCGTCACGTGGGTGGTTGGGCTCGAAGTGGTAACTCAGCGACAGACTGAGGTCGCCCAGGTGCAAGGTATCCGGATACTGCGCGGCAGTAACTTCACTGGCCTCGCGGGCCAGCACGTCCTCTTCACGCATGATCAGCAGTTGCGGGTTCTTCTGGCTTTCGGTCTTGTACCAACTGTCGAACGTGGCCGTCTGATGAATCTCGGCCGGAATGCGTGCTTCATAGAAACTGTACAAGGTGTCTTCGTCAGCAAGAATATCGCGGCGTCGAGCCTTGGCTTCCAGTTCGTCGAGCTGTTCCAGCAAGCGGGTATTGGCGCTCAGGCACTTGGCCCGCGACAGGATATCGCCACGCACCAGGCCTTCACGAATGAACAGCTCGCGCGACACCACCGGGTCGATAGGCCCGTAATGCACCGGACGGCGACCGACCACGATCAGGCCGAACAGGGTGATCTGCTCGAACGCTACGACCTGCCCGCGCTTCTTCTCCCAGTGCGGCTCGAAATGATTTTTCTTGATCAGGTGGCCAGCCAGCGGCTCGATCCAGTCCGAATCGATCTTGGCCACCATGCGCGCGTAGAGCTTGGTGGTTTCCACCAGTTCGGCGGTCATCAACCACTGCGGGCGCTTCTTGCCCAGCCCGGAAGACGGGTGAATCCAGAAGCGCCGCTGCCGTGCGCCAAGGTAATCGCCCTCGTCGGTCTTTTGCCCGATCTGGCTCAGCAGGCCGGAGAGAATGGCCTTGTGAAATTTCGGGTAATCGGCGGGTTCCTTATTGACCGTCAGTTGCAGGTCGCGACAGATCAGGCTCAACTGCCGATGAGAATCACGCCACTCGCGCAGGCGCAGGTAATTCAGGAAATTGCGCCGGCACCAGTTACGCAGCGGGCTGGCCGTCAGGGTCTGGCGCTGCTCTTCAAAACCGCGCCACAGATTTACCAGCCCGGCGAAGTCCGAGTCGGCGTCTTTCCATTGCGCATGGGCCTGATCAGCCGCCTGCTGACGCTCGGGTGGGCGCTCACGCACATCCTGCACGGACATGGCGCTGGCCACGATCAACACTTCCTGCAGGCTGCCCTGCTTCGCAGCTTCCAGAAGCATGCGGCCCATGCGCGGGTCTACCGGCAGGCGCGCCAGTTGACGGCCCAGCGGGGTCAGCTGATTTTCGCGATTGACTGCCGACAGCTCCTGCAACAGGTTGAAGCCGTCGCTGATCGCCTTGCCATCCGGCGGCTCGATGAACGGGAAATCGGTGATCTCACCCAGACGCAGGTGCAGCATCTGCAGGATGACCGCTGCCAGGTTGGTGCGCAGGATCTCGGGGTCGGTGAATTCCGGCCGACCGTTGAAATCTTCTTCGCTGTACAGACGCACGCACAAACCGGGCTCGACACGCCCGCAACGGCCTTTACGCTGGTTGGCGCTGGCCTGCGACACCGCCTCGATCGGCAGGCGCTGGACCTTCGCGCGATAGCTGTAGCGACTGATGCGCGCCGTACCGGTGTCGATCACATAGCGGATGCCCGGCACGGTTAGCGAGGTTTCAGCGACGTTGGTAGCCAGCACCACACGCCGACCGGGATGCGACTGAAAGATACGCTGCTGCTCAGCAGGCGAAAGGCGCGCGTAAAGCGGCAGAATTTCGGTGTGCCTGAGCTGCGCCTTGCGCAGTACCTCGGCGGCATCGCGAATCTCGCGTTCGCCGGGCAGAAACACCAGCACGTCGCCCGGGCTCTTGCGCTCGCTACGTTCAAAGGCCGCCAGTTCATCCAGCGTGGCCAGGATGGCCTGATCGACTGTCAGGTCTTCTTCGACACTGTTGCCCTCCTCGTCCTGCTCGCTGGTCAGCGGGCGATACCAGAGGTCTACAGGGAACGTGCGCCCGGACACTTCGATCACCGGCGCATCGTTGAAGTGCTCGGAAAAGCGCTGCAGGTCGATGGTCGCGGAGGTGATGATGACCTTCAGGTCCGGGCGACGTGGCAGCAGGGTTTTCAGGTAGCCGAGCAAGAAGTCGATGTTCAGGCTGCGCTCATGGGCTTCGTCGACGATGATCGTGTCGTAGCGTTCAAGAAAGCGGTCATGCTGGGTTTCGGCCAGCAGAATACCGTCGGTCATCAGCTTGATCAGTGTGTTGCTGTCGCTCTGATCTTCAAAGCGCACCTGATAACCGACCAGCGCGCCCAATGGTGTGCCCAGCTCATCGGCCACCCGGCTGGCCACGCTGCGTGCGGCAATCCGGCGCGGCTGGGTATGGCCAATCAGACCGTGCTGACCACGACCGATTTCCAGGCAGATTTTCGGCAATTGGGTGGTCTTGCCGGAGCCGGTCTCACCGGCAATGATCAGCACCTGGTGCTTGAGCAAGGCCTCCTTGATCTCGTCGCGCTTGGCGGCGATGGGCAGGTTGTCGTCATAACGGATCATCGGCACGCTCTCACGCCGCGCCGTCACCTGCGCACAGGAGGCCTGAACCCGCGCTACCCACTGCGCCAGCTTCGCCTCGTCAGGCTTTTTGCGCAGGTCATGCAACTGACGGCGCAGGCGATGACGTTCGCTGATCATCGCCTGGTCGAGGTTTTTCAGAAGTTGGTCGATAGAGGGCGATTCGTCGGTCATCAGGCGTGCAGGGTCTTTTTTCAAATGGCAGGTGCGGATTGTCGCAGATTGTGGCGGGTCGTGACGAATGGCCTGAGTGTCAGGCTATCCACTGAGGTCATGACGCATCAATTCTGCTCTTGCGCTGACAACCACAAAAAGACCAAAATAACATCCTAAATGGAGTACTAAATTATGCAAAGCATACTTGCGGACGTAGCGGTCAGCGTTTCTGAACTCAAGAAAAATCCTTCGGCCGTCCTGAGTGGCGCTCATGGTTTGCCCGTTGCGGTGCTCAATCACAATAAAGTCATGGGGTACATGGTGCCTGCCGAGGTATTTGAAGCAATGATGGAGAGGCTTGATGACCTTGATCTGGCCGACCTGATCAAGTCTCGCCAACATGAAAAGCCGGTATCGGTAGATATCGATGACCTTTAAGCTCGAATTCCTGCCTTCAGCATTGAAAGAGTGGAAAAGACTGGGTCATACCGTTCGTGCTCAGCTCAAGAAAAAGCTGCTGGAACGACTCGGACTACCCAGAATTGCAGGAGATGCGCTCCATGGCATGCCAGACCACTACAAAATCAAGCTGCGCAGCGCGGGATACAGACTCGTCTATCGAGTTGAAGAGGATCGGGTAGTGGTGACCGTAGTCGCAGTAGGTAAGCGCGAGCGCGGGGATATCTACGACGCGGCCAAGGACAGGCTGTCTCCTTGAGTCGCTCCTTGCATTACAAGCTGCATGCCAATGCGGGGCATTGGCATGAGAGTCAGCAAGACTTACGGTAACGATAGGCGCGCGCTAAATAAAACCCTACTTCTTCACACCCAGCTTCTTCAATTCCTCATCACGCAGCTCGCGACGCAGGATCTTGCCGACGTTGGTGGTTGGCAGGACCTCTCGGAACTCCACGCTGCGCGGCACTTTGTAGCCGGTCAGGTTGGCACGCATGTGCTCCATGACCTGTTCCTTGGTGAGGGTAACGCCCGGCTTGGCCACGACGAAAACCTTGATGGTTTCGCCTGACTTCTCGTCCGGCACGCCGATCGCCGCGCATTGCAACACGCCCGGGAGCGTGGCCAGCACGTCTTCCAGTTCGTTGGGGTATACGTTGAAACCGGAGATCAGAATCATGTCTTTCTTGCGATCGACAATCCGGATGTAGCCATCGGGCTGGATGATCGCGATGTCACCGGTCTTGAGCCAGCCATCACTGTCGAGCATTTCATCGGTAGCTTCCTGGCGCTGCCAGTAGCCTTTCATGACCTGAGGGCCCTTGATGCACAACTCGCCGGTCTCACCGAACGCCAGCTCGTTGCCAGCATCGTCGATAACCTTGCACAGCGTCGACGGCACAGGAATACCGATGGTGCCCATCTGCACGTCTTTAGCGGGGTTGACCGTAGCCACCGGGCTGGTCTCGGTCATGCCATAGCCTTCGCAGACCTGGCAGTCAGTAACCTGCTTCCAGCGTTCGGCAGCGGACTGCTGCAAGGCCATGCCGCCGGACAGGGTAACTTTCAACGCCGAAAAGTCGAGATTGCGGAAACCCTCGTTATTGCACAAGGCCACAAACAGCGTGTTAAGGCCGACAAAGCCGCTGAACTTCCACTTCGAAAGCTCCTTGACCATCGCCGGCAGATCGCGCGGGTTGCTGATGAGGATGTTGTGATTGCCAAGCAGCATCATCGCCATGCAATGAAAGGTGAAGGCGTAGATGTGATATAGCGGCAGCGGCGTGATGATGATTTCACACCCTTCGCCAAGGTTTGAAGCCATCAGCGCCCGGCACTGCAGCATGTTGGCGATCAGGTTGCGATGAGTCAGCATTGCGCCCTTGGCCACACCGGTGGTGCCACCGGTGTATTGCAGCACAGCAACATCGACGCTGCCGGGCGACACGTCGGTCACTGGCTGGCCACGCCCCTTGCCGAGCACATCATTGAATTTGACGGCTTTGGGCAAGTGATAGGCCGGGACCATTTTCTTCACGTACTTGATAACGCTGTTGATCAGCAACCGCTTGAGCGGCGACAGCATGTCGGCCACTTCAGTAACGATGACATGCTTGATCTGCGTTTTGGGCACGACCTTTTCGGCCAGGTGCGCCATGTTTGCCAGACACACCAGCGCCTTGGCGCCAGAGTCGTTGAACTGGTGTTCCATTTCCCGCGCGGTGTACAGCGGGTTGGTGTTGACCACGATCAGCCCGGCGCGAATGGCACCAAAGACGGCAATCGGGTACTGCAACAGGTTGGGTAACTGCACGGCGATGCGATCACCCGGCTGCAGGTCGGTATGTTGCTGGATCCAGGCAGCGAACGCGCCGGACAGCTCATACAGTTCGCCGTAGGTGATGGTCTTGCCCAGATTGCTGAACGCCGGTTTGTCGGCGAAGCGTTGGCAGGACAGCTTCAGGACAGCCTGGACATTGGGATACTCGTCAGGGTTGATATCGGCGGGGATACCAGACGGGTATTTGTCCTTCCAGAAGTTTTCAATCATTCAGTCGGCTCCGTAGCGATAGCGAATCTTCACATCGCCTGAAGCGATGATTTTCTTGTGCTTGGAATTATGCAGTAGACGCTTTTTTCGCTTTATGACTGATCAAAAAGCGCGCCGAGAGTAGCAGCTTTGCCAAACGTCGACTAGAGGCATAAGAAGGCCGCACAGTCACCAAACAGACCATAAACCATAAATCAGTCATTTTTAAAACTTTAAAAGAATATTGATTATTACCTTGAAAGCACCGGAACAGAGCGGTCGCCCCCCATAATTAACGGTTTTTCAAAAACAAGACCCCGCATGCAGCAGTCTGCAAACGGGGTCATGTACACAAATAAAGATGATTAGGTGACTCAGGCGATGTCACGAAGCTCCCGGCGCAGAATCTTGCCTACCGGCGTCATCGGCAACGATTCCCTCAGGACAATATGCCTGGGTACCTTGTAAGCCGTGAAATTCTCCTTGCAGAAGGCCTTCAGCTCTTCAACGCTCAACCCCGGCTCGCGCGCCACCACAAACAGTTTTACGGCCTCCCCCGAACGCTCGTCCGGCACACCGATACAGGCGCAGTTGGCGACCTTCGGGTGGGCCATGACCACGTCTTCGATTTCGTTGGGGTAAACGTTGAAGCCGGACACGATGATCAAGTCTTTCTTGCGGTCGACAATACTGACGAATCCGTCGGCGCCAATCACCGCAATGTCACCAGTCTTGAACCAGCCTTGCGCATCCAGAGACTCGGCGGTGGCAGCCGGCTGGTTCCAGTAGCCCTTCATGACCTGAGGCCCTTGGATACACAGCTCGCCTCGCTCGCCAAAAGGCAACTCGGCACCGTCGTCGTCAATAACCTTCATCGCGGTGCCGGGCACCGGAATACCGACCGTACCCAGACGAGCCAGAGCACCGTAAGGATTGGCACTGGCGACAGGCGAAGTCTCGGTCAGGCCATAACCTTCGACGATTGTGCAACCAGTGATCTGCGCCCAGCGTTCGGCCGTGGCCTTGACCAGCGCAGTACCACCGGAATTGGTGCTTTTCAGCGCCGAGAAATCCAGACGCCTGAACTGCGGATGGTTCATGAGCGCCACGAACAGCGTGTTGAGGCCGATCATGGCGGTGAACTTCCACTTGCCCAGCTCCTTGATGAAGCCGCCGATATCGCGAGGGTTGGTAATCAGGATGTTGTGATTGCCGCTGATCATCATGCACATGCAGTTCGCCGTGAATGCATAGATGTGATAGAGCGGCAACGGCGCGATCATTACCTCTGTGCCCTCTTCAAACAGCGAGCCGCCTTCAGGAAGCTGCTGGCGCATGCAGGCATAGACTTGTTGCATGTTGGCGACCAGATTGCCGTGAGTGAGCATCGCGCCCTTGGCCAGCCCCGTGGTGCCGCCGGTGTATTGCAGCACAGCAACATCGTCCAGACCTCGCGGTACGACCTGCATCCGGCTATCACGCCCCAGGCGAAGCGCACGCTTGAAGCCGACGGCCTGGGGCAAATGGAATGACGGGACCAGCTTTTTGACCTTGTCGACAATGGTATTGACCAGCCATCCCTTGGCAGGTGACTGCATATCGCCCATTTTCACTTCGATCAGGTGTTCAATTGCCGTGTCGGGGAGCACTTCCTGCACCAGCTTGCCGAACAGGTTGAGGTAGACCAGCGCCTTGGCACCAGAGTCCTTGAATTGATGGCGCATCTCGCGTGCGGTGTACAACGGATTGGTGTTGACCACGATCAGACCGGCGCGCATCGCACCAAATACGGCAATCGGGTATTGCAGGATATTTGGCATCTGTACGGCAATACGGTCACCCGGCACCAGTTGTGTGTGCTGCTGCAGATAACCTGCGAAGGCGGCAGAGTGACGCTCAAGTTCGGCGTAGGTCAGGGTCACGCCCATATTGCTGAATGCGGGTCGGTCGGCAAACTTTCTGCAGCAACGCTCAAATACCTCAATGACCGACTGATAGGTCTGTAAGTCCACCTCGGAGTCGACACCTGCCGGACGCTTGTCATCCCAGAAATCACTTTGCATTATTTTTATCCTCTTCCCTGCATAGGCCTGCCCGACGTTAGCAGTTAAAACGTCTCAGGCAAATAATCGGCCGAGCGTCATCAGTAGCATGAATCTTGCCTCCGTTCAGACTGAAATCTGCCGACGACGATACACTGCCAATTGCAGGCGGCCCGCTAATCAACAGGCTCTCGATACCGCAACAGCCGTATTCTCATGACATTCGCTTATTATTTGCCCTGAATGTGATCCGGGTAGCCCCGGCAAGCGTCTGAATGATCTTGTCCGCGCATTGGCGGCGGCAGGTCATCAAGTGTTACAAATCAAGGCTAAGTCGGATTGCACAAGCCGGCCCGCTTCAATCCATTTTTATTGTCAGGACAGCCACATGACTCAAGTCACCAACACGCCTTACGAAGCCCTTGAAGTCGGTCAGACCGCCAGCTATAGCAAGACTGTGGAAGAGCGTGACATTCAACTGTTCGCCGCCATGTCCGGCGACCACAACCCGGTTCACCTGGACGCCGAATACGCCGCCAAGACCATGTTCAAGGAGCGCATCGCTCATGGCATGTTCAGTGGCGCGTTGATCAGTGCGGCCGTTGCGTGCGAGCTGCCTGGGCCGGGCACCATTTACATCGGTCAGCAGATGACCTTCCAGAAACCGGTAAAACTGGGCGACACCCTGACTGTGCGCCTGGAAATCCTGGAAAAACTGCCGAAGTTCCGAGTGCGCATCGCAACCCGCGTTTTCAATCAGAACGATGAGCTGGTTGTGGACGGCGAAGCCGAGATCCTCGCCCCACGCAAGCAGCAGACCGTCGACCTGACCGTATTGCCCGAGATCACCTTCGGCTGATACCGCGCATGGGCGTGCGCCACACAATGCGCACGCCAGACTCGCCAGTGGCTTGAACAAAAAATTCATGATGCATCCGGAACTGCTTTCCTGCGCTTTCCACTCAGGAAACCAGCGGCACTCTCTATCCGGATCACGAATTGTTCATCCCACAGGCGGGGAAATCAGCCATGAATATGATCAACAGAAACTATTACCCCGTCTCCGGGATTCCTGCGCAGGATGCCACTGCACAGACTGATCAAGCGCAGTCGCAAGGCCAGGGCATCAAGCCGGGCCACAACAGCAACCTGATCGACTTCGGCCTGACACAACAGGCCAACGGCCCGCACTCCTCGTTGAACACAGTAAGCTCCAGAGTCCAGCCGACTGATACAAGCGCGTCTTCAAACATGCCGGGCGGTAACAGTGAGCAGATACTGAACAAACTTGTGGAAGCCATTCGTAACTTTCTCAAGGAACTGTTCTCTCTCTTGCGCGGCAATCAGCAACAGGACGCGACGCCGCCTGCACAGACTCAACGCGAACAGACGCCGACGCTCGCTCAATCGCCCTCTTCCTCATCATCGCCTTCGACGCCTCAGGGCAACGCAGAAAAACCCTTTGTAGTGCAGAACGATCACCCCTCAGAAAAACCTGTATCACTGCAAAAAAATACAGAGTCGACGCCCACTGCACCTTCACAGATAGCACCGTCACAAACACCACCGTCACAAACAGCCCCTCGCACCGCCGAGCGGAGCAGTGCCCCTCCAGACAAGACAACGGCCAGGCCCGATACGGTAAAACCAGCAGTGGTCCATGACCCTGCGTTGCCGAAAACCTCGACCACCAATACCGCCACACCGGATAGCACAGTTAAAGCAGAAAAAACCGCCACACCGGCCGCACACGGCCTGGGCGCGGACATGTCCGGCATTGTGGGTTTCGCCAAAGACGCTGGCACGACCGGCGGTAACGGCGGCCAAGTGGTTACTGTGAATACCGTTGCGGAACTCAAGAAAAATATGGAAGACGACACCGCCCGTACGGTGCGTCTGGGAGCCAACCTGTCTGCCGACAGCAAAGTGACCATCAATTTCGGAGCCAACAAAACCCTGCTGGGCACCGACAAGGGCAACACCCTGCACAACATCTATCTGGCCAGTGGCAAAACCGCGAGCAACGATATTTTCCAGAACCTCAACTTCAACCACGACAGCCGTTACCGTGAAAACGGTGACATGCAGATGTTCATCAGCAGCGGCAAGAATTACTGGATCGATCAGAACACCTACACGGGCACCAAGGATCAGAACCCCAAAGGGCTGGATAAGCTGCTCTACGTGGGCGGGACGGCGGATAAAGTCAGCCTGACCAATTCAAAGTTTCAGAACAACGAATATGGGGTGATTCTGGGCCAGCCCGATGATTCTCCAGCCGCCAAAGCCGCCTACAAGGGCTATCCGCAGATGACCATTGCCAACAACGTCTTCAGCAACCTGGATGTTCGAGCCCCCGGCCTGATGCGTCACGGGCAATTTGACGTGTTCAACAACTCCATCGACAAATTCCACCTCGGTTTCACTGCGACGGGGGATGCAACGATTCTGTCGCAGTCCAACTATTTCGCAAAAGGCATAGATGTCGCCAACAAGGCAAGTAACTCCGGCGTGCTGGATGACTACGGCGACGCCCACTTCAAAGACATCGGCAGTAACGTCAGTTTCACTCAAAAATCACCGCTGACCGCCTGGTCGCCGAGCTATAACCGGGACGTGAAAACAGCCGAAGAAGCCAGAGCCTACAACCTGACTCATGCCGGCGCAAAAACAGTGGCCTAAAGGCCTGGGCTGAAATACAGACGAAAAAAAGGGCGACCTGGGTCGCCCGAAATGCCTTGCGTGCTCACTGACAGAATGACTGGCCCTGGCCAGTCGTTCTTTTTTGTGCCGCCGATACTGCGCTGGCGACGACTGGCTGGTCGTCGTGTTGCGCCGTATTCGATGGCATCAGGTTAAACGTGGTTGCACGAAGGCACCTTGATCCAGATCAATGATGCAGAAAGGGAGTATCAGCGTTTTTTAGGCTTTTTCTTTGGCTTTTTACTGCTTAAAGGCATTGCCTGTTCGAAGGCATTGCGCACTTCGTTGAGGCGTTTGTCGTTCAAATCGTGAACGCGCCTGGCGCGCTCTGCGCCCAGGTCGATCAATTTTTCATCGTCGCTCATGGCTTGCCGCTCTCGAACACTGGAAATCAATGCCAATAATGCTTAATCGCAGCGGCCATGACCAGCGAAGAACCGGGCTTTCCCGCTTATCAGATCTGAATATCCACCCAGAGGCCCTGGCGCGGCTCGTCGTCGATGAGCGGTACCACAGGGACGGTGTTGTCAGCGTTCAGAGAATCCCCCGGAACGACCAGCCCCTGATATTCCTCAGCCTCTTCAGAGGTTCGACCCTGCTGCTGTTGCTGACGCTGATGCTCTTCACGCAATAACAAGGCGCTGCGTTCGGTATCTTCGTTGCGCAGGTCGATGGCGGTCTCGTTGGAGCTTTGCTGCACCGGTGCGACAGGCGGGATATCCGGTATGCGTCTGGCCGGGTCCATCTGTGATGTCACAGGCACCACACTTAGCGGAAGCATAGGTTGCAGCATGGTTTTATCTCCTCTTACCGGGGTGTCGGCCGTGCACGAGGCAACTTGAACCGGGCTAAAATAGTCAGCAAATGTTTATAAGATCTTTTTCGACCGCTGACAGTGAAATTAGTGTCATGGAACTAAAAATTCGATGGGTTATCAGCGCTGAAGATGAGTTTTTTCACGCTGCCTTTGGCCTTCGGTGCGCGTTCCGTTAACATACTCAGCTTTTTCAAGCGGGAGACAGGCAGCATGGCGCAGCAGTATCAACCGGGGCAACGCTGGATTAGTGACAGCGAAGCCGAGCTGGGTTTAGGCACCGTTCTGGCACAGGACGGCCGCTTGTTGACCGTGCTCTATCCGGCCACTGGCGAAACACGTCAGTACGCACTGCGTAATGCGCCGCTGACCCGCGTGCGCTTCTCCCCAGGCGATGTGATCACACACTTCGAAAACTGGAAGATGACCGTACGCGAAGTCGACGATGTCGATGGCCTGCTGGTCTACCACGGCCTGAACGCGCAGAACGAAGTGGTGACGCTGCCGGAAACCCAGCTGTCGAACTTCATCCAGTTCCGCCTGGCAACCGACCGTCTGTTCGCCGGCCAGATCGACCAGTTGTCCTGGTTCTCGTTGCGCTACAACACGCTGGAGCACACCAGCCGCCAATTGCAGTCCTCGCTTTGGGGCCTGGGTGGCGTGCGAGCGCAACCCATTGCGCACCAGTTGCATATCGCTCGTGAAGTCGCAGACCGCATCGCGCCACGCGTTCTGCTGGCTGACGAAGTGGGTCTGGGTAAAACCATCGAAGCCGGTCTGGTGATTCACCGCCAATTGCTGTCGGGGCGCGCCAGTCGCGTGCTGATCCTGGTCCCGGAAAACCTCCAGCACCAGTGGCTGGTGGAAATGCGTCGTCGCTTCAACCTGCAGGTCGCACTGTTCGACGCCGAGCGCTTCATGGAAAGCGATGCCGGCAACCCGTTCGAAGACACCCAGCTTGCGCTGGTTGCGCTGGAATGGCTGGTTGAAGACGAAAAAGCTCAGGATGCCCTGTTTGCGGCAGGCTGGGACCTGATGGTAGTCGACGAAGCCCACCATCTGGTCTGGCACGAAGACAAGGCCAGCCGCGAATACTCGCTGGTCGAACAACTGGCCGAAGTCATTGCCGGCGTACTGCTGCTGACCGCGACCCCGGAACAGCTGGGTCAGGACAGCCACTTCGCCCGCCTGCGCCTGCTGGACCCGAACCGCTTCCACGACCTCAAGGCCTTCCGCGCCGAAAGCGAGAACTACCGTCCGGTGGCTCAGGCCGTTCAGGAGCTGCTCGACAAGGGCAAGCTGTCCGCTGCGGCACAGGAAACCATTCATGGCTTCCTGGGTGCCGAAGGCGATTCCCTGCTGGCGGCCGTGAACTCCGGCGACGACGAAGCCAAGGCGCGCCTGATTCGCGAACTGCTGGACCGTCACGGCACCGGCCGCGTGCTGTTCCGCAACACCCGTGCCGCCGTGCAGGGCTTCCCGGAGCGCAAGCTGCATCAATACCCGCTGCCCTGCCCTGTGGAATACCTTGAGTTGCCGGTTGGCGAACACGCCGATCTTTACCCGGAAGTCAGCTTCCAGTCGCAGTCGGAAGTCAGCGAAGAAGAGCGCTGGTGGCGCTTCGACCCACGCGTCGACTGGCTGATCGACACACTAAAAATGCTCAAGCGCGTCAAGGTGCTGGTCATCTGTGCCCACGCCGAAACCGCCATGGACCTGGAAGACGCGCTGCGCGTGCGTTCCGGCATTCCAGCCACGGTCTTCCACGAGGGTATGAACATCCTTGAGCGCGACCGCGCGGCAGCCTATTTTGCAGACGAAGAGTTCGGCGCTCAGGTCCTGATCTGCTCGGAAATCGGCAGTGAAGGCCGCAACTTCCAGTTCTCTCACCATCTGGTGCTGTTCGATCTGCCGTCGCACCCGGACCTGCTGGAGCAGCGTATCGGACGTCTGGACCGGATCGGCCAGAAGCACACCATCGAGCTGCACGTACCTTTCCTGGAAACCAGCCCGCAGGCACGCCTGTTCCAGTGGTATCACGAGGCGCTCAATGCGTTCCTCAATACCTGCCCGACCGGCAACGCCCTGCAGCATCAGTTCGGCCCGCGCCTGCTGCCGCTGCTGGAAAGCGGTGACGACGACGAGTGGCAAAGTCTGATCGACGAAGCCCGCGCCGAGCGCGAGCGCCTGGAAAGCGAACTGCACACTGGTCGCGACCGCTTGCTGGAGCTCAATTCCGGCGGGGCCGGCGAAGGCGAAGCACTGGTTGAAGCCATTCTGGAACAGGACGACCAGTTCAGCCTGCCGATCTACATGGAAACCCTGTTCGACGCCTTTGGCATCGACAGCGAGGACCATTCGGAAAACGCCCTGATCCTCAAGCCAAGCGAGAAAATGCTCGACGCCAGCTTCCCGCTCGGCGACGACGAAGGCGTTACCATCACCTACGACCGCAATCAGGCACTGTCTCGCGAAGACATGCAGTTCATCACCTGGGAGCACCCGATGGTTCAGGGCGGCATGGACCTCGTGCTGTCCGGCTCGATGGGCAACACCGCCGTGGCGCTGATCAAGAACAAGGCGCTCAAGCCGGGCACTGTCCTGCTGGAACTGATCTACGTCAGCGAAGTGGTTGCTCCTCGCTCCTTGCAGCTGGGGCGCTACCTGCCTCCTGCCGCGCTGCGTTGCCTGCTCGACGCCAATGGCAACGATCTGTCTAGCCGTGTGTCGTTCAACACCCTCAACGATCAGCTCGAAAGCGTGCCTCGTGCCAGCGCCAACAAGTTCATCCAGGCTCAACGTGACCAATTGACGCCGAGAATCAATGCGGGCGAAGAGAAAATCACCCCCAGACACGCAGAACGCGTAGCCGAAGCACAGCGCCGTCTGGCAGCCGACACTGAAGAGGAACTGGCTCGCCTGACGGCATTGCAAGCGGTCAACCCGACCGTGCGCGACAGTGAACTGGTCGCCCTGCGCACCCAGCGCGAACAAGGCCTGGCCATGCTTGAAAAAGCAGCTCTGCGCCTGGAAGCGATCCGGGTACTGGTTGCGGGCTGAAGCCTTGATACACTCGCGTTATCCATAAGTCTTTAGATGACCATCGTGCCGTCGCTCTGCGTCGGTACGCCGTTCTGGACGCTCCGCGTCCGGTCTTGCATCAGCGCAATCACTGCCTGGCCACGACAATCCCCTGCGCCAGCTCTTCCACCGGCTCGTCAGCCGCCATTCTCGCCTTCATCCGCTCGGCATCCCGGCTGAAACAGCGCGAAGCCTGATACAGGAACAGCAAGGTCAGAAACAGCGCTGCCGGGATCAGGTACATGGCATCGTGCAAACCGATGGCCTTGAAGCTTTCGCTCATCACCTCGACACCCGCAACGCCCATCGCTGCATGGGCAAAGTGATCAGACAGCAAACCGACCACCACCGGCCCCAGCCCTCCACCCAGCAAATAAAGCCCGGCAAAGAACAGCGCCATGGCCGTCGCCCGCAGGCGCGGTTCGATCACGTCCTGAATAGCGGTATAGACGCATGTGTAGAAGTTGTAGGCGAACAGCCAGCCCAGACTGAATACCCCCACGAATACACCGATCCCGATCTGCCCTGCATGCAGCGCATAACCTGTGGCCAGTGCGGCGATCAACATGCTGATGGTCGCAAACAACAGCCGTCCATTGGAAAAGCGCTGATGCAGTTTGTCGGCTATCCAGCCCCCAAGCGTCAGACCGATCAGCCCGGTGACGCCGACAATCACCCCGGTCGCCAGCGCAGCTTCCTGCAACGGCAGCAGAAAGTAGCGCTGCAGCATCGGCACCATGAATGAATTGCAGGCGTAGGTCGCAAAGTTGAAGGTCAGACCGCCCAGCACCAGCCAGCGAAAGGTCGGAATCGAAAGCACACGGCGGATCGGCTTTTCAATCTTCGCCTCTGACATACGCACGCTTTCAGCAGCGCCGCGCTTGGGCTCCTTGATGAAAAAGATGAACACGGCCAGCAACAGACCGGGTACCGCAGCGATAAAGAAAGGTGCCCGCCAGCTGTCAAACGCCTTGACCATAGCGCCGATGGTAAAGAACGCCAGTAGCAGACCCAACGGCAGACCCAGCATGAAAAGCCCCATGGCCCGCGAACGTCGATGGGCTGGAAACAGATCACCGATCAGCGAGTTGGCAGCAGGCGCGTAGCTGGCCTCACCTATGCCGACGCCCATGCGCACCAGCAGGAACGTCCAGAAACTGCCCACCATGCCATTGACCGCCGTCAACCCGCTCCAGACCGCCAACCCGCAGCCCATGAGTTTCTTGCGCGCCCCGTTATCAGCCATGCGCCCCAATGGCAGACCGGCGACAGCGTAGACCAGCGTGAATGCAGTCCCCAGCAGTCCCAGTTGAAAGTCGCTCAAATGCCATTCCAGACGAATGGGCTCGACGATGATCGCCGGGATGGTGCGATCAAAGAAGTTGAACAGATTGGCCAGAAAAAGCAGGAACAGCACGCGCCAGGCATTGCCAGCCTGAGTAGCGTTTTCTGCCTGGAGCGTGCTCATGAAGGCATCCATCCCTTGACTCTCGATAACTTCAATCTAGAAGCAGAAGCGCTATCTGTCTGTAAACATTCGTAACTACGCAAGGTAGATGATGGCCTTTTATAACTATTCGTTATTGAGCCAATATCAAAATGGCAGCTCGTTGGGGTAGCAGGTTGTAAACAGCTTCTATACTCAGCTCAAACCGCCAGGTCCTGAGGCTTGGCGCTCTTGTAGTGAGAATAGGGCGTGCTATGGAGTGGCTGGGTTTGAACGTATTCGCTGGCCTCCCAGCGGACGGGCAATTATTGATCGACTGCAGTCATAACCTGTTTCTGGTAGCGCTGGCTTACGGTGTGGCCTGCGCTGCATGCTTTGCCACGCTGGATATTGCCGACCGTGTCATCCAGGTCGACGCCATCAAGAGCCGTCGCCTGTGGAAAGCGCTGGGTGCGTTATGCCTGGCGGGCGGCGTGTGGGCGATGCACTTCATCAGCATGCTGGCGTTTCAGGCCCCGCTGAAAATATCTTACGACCTGACGGTTACTCTGGCTTCCCTGCTGATCGTGCTGGTCACCGCACTGGTGGCCATGAGAGCCCTGACCATCCCCGAGCTGACGCTGAAGCGCTGTCTGATCAGTTCGCTGGTCATGGGCACAGGTATCAGTGTCATGCACTATCTGGGCATGTCGGCGATGCGCTCCGCTGCCACGGAGTACTACGAACCGCGGATGTTCGCGCTGTCGATCCTCGTCGCGGTGCTTTCCAGCATCGCGCTACTGACACTGTCCCGACATCTGCGTCAGTACAACGGCATGTTTCATCAGATGTTCCGCTACGGGGTGAGTCTTCTGCTGGGTGCGGGTTTGCTGACCATGCACTTGATGGGCATGAGGGCACTGCGACTGGTCATGCCCGAAGGCGCTGCACTGCACATCCCCGGCACCGAAAACAGCCAGCAGCTAGGTCTTACCATTGCCGCCATCACGCTGCTTATCATCGCCGGCAGCATCAGCGCGGCAATGGCCGACAAGAAACTGCAAGGCAAGGAGCATGACCTGCAGCGCGTCAACGCGCTGCTCAGCCAACTGGATCAGGCCCGCGTCTCGCTTCAGCAGGTGGCCCATTACGACCCTTTGACCAACCTGATCAACCGCCGGGGCTTCAATCAGATATTTGCCGAAAAGCTGCAGGAGCACACCTACAACAACGGCATGCTTGCGGTGATGTTTCTGGACATCGACCATTTCAAGCGCATCAACGACAGCCTGGGCCATGACGCCGGTGACGAACTGCTCAAGGTGATCGCCGAACGCATCCGCAGCGCCACCCGTGTTCAAGACGTAGTCTCCCGTTTCGGGGGCGATGAATTCTGCATCCTGCTGAGCATTCCGGACTACGAAGAGGCACGAAACCTGGCCTATCGGGTCATGCAAAAAATGAAGGAAACCATCGCGCTGGCAGGAAGGCGCATGGTCATGACGACCAGTATCGGTATCGCCGTGTTCCCGCGCGACGGTTCGACCTGCGATGAACTGCTCAAGCACGCAGACCTCGCGCTTTACCAGTCCAAGGGCAACGGACGCAACAGGGTCAATTTCTTCAGCCCCGCGCTGAAGACCAAGGCGAGTCTGGAGCTGCAACTGGAGGAGGAACTGCGCAATGCCCTGCGCGAAGAGACCGGCCTGCAGGTTTACTATCAGCCTATAGTCGACATGCGTACCGGCCACGTTGCCAAGCTGGAGGCACTGGTGCGCTGGAATCACCCACAACACGGTCTGCTGGCTCCCGGGCGCTTCATCGGCATTGCCGAGGCCAACGGTCTGATCGCCGAGCTGGACAACTGGGTGCTGCGCCGCGCCTGTCACGACCTTCGCACACTGCGTCAGGAAGGGCTGGAACAGCTGATCATCACGGTCAACTGCTCAGCACTCACGCTGGGCCGCGACGAATTGGTCGAAGAGGTCGAACACGCACTGGCCGACGCCGACGTTGCACCTGGCCGACTGGAACTGGAGGTGACCGAAAATGCGTTGATGGGCAATATCAGCAACACCATCCTGATGCTCAAGCACATTCGCAGCCTGGGGGTCTCGCTGTCGATTGACGACTTCGGCACCGGCTACTCATCGCTTGCCTATCTCAAGCGGCTGCCACTCGACACGCTGAAGATCGACCGATCATTCATCATTGATATTCCCCAGTCCCCACAGGATATGGAAATCGTCCAGGCGATTATCGTCATGGCTCATACCCTGCACCTGAAAGTCGTTACAGAGGGCGTGGAAACCCCGGCTCAACTGGAGTTTCTCAGCCAGTTCGGCAGTGATTATGTACAAGGCTATCTGTTCAGCAAGCCCCAGCCACTGGAGCGAATCCTGCCCCTTGCCAGGCAGATGAACGAGCGCGAACCGACTACGCGGTGGTCTGTCCTGCCACCACCGCATATGCACGGCCCGGACATCGACGTTTCAGAACCTGATGACGTGTTCGCCGACCTGCCCGACAATTACGATTTTGCCACTCACAGGCCCATCCGTACCTGACGCTCTGCTTCACAGTCACTGATCGGCAGGTGTGGTTTTACGCTACGCCGACGTCGGCACAGTTACCTTCCAACTCACTTCGGCAAACCGCAATGCACCTCAATGGTGCGCAAATCAATTCTGCGCTCTGTTTTGAATCAGAACCCAAGGTGCCACCACTACAGCCCAGAGCGCAGGATCGGTCTCCACCAGCTCAAGCGCCTTGCTTTCCGAGACCTTGCCAACCTGCCCTTCAGCCAGCCATGCAGACACCTTTGCTGCATCATTTTCGGCCACTGCCTCGGCGACTTCGATCAAATCCAGGGGCAGTTCGACCCACAACAGGGCACCCTTGGCAAAGAATGGTTGCAATTCAGTCCAGGTGATTGATGCGGTTTCGCCAAGCAGTTTGGCATAGAGGGTGCTAGGTTCTTGCGTCATGGGTTTCACCAGAAAGAAAATCGGCGCAATGATAGCGCCGACTTTCCCACCGGCAAGCCCAGTAGCAGGTGATTTATCGCAGGGACGTGCAGATAACCTTATGGATCTGAAGCGATTTCAGACACTCCGGCGGTTTGATTCTGTAACTTTCTTTCGATTAAGCGACACGCATCGGTTTGCCCCCAAACGCCCGGCTTTCCAAGCCAACGAGCGGCACTCTAAACTGTTCCGGTACAGTTGGCGGCGTGGGAAACCCGGTGATCGAATCCGGTCCTGGAGCCTTGGCCATCAGGATTATAAAAACTACAACGCAAGAGTGGAGCATCATGACTAAGGGTACCAATAAGCTTTCAAGGCTGTTTGCCGCACTGGTTATGGCGGGGGTTGCCAGCCATTCGTTCGCAGCTGACACCATCAAGATCGGCATCGCCGGCCCCAAGACCGGCCCGGTTGCCGAATACGGCACCATGCAGTTCAACGGCGCCAAAATGGCCATCGAGCAGATCAACGCCAAAGGCGGCGTGGATGGCAAAAAGCTTGAAGCCGTCGAATACGATGACGCCTGCGATCCGAAACAGGCCGTTGCAGTCGCCAACAAGGTGGTCAACGACGGCGTGAAATACGTGGTAGGTCACCTGTGCTCCAGCTCCGCCCAGCCAGCGTCCGACGTTTACGAAGACGAAGGCATCATCATGGTGACCCCGGCTGCCACCAGCCCGGAAATCACCGCACGCGGCTACAAACTGGTGTTCCGCACCATCGGTCTCGACAGCGCCCAGGGCCCGGCCGCTGGCAACTACATTGCCGACGTCGCCAAGCCGAAAATCGTTGCAGTGATCCACGACAAGCAGCAGTACGGCGAAGGTATCGCGACAGCCGTCAAGCAAACGCTGGAGAAAAAAGGCGTCAAGGTTGCACTGTTCGAAGGCATCAACGCTGGCGACAAGGACTTCTCGTCGCTGATCGCCAAGCTCAAGCAGGCCAACGTCGACTTCGTCTACTACGGCGGCTACCACCCTGAACTGGGCCAGATCCTGCGTCAGTCCAAGGAAAAAGGCCTGAGTGCCAAATTCATGGGCCCTGAAGGCGTCGGCAACGAGTCGATCTCGCAAATCGCGGGTGATGCTTCGGAAGGCCTGCTGGTTACCCTGCCAAAATCCTTCGACCAGGACCCGGCCAACCAGGCGCTGACCGAGGCTTTCAAGGCCAAGAGTCAGGACCCGAGCGGCCCGTTCGTGTACCCGTCCTACTCCGCCGTACAGGTCATTGCTGACGGCATCGCTGCCGCCAAGTCCGAAGACACCACCAAGGTGGCTGCTGCCATCCACGCCGGAACCTTCAAGACGCCAATGGGCGAGCTGAGCTACGACGAAAAAGGTGACCTGAAGAACTTCCAGTTTGTGGTCTACGAGTGGCACTTCGGCAAGCCCAAGACCGAAGCCGCCAAATAAGCTGCTTGCGTTAACCCTCAAAGCCCACTGCCAGCGCAGTGGGCTTTGTTTTACGAATCCAGGCCCGTACGCAGGTTTCGGCGACCCGAACTGCATGCACGAGGCCCCCTGAAAATCTTAAAACCGTCAACAGCGGTTCCCTGACAGCGCAACAGGCTACGCATCGACAGAATGCCACCCCGGCGCAGGTCAGAGAAATGCAGATCAGGTTTTTAGGAGCGCGGTAAATGCCCGAGTTATTCCACTACATGCAGCAGCTGGTCAATGGCCTGACCATTGGCAGTACGTATGCATTGATCGCCATCGGTTACACGATGGTGTACGGCATCATCGGAATGATCAACTTCGCCCATGGCGAGGTGTACATGATCGGTTCCTATGTCGCTTTCATGGCACTCGCCGGTCTGGCGATGCTGGGTATTCACAGCCTGCCGCTGCTGATGATTGCCGGTTTTGCCGCTGCGATCATCGTGACCAGTGCCTACGGATACAGCATCGAGCGTGTGGCCTACCGTCCGTTGCGCAACAGCAACCGTCTGATTCCGCTGATTTCTGCGATCGGCATGTCGATCTTTCTGCAGAACTCGGTCCAGCTTTCCCAGGGCTCCGGCAACTTCGCCATCCCCAACCTGCTGCCCGGCAGCCTCTCGTTCGGGCCCGGTGGCGCGCAGGAAGTGCTGATTTCCTACATGCAGATCGTGGTGTTCGTCGTCACCCTGCTGGCCATGACCGGCCTGACCCTGTTCATCTCCCGCTCGCGAATGGGTCGCGCCTGCCGCGCCTGCGCCGAGGACATGAAGATGGCCAATCTGCTGGGCATCAACACCAACAACATCATCGCCCTGACCTTCGTGGTCGGTGCAGCACTGGCCGCCGTCGCCGCCATGCTGCTGAGCATGCAATACGGCGTGATCAACCCCAACGCCGGTTTCCTCGTCGGCCTGAAAGCCTTCACGGCTGCGGTACTGGGCGGTATCGGCTCAATCCCGGGTGCCGTGCTCGGTGGCCTGGTACTGGGCGTCGCCGAAGCTTTCGGTGCCGACATTTTTGGTGATCAGTACAAGGACGTCGTGGCCTTCGGCTTGCTGGTTCTGGTGCTGCTGTTCCGACCGACCGGCATCCTGGGTCGTCCGGAGGTTGAGAAAGTATGAGCAAGTCTTTCAAACAGGCGCTGTTCAGCGCCGCACTGGTCTGGGCTGTGGCCTACCCGGTGTTCGGCCTGAAGCTGGCCTTTTCCGGCGTCACCCTGCAAGTGCAGAACGCCAGCCCGCTGACCCTGACCATCATTGCCGTGTGTTCGGTCCTGCTGTTTCTGCGCGTATTGTTTGCCGAGCAGATCAGCGGCCTGCGTCGCGGCTCCGACAAGCCGCTGATCCCGCAAAAAACCAGCGACTTCCTGACCCAGCCGAAAACCCAACGCTGGGGCTTGGCCGCATTGATCGTGCTGGCGTTCATCTGGCCATTCTTCGGTTCGCGCGGTGCGGTGGACATCGCCACGCTAATCCTGATCTACGTCATGCTCGGCCTGGGCCTGAACATCGTGGTCGGTCTGGCCGGTCTGCTGGACCTGGGCTATGTCGGTTTCTATGCAGTCGGTGCCTACAGCTACGCCTTGCTGTCCCACTACTATGGGCTCGGCTTCTGGATCTGCCTGCCGATTGCGGGCCTGATGGCGGCGCTGTTCGGGTTCTTGCTGGGGTTCCCGGTGCTACGCCTGCGCGGTGACTATCTGGCCATCGTGACACTGGGGTTCGGCGAGATCATCCGCATCTTCCTGCGCAACCTCACCGAGCTGACCGGTGGCCCGAACGGCATCAGCAACATCGACAAGCCGACCTTCTTCGGCCTGACTTTCGAGCGCAAGGCTGCTGAAGGCATGCAGACCTTCCACGAGTTCTTCGGCCTGCCGTACAACTCGATCAACAAGGTCATCTTCCTCTACCTGATCGCCCTGCTGCTGGCACTGGCGGCGTTGTTCGTCATCAATCGCCTGCTGCGCATGCCGATCGGCCGGGCCTGGGAAGCCTTGCGCGAAGACGAAATCGCCTGTCGCGCACTGGGTCTGAACCCGACCGTGATCAAGCTCTCGGCCTTCACCCTTGGCGCTGCGTTCGCAGGTTTCGCAGGCAGCTTCTTTGCTGCACGTCAGGGTCTGATCACCCCGGAATCGTTCACCTTCATCGAGTCGGCAATCATCCTGGCCATCGTGGTGCTGGGTGGCATGGGCTCGCAGCTGGGCGTGATCCTGGCCGCCATCGTGATGATTCTGCTGCCTGAGCTGATGCGCGAGTTCAGCGACTACCGCATGTTGATGTTCGGCGCGCTGATGGTGCTGATGATGATCTGGCGTCCACAAGGCTTCCTGCCGATGCAGCGCCCCGAAATGAAATTGAAAGCGGAGCTGCCGAAATGAGCCGCCCATTACTGCAAGCCACCGGCTTGAGCATGCGTTTTGGCGGCCTGCTGGCGGTCAATGGCGTTGCCCTGACCGTCAATCAAGGGCAGGTCGTATCGATGATCGGCCCCAATGGTGCGGGCAAGACCACAGTCTTCAACTGCCTGACCGGTTTCTACCGGCCAAGCGCAGGCACTATTCTGCTGGATGGCGAGCCCATTCAAGGCCTGGCCGGTCACCAGATTGCTCGCAAGGGCGTGGTGCGGACCTTTCAGAACGTGCGCCTGTTCAAGGAAATGACGGCGGTGGAGAACCTGCTGGTTGCCCAGCATCGGCATTTGAATACCAACTTCCTGGCCGGGTTGTTCAAAACCCCGGCGTTCCGCCGCAGCGAACGCGAAGCCATGGACTACGCCGAGCACTGGCTGGAAGCCGTCAACCTCAAGGAATTCGCTAACCGCCCTGCCGGTACACTGGCCTACGGTCAGCAACGCCGTCTGGAAATCGCCCGCTGCATGATGACGCGCCCGCGCATCCTGATGCTCGACGAACCGGCAGCCGGGCTGAACCCCAGAGAAACCGACGACCTGAAAGCGCTGATCGGCGTGTTGCGCAGCGAGCACAACGCTACGGTCCTGCTGATCGAGCACGACATGAAACTGGTGATGAGCATTTCCGACCACATTGTGGTGATCAATCAGGGCACGCCTCTGGCAGACGGTACGCCGGAACAGATTCGTGACAATCCTGATGTGATCAAAGCCTACCTGGGGGAAGCGTAAATGCTGCAGTTCGAAAACGTTTCCACCTTCTACGGCAAGATCCAGGCGCTGCACAGCGTCAACGTGGAAGTACGCCAGGGTGAAATTGTCACCCTGATCGGCGCCAACGGTGCGGGCAAGTCCACGCTGCTGATGACGCTGTGCGGCTCACCACGCGCGCACAGCGGCAGTATTCGCTACATGGGCGAAGAACTGGTCGGGCTGGAGTCGTCGATCATCATGCGCAAGAGCATTGCCGTGGTGCCGGAAGGCCGTCGCGTGTTTGCGCGCCTGACCGTTGAAGAGAACCTGGCGATGGGCGGTTTCTTCACGGAAAAGGCTGATTATCAGGAGCAGATGGACAAGGTCCTGCAACTTTTTCCACGCCTCAAGGAACGCTTCAATCAGCGCGGCGGCACCATGTCCGGTGGCGAACAGCAGATGCTGGCCATCGGTCGCGCACTGATGAGCAAGCCCAAACTGCTGTTGCTGGACGAGCCTTCGCTGGGTCTGGCGCCGATCATCATCCAGCAGATTTTCGAGATCGTTGAACAGCTGCGCCGTGATGGCGTGACGGTGTTTCTGGTCGAACAGAACGCCAACCAGGCCCTGAAAGTCGCTGATCGCGCCTACGTACTGGAAAACGGCCGTGTGGTCATGCAAGGCACAGGCGAAGAACTGCTGGTCGATCCGAAAGTGCGGGACGCGTATCTGGGCGGCTAAGCGTACGCCACGTCCCGAGAGGCCGAAACGGTTTTGCAGGAGCGAATCGGGCGATGCTTCGCCTGTTCGAGAAGGCGTTCGTTTTAACGATGTATTTTCATCGAACAAAACGGCCCTTTCGCGAACAAGTTCGCTCCTACTGCCAGAGTCAGGCCTGCACGATAGTCAAAGCCACTGCTCGCGCGATAAGCATCCCGACCCTTGTGATGAACCTCCAGTCTGAGTAACGTGACGGCACTTGTCTGGAGACCACATCATGTTTGCTGCCCGTTCCGTCCTGTTATTTGCCCTTCTGCCACTGTTCGCCGGGTGCCAATTGCTCGGCAAACAGACCGAGGAACCCAAGGTATCCACGGCAGGCATGCTCCGTATGCAGGGCGACCTGACGGGCAGCAATGGCCAGTTGCTGTTCAAGCCGTGCAACGAGCAGCGGCGCTATGTGGTCAAGGATCGCGGCAATACCGGCATCTTGCAGGAAGCCGCTTCACTGGCAGACAGCAAGGGCACGGTATTCGCCGATCTGCGCGGTAATTTTGCCGCAAGCAAAGCGGCCAACAGCGACGGTCAGCTGGACCTGCATCAGCTGTACCGTGTCGAGCGTCCCGGCCAGGCCTGTGAAGACGCCAATTTCAAACGTCTGACCTTGCACGTCAATGGCAATAAACCCGCCTGGAACGTCAACGTCAGTGGCAAGGGCATGGTGCTGGAGCGCGAAGGTCTTGCACCGCTCGCCTTGCCTTACGTGGAAGAGAAGCTGCCCGACGGCAGCTTCAGCGTCAGCAGCGAAGCCAACAACCAGCGCATCGAGATCTGGGTGGCACCGCAACGCTGCGTTGACAGCGTCAATGGTTCGGTACAACACCTGACTGCCGAGCTGCGTATCAACGGCCAGGCCCAGCGTGGCTGCGGTTATTATGGCGGTTCGCGCGACGAGTGATCAGGCAGGCTCGCCGCCAAAGGGGTTCAGCGCTTATAATCGCCGGTCTTGTAGTGCTGTCGGGCTGAACCTGCGGCCCGAAAACTGGACCCCTTAATGTTACGAATCACCGAACTCAAGCTGCCGATCGATCACCCGGAAGAAGACCTGCGCGTTGCACTCTTGCAGCGCCTGGGCATCGACAGCAGCGACTTGCTGGACTTTACCCTCTTCAAACGCAGTTACGACGCGCGCAAAAAGTCATCCGAGCTGTGCTTTATCTACACCATCGACTTTCAGGTCAGTGATGAACAGGCACTGCTGCGCAAACTGGCCGATGACCGCCACGTCGGCCCGGCGCCTGATGTCAGCTATAAAGTGGTTGGTCATGCTCCCGAGGGGCTGACAGAGCGCCCGATCGTCGTGGGCTTCGGGCCGTGCGGTATCTTTGCCGGGCTGCTGCTGGCGCAGATGGGCTTCAAGCCGATCATCCTTGAGCGCGGCACCGAAGTTCGCCAGCGCACCAAGGATACCTGGGGCCTGTGGCGCAAAAACGTGCTTAACCCCGAGTCCAACGTGCAGTTTGGCGAGGGCGGTGCCGGGACCTTTTCCGACGGCAAGCTTTACAGTCAGATCAAGGACCCGAAATTCATCGGCCGCAAGGTACTGCAAGAGTTCGTGAAAGCCGGTGCGCCGGAAGAAATCCTTTACGTCAGCAAGCCGCATATTGGCACGTTCCGCCTGACAGGCGTGGTCGAGAACATGCGCCATCAGATCGAAGCGCTGGGCGGTGAAGTACGCTTTCAGCAGCGCGTAACCGACGTGATGATCGAGGACGGCCAATTGCTGGGCGTGCAGCTGGACAGCGGCGAACAGCTCGAGTCCCGGCACGTGATTCTGGCGCTGGGCCACAGTGCCCGTGACACCTTCCGCATGCTGCACGGCCGTGGCGTGTTCATGGAAGCCAAGCCGTTCTCGGTGGGCTTCCGCATCGAACACCCGCAATCGCTGATCGACCGCGCGCGACTGGGCAAATATGCCGGTCACCCGAAGCTCGGCGCAGCCGATTACAAACTGGTGCACCACGCCAGCAACGGCCGCTCGGTCTACAGCTTCTGCATGTGCCCTGGCGGTACGGTCGTGGCAGCCACGTCAGAGCCCGGCCGAGTGGTCACCAACGGCATGAGCCAATACTCGCGCAATGAGCGCAATGCCAACTCGGGCATCGTGGTCGGTATCTCGCCGGAACAGGACTATCCGGGCAGCCCGCTGGCCGGTATCGAGTTACAGGAACGCCTGGAGTCTCACGCTTATCTGCTCGGCGGCAGCAGTTATGAAGCACCGGCGCAGTTGGTCGGCGACTTTATCGCTGGCAGGGCCTCGACAGCACTAGGCAGCGTTGAGCCCTCATACAAACCGGGCGTGAAACTGGTGGACCTGGCAGATGCCCTGCCCGCCTTTGCCATTGAAGCCATTCGTGAGGCATTGCCTGCGTTCGACAAGCAGATCAAAGGCTTCTCGCTGCACGATGCGGTACTGACCGGCATCGAAACCCGTACCTCGGCACCGCTGCGCATTACCCGCGGACCGACCCTGCAAAGCCTGAACACCAAAGGCCTTTACCCGGCCGGTGAAGGCGCTGGCTATGCGGGCGGGATTCTCTCGGCTGGCGTGGACGGCATTCGGGTTGCCGAAGCGCTGGTGCGGGACATGCTGGGGATCGAGGGCTGACTTCAGAATGACCATCGTTATACATAAGTCTTGTGGGAGCGAGCTTGCTCGCGAAGAGGCCGCGACACCCCCAAGAAATAGGGCGTTAGATACATCGTCTTCGTGAGCATTGGCACGATATTCACGCTCGTTCACGCCTGGCAATAAAAAACCCCGAGCATTGCGGCTCGGGGTTTTGCTGTGCGGTGTTACAGATCAGTGGGTGACGCGGCTTGTGCCGTTGACACTCATGATGCGTACGCGCTCGCCGACCCGGAAAATCTCGTTTTCCTGAACCTGCTGCACATAGGCACGCATGCTGCCGTCATCTTCACGCACGGTGATTTCAACACCCTGCGTACGGGTCAGGCCTTCTTCGGTCGCTGAACCCAGCAGACCACCGGCCACCGCGCCGATTACCGCAGCCACGATGCTGCCGCGGCCGCCACCAATAGCGCTGCCACCTACGCCGCCGACGACCGCACCCGCAGCACCGCCAATCGGAGTCTTGGTGCCTTCGATTTTAACCGGACGCAAGGATTCGATAGTGCCCATGCGGACGGTCTGTACGGTCCTGGCCTCATCGCGGGAATAGGAATCACCGGTCAGGTTCGAGGCACAGCCGCCCAGCATCAATGCCATGGCAGTGAACGAAGCAACCAGAAGAGCAGACTTGCGCATAAGGGAATCTCCAGAGGAATCAGTGGCCATTAGACTACCTGACAAAGGTGCTGTCACGGCCCCGATCCTGCAATTTAAGTTCATTCAGGCGGCATACAGCGGCCCACCTGCATAACGCTCAGACGATGGGCCGGGCGAATAATTCAATCAGGGCGCAAGGCGCTCGCGCGTCCACCTGCCGTTTACCGAACGATAGTTCAAACGGTCGTGAAGTCGACTGGAGCGACCCTGCCAAAACTCGATTCGCTCAGGCAAAAGGCGGTAGCCCCCCCAGTGCTCGGGGCAGTGTGGCTGGGTGTCTGCGAAGCGTTGTTCCGTCTGTCTGATCAAACCTTCCAGCTCGTCACGATCTGCGATCACGCG
Source organism: Pseudomonas sp. RGM 3321 (assembly GCF_022836805.1). Classification (NCBI taxonomy): domain Bacteria; kingdom Pseudomonadati; phylum Pseudomonadota; class Gammaproteobacteria; order Pseudomonadales; family Pseudomonadaceae; genus Pseudomonas; species Pseudomonas sp. RGM 3321. The sequence continues at coordinate 50,500 of NZ_JALHBH010000113.1, forward strand.
ACTTTGTGGTGAAGCCCATGCACCCAGACGGCTGCCCAGAGGACGCACTTGGTAATAAGCATCGGATTCCTGCGCGCTGACTTTCTCGACCCGGCCTTCGATACGCACCTGACGCTCCAGCGTCGGCCAGAAGAAGGTCATGGCCGCGAATGGACGTGCAGCCAGTTGCTGGCCCTTGGCGCTTTCGTAGTTGGTGAAGAACGTGAAACCCTGCGTGTCCAGCCCCTTGAGCAGCAAGACACGGCAATGCGGACGTCCTTGCTCATCGACCGTCGCCAGGGTCATGGCATTGGCCTCGACCGGCGGCTGCTCGGTTTTTACAGCGTCGTCAAACCAGGTGTGAAAGAGCGCAAAGGGCTCGTCCGGTGATTGCGCCTCGGTCAAGCCGTCGCGGGTGTAATCACGGCGCATGTCGGCCAGGGTCTGAGTCATGGTTTCATTCCTGCGCAGATATCATGAACGTTAGCTAACTCTCGTTACGAGGCTCGGCGCTCGCCGTTATCACACATTTGTTTTTGATTCTGGCCGAAGGCCGTGGGAGCGAACTTGTTCGCGAAGACGGTGATTCAGACGATACGTTTCGCAGACTGTACCGGCCTTTTCGCGAACAAGTTCGCTCCCACGCCCTCCGGGCAGAAGCCTGAAAGCCTTGTTTTTCAGGCTATTCAGGACTTGTGCACAACGCAAAGCGCGGAGCGTGGAGACGAAAGTCGTGAGGTAACCAGGCCTCAGTTACTGGCCTGGCTGTCATCTTTCTTGGCGGGCGCCTTGGCCTTGGTCGCTGCTGGTTTTTTAGCTGCTGCGGTGGTCTTGGCAGGCGCTGCCTTTTTGGCAGTGCTGGCCTTGGCCGGCGCTTTCTTGGCAGTGTCTTTCTTCGCCACGGCGGCTTTCTTGGCAGGCGCGGCAGCAGGTGCTGGCGCTACCGGCTTGACGTCCTGGGTGGCAACCATGACCGGAGCAACCGGCGGCAGCGCATAACGGACCATCAGCGCGCGCATGGTGTCCTGCGGCGTCATGAGGATTTCAACACGACGATTGAGTGCACGGCCTTGCAGGCTGTCGTTTGCGGCACGTGGCATCACGGCACCCATCCCGCGCTGGCTCAGGCGATTACGCTCCAGGCCACTGAGACGGAAAATCGCGGCAACAGACTGCGCGCGTTCCTGACTGATCTTCTGGTTGGCTTCGGTAGGCCCCGACGTGTCGGCATGCCCGAGAATCAGCACGGCAGTTTTCTGATCGCCTTCGACCGCCTTGGCGAGTCGGGTGATAGGGCCGAGTGTGTTGGGCAGCAACATTGCTGGGCGGTCCGGGTTGAACGAGCTGTCGACTGGCGCAGTGATTGCCAGCAGGTCTTCGCGGCGCTCCAGCTGGAACGGGCTGTCCTTGATTGCAGCGCGCAGGCGCGGCTCGTACTCGTCCAGCCAAGCCTGGGTCACTTTCGGATCAGGCATCGGCAACGCTTTAGGCTCGTCCTTCTTGCCCTCGCTACCGAACGGCCACCACCACTTGCTGTCGGTTTCCGACTTGGCTACCAGCGCAGGCGCAGCTGGCTTGTCGGCAGGCTTGTCGGCCACGGCATCAGGTTTGGCCTGCGCGTTATCTTTCGAGCCGAACGGCCAGTACCAAGGCGCACTGCTTTCAGCGCCAGCCGCAGGTGCTGCTGGTGCCGCAGCGGCCTTGGCGACCGGAGCAGGTGCCGGAGCCTTTGCAGCAGCGCCTGCATCAGCAGACTCGCTGCCTGAACCGAACTGCCACCAATGGCCTCCGGTTGCAGCAGAGTCGGATTGAGGGGTTTGAGCACAGCCGGTAACGGCGATGCACAGGGCGAGAACGAGGCTTTTATTAGACGACATGGATAACCCGCAACGGTTTTGATCAGACAGAAGGACGTGACTACGCCGGTATAACATGCATAAAGATGCAGTTGGAAAAAGAAACCGTCGTACGGTTCCTGTTACAGCCATTTAACTGACAGTCGGTATGAAACAAGCACTTATGGCCGATACTTACTGCAAACACTCACGCAGGATCCCGACCAGTTTTTGCGCACGCGGGTCCATCAGAATGTACGGCCCCAGGGTATTGGTAACGAAGCCAAAAGCGACCTCATAATCAGGATCGGCGAACCCGACCGAACCACCCGCTCCGGGATGGCCAAACGCTTTGGGGCCAAGACCATAGGTCGCGTTGGCAACGGTCGGTTGGTCAAGCATGCAGCCCAGGCCCAGACGGGTCGAGGTCAGCAGAGTCTTGTCCTGACCGAGGCTGTGCTCACGGGTCAGCTCGTTGAGCATGTCTGCTTCAAGCAGGCTGCCATCCAGCAAACCGTTATAGAACCCGGCAAGACTGCGCGCATTGCCATGGCCGTTGGCCGCCGGTTGCTGCATGCGGCGCCATTCGGGTTTGTTGGTGCTGGTCATGATCGACGGCGGATTAGTGAACGCCTTGGCAGTGATGGAGGCTGGCTCGCGCATCGTCGCTTGGAGTACGCGCTGAGCGGCATCGTCACCGGTGTTGCCTTTGCCGCGAGCGATATGGGCAACACGATGAAACTGGTCATCCGCCAGGCCCACATGAAAATCCAGCCCCAGCGGGCGAGAAATACGCGCGGCAATGGATTCCCCAGGGCCTCGACCGTCGGCCCGACGCAGCACCTCGCCCACCAGCCAGCCATAGGTGATTGCCGCATAACCGTGGCCCTGCCCCGGCGTCCACCAAGGTTCTTCGGCCGCCAGCGCCGCCGTCATGGTATCCCACTCGTAAAGCGCTTCGGCAGGCAGTTGCTCGCGCAGCGCAGGCAAACCGGCCTGATGGCAGAGCAGTTGACGCAAAGTGATCGATGCCTTGCCCGCCGCGGCGAATTCGGGCCAGAGTCTGGCGACGGGTTCGTCCAGCTTCAACTTGCCTTCTTCAACCAGCTGCAATACCGCCACGCTGGTGAAAGTCTTGGTGCACGAGAACAGATTGGCGATGGTGTCGGTGTGCCAGGCTTCGGCAGCGTCCTTGTCCGCGGTGCCAGCCCAAAGATCAACGACCGTCTGGCCGCCGACCTGGATGCACAAGGCGGCTCCACGCTCCTGAGGATCGTCAAAAAGCGCCGCAAAGGCTTCACGTACTGCTTCGAATTGAAGTTCGTAATGACCCTGGATCTGCAACGGCTGACTCCTGACTGACGGTACTGGGCCTGATGACAGGCCGAATGGGCGCATATTGTTCCAGCGATCGGGCGCTTTGGGAACAGACCCGAGTCAACCGACAGCTGTTATTCAGGAAATTTCGCGGCGAAACGGCGGCAATGCGTTGAGAATCGCCTTGCCATAACGCTGGGTGACGACGCGTCGGTCCAGCAGCGTGATAGTGCCGCGGTCTTCTTCGGTACGCAGCAGGCGGCCGCAGGCCTGCACCAGACGCAACGACGCATCGGGTACGGCGATTTCCATGAACGGGTTGCCACCACGCGCTTCGATCCACTCGGCCAACGCAGCCTCGACCGGGTCGTCGGGCACCGCGAACGGAATCTTGGCGATGACCACGTGCTCGCAGTACGCACCGGGCAAGTCCACACCCTCGGCGAAGCTGGCCAGCCCGAACAGTACGCTGGACTCGCCGCTGTCGACGCGGGCCTTGTGCTTGTTGAGGGTTTCCTGTTTGGACAGATTGCCCTGGATGAACACCTGCTTGCGCCAGTCACGGTCCAGGCCGTCGAAAACGTCCTGCATCTGCTTGCGCGACGAATACAACACCAGCGTGCCTCGCGAACCTTCCACCAGCCCGGGCAGGTCGCGAATGATCGCTGCGGTATGCGCCACCGAGTCACGCGGATCGGCCTTGAGGTCCGGTACGCGCAGCACACCAGCATCAGCGTGATGGAACGGGCTTGGCACCACGGCGGTAACCGCCCCTTTGGGCAGACCGGCACGCATGCGGTAGCGGTCAAACTTGCCCAGCGCGGTCAGCGTCGCTGAAGTCACCAGCGCCCCGTAGGCGATGTTCCACAAGTTGCGACGCAGCATTTCCGCCGCCAGGATCGGGCTGGCATTGACCTCGATATCGAACATTGCACCGCTGTCGGCCAAGGTCAGCCAGCGCGCCATGGGCGGGCTGTCTTCCGGGTCTTCGGCGGTGAAGGCTGTCCACAATTCCCAGTTACCATGCGCGCGGGCCAGCAGGCTGCCGAACAGCGGGTACCACTCTTCAGCCTGATGGCTGGCGATACCGATGTTGACCTCGCCATCCATGCCTTCCTTGAGCAGCTCGGTCAGGCGTGTAAACAGATCGTCCAAGCGCGCAAAGCCCTTCTTGAGCTCAATGCCCATCTCGCGGATGTGCTCGGGAATCACGCCGCCGACAAACCGGTGACGGGGCCGCTCGCGGCCCTGCATGTCTTCACCAGCGCGGAAGTCTGCCAGTTGCTCGCAGGCACCGAACATGAACTGCTGATGCCCCTTGATCTCGCGGGCCAGCTCCGGCACCTGCTCGATCAGCTTGCCCAGATCGCCGGGCAGCGGGTGCTGGGCCAGCAGCTTGGCGAGGTTCTTGGCGGTCTGTTCCAGCCAGTCAGCGGTGGATTTCAGCCGGGTGTAATGGGCAAAGTGGCCGATAGCCTTGTCGGGCAGGTGATGGCCTTCATCGAACACGTACAGCGTGTCACGTGGATCGGGCAGCACGGCGCCGCCACCCAGCGCGAGGTCGGCCAGCACCATGTCATGGTTGGTGACAATCACGTCGACCTTGCCCATGCCTTCGCGCGCCTTATAGAAAGCGCACTGCTGAAAGTTCGGGCAATGCCGGTTGGTGCACTGGCTGTGATCGGTGGTCAGCCGCGCCCAGTCCTGATCGGCGAGTTCCTGTGGCCAGCTGTCACGATCTCCGTCCCACTTGTTGCCTGCCAGTTTCTGCAGCATGCTGGTGAAAAGCTTCTGACTGGCTTCATCGACTTCGATCTTGAAGCCTTCTTCCTCGAACAGCTGCGCAGTCGCGTTGGTCGCATCGCTCTCCTGCAGCAACGCGTCGAGTTTCGACAGACACATGTAACGGCCGCGGCCCTTGGCCAGCGCGAAGGTAAAATTCAGACCGCTATTGCGCATCAGGTCCGGCAGGTCCTTGTAGACGATCTGCTCCTGCAAGGCGACGGTCGCGGTGGCGATTACCAGCCGCTTGCCTGCCGCCTTGGCGGTGGGGATCGACGCGATGGCATACGCCACGGTCTTGCCGGTCCCCGTCCCGGCCTCGACAGCCACGACCGCAGGATCGCCCGAACGACGGCCCTCTTCATCGGTGTCAATGTCCCCCAGCACCTTGGCAACTTCAGCGATCATCAATCGCTGGCCATAGCGTGGCTTGAGGCTCTTGGCTTCGAGGAAACGCGAGTAAGCGCCCTGGATCTGGGTTTTTAGTTCGGTACTGATCATTGGCTTCGGTTCGGGGGCACGGCTAAAAAGGCTGGATAAATTTTCAGTAGTTCTGAGTGGGCGCTATCATAGCGCGCTAAATCCATCCGCGCAGAACGGAGTGTCTGATGACCGCTTTTTCTACCGTCTATACGCTGCATCTGCTGGCTGCCCTGGTGTGGGTTGGCGGGATGTTTTTCGCCTGGATGGTCTTGCGTCCAGCAGTCATTGCAGCACTTGAAGGTCCTTCTCGCTTGAAAGTGTGGGTCCAGGTGTTTCCACGCTTCTTCGTCTGGGTCTGGGCGGCCGTGGTGCTGCTGCCGATTACCGGCATCGGCATGATCCAGCTGAATTTCACCGGCTTTGAAACCGCGCCGCGCTATGTGCAGATCATGATGGGCCTGTACGTGGTGATGGTTGCGCTGTTCCTGCGTATCCATTCATTGCAGTTGCCGGAATTGCGTCGCGCCGTGGACGCCGAACAATGGGCCGACGGCGCAGCAGCACTCGGTCACATTCGCCGGCTGGTCGGCATCAACCTGATTATCGGCCTGGCAGTAGTGATATTGGCAGCCGCCCGTCCGGGCCTTTGAGGCAAAACGGAACATCGCGGGGCACTGGCGGTGACACCGCGCACAGCTTGCGGGCAGTTTCCTGCCCGATCGGTCATCTTCTGTGCACGATATCCAAGCCATTCAACATCTTGAAACACTTTGGCATGGGCTGTGCAAACGTTTGCGATCAGCAGTACGCGCCCACGAAAAGGAGCTTCAATGCCACAGCCGCCATTCACTCGATCCGCAACGCCCTCAAGATTCCTCATGCCTCTGTTGTTAGCCGCCGCTGCGGCGTTGCCATGCACCAGCGTCCTGGCACAGCCCGCCGCTGCCGAAGACTCGGCTCAAGGCGAAGCGCTCAGCCCGCCCGCCTCACCCAAGGAAGGCAAAGGCGCGTACTTTTCAGACTGGTTCAACCAGGACCTGACGCTGATCGGCAGCAAGGACATCAGCTTCGGCCCCAAGCCCAACGATGACATTTACCTGGAGTACGAGTATTTCGGCCGCAAAGGGCCGTTTGAGCTCTATGGCTATGTCGACGTGCCGAAGATCCTTGGTATCGGCAATGATAATGACAAAGGCGTCTGGGACCATGGCTCGCCGCTGTTCATGGAGCATGAGCCGCGTATCTCCATCGACTACCTGGCCGGGCGCAGTCTGGCCGTCGGGCCGTTCAAGGAATGGTACGTCGCCTTTGACTGGATCTACGACCACGGCAGCAACTCGGCCAACCGCGCTAACACCCTGTACAGCGGCCTTGGCACTGACATCGACACCCACTCGCGAGTCAATCTGTCGGCCAATTTCTATGGCCGCTACCAGTGGGAGAACTACGGTGCCAGCAATGAATACTCGTGGGATGGCTATCGGGCCCAGCTCAAATACATTGTGCCGATCAGCAAATTCGACAACGGCGCCTCGCTGACTTACATCGGCTTCACCAACTTCGATTTCGGCTCGGACCTCAAGAACGATCCGGCACGCACTGGCAACTCCACAGTCGCCACCAACGTGCTGCTTTACGCCTTTACCCACCTGCGTTTCACGCTGGTGGGTCGTTACTTCCATAACGGCGGCAACTGGCAGGACGGCAGCGAGCTGAACTTCGGCGAAGGCAACTTTCGCGCGCGCTCCGAAGGCTGGGGATATTACGCAGGCGTGGGTTACCAGTTCTGAACCTGATTATGACGACAGGAGTTTTCATGAAACACATCACCCGCAATACACTCGGCGCCACATTGGCCCTGCTTAGCCCTGGCCTTTGGGCGGCCACCGCGCCGGTTACGCCAGTCACGCCAGTCACGCCCAAGGTCATGCTGGTCGCCATGTTTGCGCCTGAAGCACAAAACTGGATCGACCGGCTGCACCTGACCAAAGAGATTCAGGTGCCCGGCCTTGCCGCCGAGTATCCGGCCATCCGCTGCAACGGTCAGGACGTGTGCCTGATGGTCACCGGCATGGGCCAGACCAATGCTGCCGCGTCGACACTGGCGCTGGCCCTATCGCCACAATTCGACCTGCGCAAGACCTACTTCATCGTCGCTGGCATTGCCGGGATCAACCCGCACCACGGCACGCTCGGCACCACTGCGTGGGCGCATTATCTGGTGGAGTTCGGCACGCAGTGGGAAATCGATTCGCGCGACGTGCCCAGGGACTGGCCGACCGGTTACCTGGGCATCAACACCAAAGGTCCGAACGAAAAGCCGCCGCTGGACTACAAGACTGAAGTCTTCGAGCTGAACCCCAAACTTCAGGCCAAGGCCTTCGCCCTTTCGCAAAAAGTGACGCTCAGCGAGAGCAAGGAATCCGCCGCCTGGCGCGTCAAGTACCCTTACGCCCCGGCCAATCAGCCGCCGCAGGTGACGCAGTGCGATACGCTGGCGGGCAACACGTGGTTTTCCGGAACGCGTTTGAGTGAGCGGGCAGAAGTCTGGACCAGGCTGCTGACCGACGGCAAAGGCGTGTATTGCACCACCCAGCAGGAGGACAACTCTACGTACGAAGCCCTGTTGCGAGCCAGCAAGGCAGGCAAGGTAGACGTCAACCGGCTGGCCGTGGTGCGCGCAGGTTCCGATTTCGACCGTCCGTATCCGGGTTACAGCGAAGTGGACAATTTGCTCAAGTATGCCGACCAAGGCGCCTTCGTACCGGCACTGGAAAACCTGTACCGCACCGGTAATCCGCTGGTGCAGGCCATTGTCGGCGACTGGAAGAACTGGGAAAAAGGCGTACCGCAGTAAGCGCGCTGCCGTGATGACTGCCCGGATCGTGGCCTTGCGCCTGATCCGGGCTGCCTCTCAAGGATGACAGCTGTTGAAGGTCACAGGCGCTGCAGAATCAAACTGCCTGCGGGCCCTGCAACGCCTGGCAGGCCGGGTTCGCCTGGTCTGCCAGCCTTGCCGCCATCCGCGCGGTAGACGATGCAGCCCTTCGAAGCGCCGCCTTTGCCTGCCTTGCCGCCTTCACCGCCCTTGCCTGCCGCGCCACCCGCAACATTCACCTTGATACGCTCGGCCGGAAAGCTCTGTGGCAGCTCGAGACGAACCTGCGCACCTGCTGCGCCGTCGTGGCCGTTGCCGCCACTATCGCCGTTGTAACCACGCCCGGCCTGGCCCCAGGTACAGCCCGGCTCTTCGCCCGTGCCGCCATCGAGCCCGACATAGCCTGGGCTGCCCGCGCCGCCGCGTGCATCGATCGACAGTTGTTCGGCATTCAGGCTCTGTAGACGCAGAGTCAGATTGCGCCCCGGCAATGCCGGCTTCTCGAACGTGCCCGGAGCGCCTCGCGCAGTGATCTGGCTGCCGGTGCCGAATTCACCATGCACCACGACGAGGTTAAACGCCTGTACACCGGGGACGATGGCAATCCGCGCTTCGTGACCAAGCACCAGTTCGCCGATCTTCACGTCATCGATACCGGCCGGTATCAGCAGGGTGCCGTAGTCGGCCACTTCAAGGCGCTCGACCTGCAAAACGCTGCTGTTGCCAGGCAGACGCATGAGCGAGTGTGGCGCGACGATAATCGCCTGAGCCAAGGCCATAGGGCTGAACAGTGCTGCCAGCAGAACGAGCTTACGCATGAGAGTGCCCTGTAGCCGAACGGCTGATGGATTGAACGTGAAAGATGCCGAACAGGATGATTTTTCCCCGGTCGCGCCAGGGATGTCTGCGACCGCGCAGACTGCCGTTGAACAGGATCAGTTCGAGCAAGTGAGTCAACAACAGTACGGCACCGGCCATGTCGATCATCACGCCCATCGGGCTGGGCGCTTCAATGACCGCATTGGCCAGGACTACCAGCCAGAAGCCCAGCATCAAGATTTTTCCCAGCCCCCAAAACACCTTCATCGCCTGCCCCCTTGTCATGATCCGTTACGAAAGCGCAGTCTGCGCGCGCTTTTCGTCGCCGCACAGTAGACGTGCTGTACGCCGAATATGCCAGCAGTGTATTGAAAAAGATCAAGCATAGATCGTTGTCGTCAGTCTGTGGGCGTTCGTCTGATACTGACGGCTGTTCAGAGCGGGGCCGGCAGGCTAGTCTTGTCAGTCAACCAGAGGACTTTCGATGACCGTCGGCTATTCATCCCGCACGCCGCAGCAAGCGCTGGCTGCCCTGCTCGACCGTTACGCACCCCAGCGTCTGCTGTTGATCGGCGCTCAGGCGTTCCCGGCGTTGCAAGCCTTTCAGGATGCCCACCCGCAGACCGAGGTGGCGCTGGCCGAACCCGGTGCGCTGCCTGCCCATCTGGCGGCGCAACGTTTCGATCTGGCGCTGGTGGTCGATTGTCTGGAACACATCCCCAAGCGCACTGGCCTGGAACTGCTGGGTGGCATCCGCAACCTCAACGCCAGCCGCATCGCAGTGCTTGCCGACTTGCAGGCCTGCGGTTGGCAGGAGACGGATTTTTTCTCGCTGGCGCTGCAATGCAGCGAACGCTTCGCCCGCGACGAGCAGGTGCTGAACCTGTTTACGTACGACTTGCGTGAGTACAAACAGGTGCCCGACTGGTTGAACGCGAAGTACTGGGCCAACCCGGAGAATTTTGGAAAGTATTGGTGGTGACCCCTTGAATATAAAGGGCTTACCCAAACATGACTACCAACGTCAATACGCCAGTGCAGGGCCAACTGTCACCAGCCTCGTCACCAACGACCCGATCAGCACCTTTCCATCTGGCATTACAGGCGCTCAGGGATCTACTAACTAAGGATACGTCCAATGGGCTGCTCTGCACGTAGCCTTACCCTCTCTCCTGGATCTACCGATAGGCAGACCGCCATGCCATTCTCCAAGGACATCCTCTTGTTACATCCCCTATAAGGGAAACAGTTGCTCCGGCGTCTAGGAGTCACTTCAAGATAGCCTGATGCAACGTGCCCAAATCCTGAAGCTCATCAACGAAGAGTTGCGGATACCGGGCCGTCAACGCCCGAAGCACAGCTGGCTGCTCGACCACGGTGCGGTAGACCCAGTAACGACCAAGCTCATGGGTCTAGGCGAACGTAATATAGATTGGACACCGCTTTACGTTTGCGTGGAACCCGATCCATCCGCCGAGCCACTCAAGCACTGCGATACGCTGACTTTGAGCAGGCAAGCGAGGCACTCAGCTCTGAACGAAAAGGCGGCGAGCGAAGGCGAGGCAAGGCAAGGCAAAAACAGGCGAGGAACGCAGCGTCAGCGATGCACACCCACTTTACCTACAAAGCCTGGAGCACAGCCGGGCAGAAGCATTCAGTGCATTGGTACCGCCATACGTGTCTTTTCCACCCATCGTACAACCAGATATAAACACGGACATAATGATGCTCATTCGAAGTCATTCTCTGCCAGCGCTTAGTCTTGTCGATACTGCAATAACTGTATCAGGCGTAGAGCACCCTTCTGAAAAAAGACGATTACCCGACAATTCCATATTTAAATACAACCCTTCGAGGGCGATTTTAAATAAGCTAGAAAACCTGGTTCAAAAGCTAAAAGACCCAGACTGCGAACTGGAAGGCAGCCTTCTTGAGCTCCTCAGTTTGGCAATTGTTAAAGACGACGACTGGCCCAAAAACGCTTTTCTGGTGTGGAAGCATTATCCTGATACCACGCCGTGTGCGGTCTTCAGACCCGACGAGGTAAAAAGCCGGGGAAACTACGATACTCTATCAGAAGAGCAAAAATTTCAGTGCATTGAGGTGTGCCGTGACGGCAAAGAGACATACACAGTAAGTCAAAGGGAAAAAAAATGGGAGAGCTCGGGAGAAAACGCTTTTTTTAGAGTTATGCTTGCCGTCAAGGCGGATGCACCGACAGATACCATAAGCCCTAAGCAAGCTACGGAATTTAAGGAGCAGCTGTACAAAAACTTACTTAATCAGTACGACTCTATAAGTACATCTATTCAACCTGGCGCTTCACCTCTTATGTCACTCGATCACGTCAACCCTGCAAGGGCCCCGCTACAGGTAAATAACCCTTCCATTCAACTGAAGTGCAACCCCAGATGGGCCAATCCTGAAACAAGGCCCGCGTGTAAGTATTCACCTGTCAAAGTCTCTGAATCAACGAGCAAGGAGACCATGGGCAGTATGCAGGCCGTGCTTGACAATCGGATAAACGAATGCAGGAAACTGGCCATGGACCGAGCCATTCCGGGAGACGGCAGTTGGTTCTCGTTTATAAGAGGGCCTCAACTGCACGAGCCACATTTTAATAAAGCTACTGTTCCTGCTTTTGTTATAAGCGGTGGCAGCGCGCATAAGCTGGCGGCAGAGCTTACCAAGGACTATAGCTTGGCATGGCATCCCAAAAACATGCATGGGGCGCGTGGGCGGCGGGCGGAACCTATCTATCTTCTTGTTCATAAAATGGATTACCCTACCTACGCTTCCACGATGAAAGAGGTGATCGAACACTATCCGAATCTGCATCTTATTGGCTGGGATGGTGGAGGTTTGACAGGTTTTGGTGCCGCTCGAGCAGCGGCCTTGGCCTTTGCCGATACACTGCCCTACCGCCCTGAGCGGATAATGATGATCGACCAGGATGTCGTGAAGACAGAACAGACCAGGCACACGAATCCAATCATTAAAAACAAGGTGGAAAGTCTGCACCAAACGATAGAGCAGCCTATCGTGGGCTACGGTGTCGGCTACCCGACGCGACAAGCAACGCCTTCACCCTTCAGCAAGACACCCACGCCCAGACCTTCGGATCTGGATGGCCCAGCTGAGCAGTTTGTGTCCATTCGCGCCCCCTTCCTCCGAGAAGGAGATGGCATCTACCCCCCTTACATGGTGGCCGGTGGAGAAGACATGCTAATGAGTAAACAATTGAAGTTGAGTAACGATCACCGTAACGTAGCTTTGCAGCAAGAAATGATTATTAAAAAGGAACTAGAAGGGCCTGCAGACAGGCCGAACCCCTACTGGGACAAGGGTCGAATCAATACTCTAAAAGCACTCTTCGATGCTGAAAAAAATATAATGATTGAATTTGAAGGTCAACACATCAACCTTGACACCCTCTTGAGGAAATTTGAAGCCAATGGCTGGATCTCTTCACATCCAAGTGACGAATCCTATAATGTGGCAGCCTGTATCGTTGAGCGAATCATCTTGCGTTTAAGCAATGATTTGGCTCGTAAAAATATTCAACACACATCAGTGTCTTCTTCATCCAACTCACTCAAGACGGCTGAATCGCGTCCTGTATCGTGAGCGCATCAGCGAAGTGTATGTTCATATGAGTATCTTGTTGAGGTGCGCCTGTAGCTGAATCACGCGTGCGTCGTTGCAACAACTTTTTGTCAGAAATCATTACCTCTCTTTTTTAGAAAATACGCTAAGGAATTTGAATGAAAATCCAGAACAACCTGGGTGTGTACCCGCCTGCCCAGCCCTCAACCTCGGGCATCGAAAAACCTCAAACGTCTAACGCGTTGATGGACGTATATCCCAAGAAAGACTTCAAGGTCGTTCCGTCAAATATTCATATGGTCTGGGTCGGTTCTCAACCCGGCGACAAACAGCAAGAGTATGTACGCCAATGGGCAAAAAAAAATCCGGATTGTACCGTCATGCTATGGGTCGATGCCTCGCAGTTCAAGGCTTACGAAACCAATAAAATCACTCGACAGCAAGCAGAGAAAGTGTTCCCTGAGTATCAGTCAGAGAAGCTGATGCGTGGTCTGTTCAGTCAACTTGAGACGACGCTTGATACGTCCGGCAGCGTGTCGAATCTAAGCGCACACAAACAGGCTCTGAGTGAATTGAACAAAGAACTCCTGGCCGAAGGTAATGAGTCCTTGAAGCAAAACGTGCTACCTCACGCCGCGGAAGTGACCTTACATAATGCACGATTGGCACTGGCCGCGTTCAAAGAACACACCGCCAGGCATGATAATAATTTTTTTCAGGCGGAGAGGATTATTCTAGACCAAACCGTCAAGTCATGGGATCGACTGACAACAAATGCAACCCGTGACGTTGTCACGTTGAATGAGTTGCAGAAAAAATTTCAGGGTATTAAAAACGTTCAGATTCGCGATTTGAGCAATTCGAAAGACATCCGACTCAAGAACAAGGACGCTTATCAGCACGAAATCATCGGGCGTAATGGTGCCTACCCAGCCGCATCCGACATTGCTCGTTACGAGATATTGCACGAATACGGAGGTGTGTATGCAGATATCGATCTGGAGTGCATGCGGCCGCTAAGTGGAGTATTGCACGCGCACCCGGACCTAATGTTAGTAGGTTTGGCGCAAGCCAAGAGCGAGGCGTCCGGTCGCACGACCCCCTATTTTGCGAACGCGTTACTTGCGGCACACCTTGGCAGTAAAATGCTTTCCGACTTTATCGATAAAATAGGTGAGGACTACAAAAGTCTGAAAGGCAATGAGTTCAGAGGGGATAGGTATTTCAGTCGTCCTAATAAAAGCACGATTGAAGCGACCGGCCCTAACGGATTGCGCGGTCACGTCGATGCGGTAATACGTAAGGCGCAGGGGCTGCCATCGTTGATGCGTGACGACGCGGTGTCGTTATCGGAACGCATCTGGGGGCAGGATCTATCTCAAAACAAAGACTTCTGGTCATCGTTGAAGACGCACTTCAATTTCCCGGAAAACTACGTGAATTTTGAAACTGACGAGCAACAGAATAGTGCTACCAAGGCCATGGCCGGGGGGGTGACAAAACAGGCTAGCGCAGCACAAAAAACCTCATTGCAAAACACGATAGTTATCTCTGGAGTAGACAAGAGTGTTTCAACAGAGCGAACAGTGACCACTGAAAAGGTCGCAAGCTTGATTCTAAAAAAAATCCAGGAAAAGCGACAAGCTGGCAAGCCAGTCATCATCTTCGTTTCCGGACCTTCGGCGTCCGGAAAGTCAACGCTGACTAAAGCGCTGGAAAAAGCAGAGTTGACATTTGAGTCGATCAAAACTGACCACTTCTTGAAGTCTTTCTCGGAGCTGAGCAAGCACCCAGACAATCGAGGTCCAGTGACAGACTGGGCGGTCGTTCACGGGCATGTCGACTCGTTCAACAGAGAGCTGGCAACGCGAGTGATGGACAATATATTGAGTGGCAAAGGCGCCACTTACAGCCTGCCGAGCACCTATCGCGAGGGGGTTATGATTGGAGGCTTTCCGCGAGGGGAGCGCGATCCTGATGGACCCTATAAAGAAATCAGCTTGCCTGTCTGTGACACTTATTTAATTGAAGGCATCTGCACACCTCATTTGATCAAGGATGCGGCGCATGTCGTAGTGCGCCTCGACTGTGAGTTCGAAGAAACAGTTAAAAGACGAGCTAATCGTGGTCACGATGAGTCGATTCCGGCCGAAGTCAAGGTAGCTGAAGACAAAGGCCAGTATTTAGCATTCCAACAGGCAATGAACCAACTGGAGATTATACCTGACATTCATCTGGACTCATCCGGAATGAATCCTGGACAGTTTCGCTTATTCAGAAATTCATAACTAAATTTTGGTCCTGCAAAAAAAAAGGCGTCCCGAAAGACGCCTTTTTTCAGGACCCCAATTGACACCCTGCCGGCTGCCTGTCTGGTCTGTGTGGTTGCCTATCTGGTCTTGTGGCTTTACGGGCACCTCAAACGACCTTGACGAAAAAATATAGAATATTTGGGAGTGATCACCTAATTGCTTCTACTCCCGTGTGCCCTCGCGCAGGTCCGCGCGGACTAATAAGGCCCCCAAGAAGGCGACCCAATGGGCACCTTAGAGACTCGCCAACTGTCACCAACGCTGTCACCATGTCGTCACCAGAAACCTTGAGGTCCCCTATGAACCCCACTACGCCAGGGCCTCCATCAGTCGTCTCTCGGTTCTGGGGCCAACCCGGAGAATTTTGGAAAATACTGGTGGTGAATCATGAGTAGTGCTATTTGCCCGTGCGGCAGCGGTGATCTGTTGCTGGCCTGTTGCGGCCATTATCACGCTGGCCAGCCTGCGCCGTGTGCGGAAAAGCTGATGCGCTCACGTTACAGCGCTTACGTGCTGGGACTGACCGATTATCTGGTGGAATCCACGCTGCCGGTGCAGCAGAGCGCACTGGACCGTGAAGCCATCGCTCAGTGGAGCGCGCAAAGCACCTGGCTGGGGCTGGAGGTGGAAAGCGCGGAAGTGTTTGGCGGCAAGCCTGAGCATGCATTTGTGACCTTCACGGCTCGTTGGCACGATGGCAACGGCGAACACAGCCACAAGGAACGCTCGTCCTTCGTGCAGAATCACGGCCGCTGGTACTTCATCGATTCCACCGTCCCGCTCAAGGCCGGCCGCAATGACGCCTGCCCGTGTGGCAGCGAACAGAAATTCAAGAAATGCTGCTCGCCTTATGTGGTTTGAGATAGTCGAGATGATCGTTCCTCACACTCCAGCGTGGGAGTGCCGTGCGTGAGCCCTGCGCCGCACCGTCACGCTCAAGACCGGACGCAGAGCGTCCAGAACGGCATGACGACGCGGAGCGTCGCACGATAGTCAAGGTCATGCTCCGGTGGACACAAGTCGACCTAGAACTCCAGCTGCGCCGAGAACGCTACAGTGCGTGGGTCGCCCAGGTAGCTGCTGTTGAGCCAGTATTCTTTGTTGGTCAGGTTGCTGACGGTGACGCGCAGGGTCAGGTCGTTTTCTGCAAGGCGCAGGCGGTAGCGGGCTCCGGCGTCGAAGGTGGTAAAGGACGGTAGGTCGTTTTCGTTGCTTTGGTCGGTGTATTGCTTGCCGGTATAAAACGCGCCACCGGTTACCGCCAGCCCAGGTACCGGGTTGATGTCGTACTCGGCATAGACCTTGGCCAGTTGCTTGGCGACGTTGGTCGGTGCGTTGCCTTCATCCGCGGCAATGCCGGTTTTCTTGATCTTCGGGTCCAGCAAGGTAAAGCCGCCGACCAGTGTCAACTCTGGAACGACTTTGCCGGTCACGCTGAACTCCAGACCGTTGTTTTCCTGACGTCCGTCCACCACGTAAATATTCGAGGCCGTGGTGTAGCCGTTGGGCTTCTCGATGTTGAACAGCGCCAGGGTAAACAGGGTTTCACCTAACGTCGCCTTGGCACCGATCTCGTACTGCTCGCTGACTTCCGGTGCGAATGCCTGGCCGGCATTGGCTGCGCCGCTCGGGGCGACACCGCCGGATTGCAGACCTTCTATATAGGTGGCGTAAGTGGTCAGCCACGGCAGTGGCTTGTAGACCAGCGAGATGTTCGGCGAGGTCTTGCTTTCATTGTATTTGGTCTCGGTCTCTGCGGAGCCGAAGGCCTTGGCGTAAACGAACTCGTTGGCATAAGTCTTGATCTGCGTGTTGGTCACGCCAAGAATCGCCGACCATTGCTCGTTGAAGGTGATGATGTCGCCGATCAGGAAGTTGTTGCTCTCCGAGCTATTGGCCAGACGCTGGTTGCCGTGACCAATCGAGTACGACGGTTTACCGACCTGAGGAGTCTGGTCGAGCGGTATCGTGCCGACTGGCGAGGTGTATTGCGGACCAGGCTGACTAGGCGTGTACGGGATGTGGTCTTCGTACTGCTTCTGGCGAGATGTGTTGCCCTGGTACCCCATCGTGACTTTGTGGCCGAGAAAGCCGGTATCGAATGCTGCATCCAGAAACAGCGAGCCGGTCTTTTCTTCGGTTTCGATCGGTGCGAAGGCGTACAACGGCTGCGAATACAGGCCCGCACTGTAAACCGTCGGCCCGGTGTAGGTGTTTTCCGAAGTGTATTGCTGGGCTGCAAAGGCCGCGCGCAAGGTGAATGTATCGTTCAAGCGCCATTTAGCGCGCACGCCCGCCTTGTCGGATTCATAATCGGAAAACGACCACTTCTGGCTGTAGAGCTTGTCGTTGTCCAGCGAGGCTGCGCTTGGGCGTAACGACTGATCACCAAAGTACCAATAGCTGGTCAGGCCGCGAATTTCGGTCTTTTTGTGTGAAGCGTCGAACTGCACCAGCAGGTCGTCGGAGACGTTCCAGTCCAGCGCCAGGGAAATCATTTCGCGACGACGCTTGTTCATGTCGACAGCGGTTTCGCCATCCTGAGTCAACACGTTCAGGCGATAGGCAAACTTGCCTTCGCTGTCGATCGGCCCGCCGAAATCACCATGCAGGTAGTAGTTCTCGCCACCGGCATTGCCCAGCGTGACGCTGTTATAGCGTTCGTAAGTGGGGCGTTTGATGACGTAGTTGACCAGCCCGCCTGGCGAGGCCGGGCCATACAGGAAACCGGTCAGGCCGGTGATGACTTCCAGCTGTTCCATCTCTTCAATGTAGTTGCTGCCATCCGCACCATTGGTAAAGCGCAAGCCGTCATTGGCGATGTTCAGGCTGCCCGAGCTGCTGAAACCACGAATGTTGACGGCGCTGGCATAACCGGCGCTGGTCGGCGAGTACATCTGGGTGAATGGGTTGTGCTTGATGACATCGTCGAGCGAGGTGGCCTGAATGTTTTTCAGTAGAGCCTGAGGCGTCACACTGATGGAGTACGGCGCGTCCTGCAGTTTCATGCCGCCCAGGGCACCGACGCTGCTGATGTTCTCGCTGCGATAACCAGCAGCTTCCGAGCCTTCGGCGGGAGCGCTGTTGGCGTTGATGTTCACGTCCGACAGGTTCAAGGCGTTCTGTTCCATGACCATCAGTGTGTAGGTCCCGGCGCTGCTCTGCACCAGTTGCAGGCCGCTGCCACGCAACGCCTCACGCAAGGCTGTCGCCGCGTCGAAATTCCCCTTCACCGCCGCGCTTGTTTTGCCAGCAACCAGCCCAGGATCGAGGCTCAGTGCCAGGCCACCCTGGCTGGAAATCTGATTAAGCGTGGTCGCCAGGGGGCCTGCAGGCAGGTCATAGGCAAGCACGCTGGCCTGCTGCGCGGCCATCAGCAGCGGGCTGGCCAGCGGCGTGCACAGGGCAATCGCCACGGCCAACAGACTGGGACGCAGAAGGGTGTCGAACGAACGGGACATCGGGCAACTCCTGATGGAATATTTCTCAATGCCTGTTAGCCGAGCGAAAGTTCGAAAGTAACAGAGCTGATTGAAAATAATTCCGTTTCAGGATTCAGTAGGCTCGCAGCACTACTCCGGGACGACCTTCAGGTGAGAAGTATCGGGAGCAGCTTGCGACTCGGGCCTTTCGGCCTGCCCCATGTCGCTGCCCACCGGTGCCAGGCTCAACCGGGAAAGATCCAGCAGTGGCGCTGCGGGCTGAGGTTTGGCGGGCGACAGGTCGGCCCCCGCTTCGGCCACCGAATAGTCCGGCGCATCGACATTTTCGAAAGCGGCCATATAAGCGTCGCGCGGTTTGATCTGCAGACGGCCCGTACCCGGCTGCGGGCCGACAGCGGATTTACGCAACCAGGTAGGAGCGTCGGGCGGCGGCGCCAGTTCGACCTCTTCCATGGGCAGCGGCGTATTCATTTCCAGCACATGGACCCGTGCGCCTGCCCGCTCCAGCGTAGCGCGGTATTTTTCAGCGGTTGCAGCGTCGAGATTGTTTTTCAGGACCAGTCGGCGCCCGGAGAACAGAAGCTCCAGACGCTCGGCATCGGCATTGAACAGCTTGCCAAGGTTGGCCCTGACCTTCTCGGGCTGGGCTCCGGCGACCAGTTCGGCACTGAAGACAATTTCGTAGAGATTCATGGAAGAAGACACCAATATGCACGTCAGTAAAAGTATGGCGTAGCGTCAGACAGCGCAACAAGCGCGTTGCCCTCGACCGTCGAGTTGGTAGACTCAGGTGTCAAAGGGAGCACATCCATGTCTTTTCAGGCGCACATTACAAGAATCATAAGCCTTGCGTTGATCCTGTTCGGGCTCAGCGGATGCTCGCTCCTGAGCTTTGACCGCGCTCAGGAACCGGAAGTGCATTTGCTGAAGGTCCAGGTGGTCAAGGCAAGGCTGACACAACAGGATTTCAAGCTGTATTTCGAGGTCGAGAACCCCAACGACTCGGACCTGTTCGTGCGCGGTCTGAACTACAAGATCTCGCTTAATGACGTTGTGCTCGCTGACGACCAATTCAGCGACTGGTTTTTCGTCGATGCGCATAGCCGGAAAACCTTTGTGGTGCCTGTTCGCACCAACCTGTGGCGCTACGCGAAATACATCGCTCAACTGCTGAAAAAGCCTGATGAGCTGGTTCATTATCAGCTGGACGGCAAGCTCAAGACCGGCATCGTTTTCAGGCACAACGTCCGCATCGGCACATCAGGCGATGTGCTGCCGCACGACCTGATCCAGCGCCGATGATCATTCCGGCTATCCGCCCAGCTTGCCCTTGATCAGTTCCAGAAGAAACTTCCAGATGTCCGCGGCCCACAATGCCCGGTTAACGGCACTGATCAGCGCACCCCCGAACGATCCCAGCAGAAACCCCACGCCCGTGGTGTTGCGCGGATCTGCCACGCCAAGGTAATCACTGGCGATGCCGGTGAGGAACACCGCACAGGCCACGCCGGTCACCAGAAAAACCAGCCAGGCACGCCAGTCAAGCAGACCTGCCTTATGCCACCAGCCAGAAATGATCGCGCCCACCAGACCGGCGACCAGCCATTCGCCTCTGTCTGCCAAACCATTCAAGATATCCATCGGACCTGACTCCGCTCAAGAGATACAGCCGTTCACGAACATAGAAATTCAGACGCTGAGAGCCTGCCATTCGAATGGCAGGGAACGGGTTGATGAGGGTCATCCGGGTTGACGTTCGGGCCCGCCCTGCCCTTTATCGCTTCCTTGCGCGTATTGCGGGTCGATGAGGCGGCGGTATTTGAAGCCGAAACCAGAAAATTAAGCATACTTAAAAATAAAGTGAAACGTTTGCCATCAAACGTGGAGGAGTACCTTATAAGGCTCAGTTATCGATATAGCGCTGCCAGCCGATCCTTACCGAACCGTCTGGCTGACGGTCGACCTCGATCCCTTCGGTTTCTTCGATTTCCCGGAGCACCACGTTCCAGCTGTCCACAGGCTCATCGTCGCGTCGGGCTACGATGACCCACTGGATCTTCTGAACATTCGGCGCAGATACCAGCCGTTGAATGCGCTTGCCGATCTGTTCATAAGACGACGCGCCTGTCGGCCCATTACGAGTGCCAGTCATGACTGCCTCCCGAAGATAACTGTATATAGATACAGTATTCCAGCTGCGAGACCTGCGCAAGCACTTCGTAGGACGCGCCCCGCCTCACGTCGCGACGGATAACGTCCGCAAGCCTTGTACAACAAGGCTCATAGCCTGGCGGTCATTCTCACGGCCACGCCAATGATGCGACAGTCGGCACCACACTCGATCATTTTGTACGCAGGATTCAAGGGCTTCAGGTAGCGCGTGCCGCCGTCCTCGACCAGCTTCTTGAAGGTCGCCTCGTTGCTGGCGGGCAGCTTGGCGATCACGAGCCTGCCGGGCTGCACATCGGCTTCTGTATCAACCAGAATCATCATCCCCTCTGGCACGCTGACGCCAGTGGGTGCAGTCATCGAGTCACCCTTGACCTCCAGCCAGAACGCCGGGCCCTTGGAGTCGTAATCGGAGATTTCATAGCGATCGGAAAAACCGTCGGGGTAAGGCTCGACGGCCTCCTCCCAGGAGCCTGCCGACACCCAGCTGATTACTGGATAACGAAAGGACATGTTCGGCTGATCGATCAGGGCAACGTTGGCGTCAAAGGGGGCGTCCTTTTCAGGCCCTTCGCCAATCGCCAGCCATTCGGCACGAAAGCCCGTCGCTCGCGCCAGTGCATAGAGGTTTTCCGGCCGCAGGCTTTTGCTTTCGCCGCTGATCCATTGGGTGACGGCAGAATTGGCAACGCCGCACTGTGCGGCAATTTCCCCTTTCTTCATGCCGCTGGCGGCAATTGCCCTGGCGATACGCTCTTGTCGGGTCATAGAGTTGGCTCTGCGCATAAAAATACAAAGACGCTGAAAAACGCCCGAAAAAATAAGCATACTTAAATTTACAGTGATATGTGAATCGAAATATGCCGATACTGCTTCGTCCTGATTTGCGGGATAATGCGCGCCAGATTTATTTGCGGAGTAAAACCGATGAACCAGCAAGCCCATGTTCATGGCCCCGATTGCAACCACGACCATGATCACGATCATCACGACCACCAGCATGGCCATGTGCATGGTCCGAACTGCGGGCATGCCCACCAGGAACCGGTGCGCAACACCCTGAAAGATGTAGGTCGCAACGACCCTTGCCCGTGCGGCAGCGACAAGAAATTCAAGAAATGCCACGGCGCGTAAAGCGTTGAGCGTTCTTCTGACGGCCTGCATAAGCAGGCCGTTTTCATTTGCGCGCGTCTTCACACGCAATGGAGCGAGAGGCGTGTGGCCAGCTTCTGCAAAATCCTGAAATAAACTCGCCCTCCCCGCTTGCGCGCTGACGGCCTGCTCTCTAACGTAGCGACTTTTGTACGTTACCCCTCCAGGAGCTTGCCCATGGCCTCGCCAGCCCTTCGTCATTTTCTACCCCGATTCGGCGCTGCCGCCGCTGCGGCGAGTTTCCTGAGCCTTGCCGGCTGCCAGTTGGGCGGCGGTGATCCCGAGACCGTATTGCCTGCTTCCGGGACGTTCCCGCTCAAAGGGCTGGCGCAAAACGTTTCCGTGCGCCGCAACAGCATGGGCATGCCGCTGATTGAAAGCAGAACGTATCACGATGCGCTGTTCACCCTCGGATATATCCATGCCGGTGATCGCATCGGTCAGATGCTCGGAATGCGCCTGCTGGCTCAGGGCCGTTTGTCGGAAATGGCCGGGGCGGACGCGCTGGAAGTCGACCGTTTGATGCGCTCGGTCAACCTCAAGCAAAACGCCAGCGACCTGTATAACGCCGCCTCGCCTCGCTTGAAGCGCTTCTTCGACGTCTATGCGCGCGGCGTTAACGCTTACCTGTTCCGCTACCGCGACAAGCTTCCGGCCGATGTCGCCAATTCGGGTTACAAGCCGGAATACTGGAAACCGGAAGACTCGGCGCTGATCTTCAGCCTGCTCAATTTCAGCCTGTCGGTGAACCTGCAGGAAGAGCTTTCGGCGCTGGTGCTGGCGCAGAAAGTCGGGGCAGACAAACTTGCCTGGCTGCTGCCGACCTATCCTGACGAAGAACTGCCATTTGCCGAAGCCGACAAGCTCAAGGGCCTGAACCTGAATAATCAGGTCAACGGCCTGAGCGACCTGAACAAGATCGCCTTGCAGCTCTCGGACCTGAACATGCTTGGCGTTGCAGCCTCCAGCAATTGGGCCATCGCGCCGCAACGCAGCCGAAGCGGCAAGAGCCTGCTGGCTAGCGACATGCAACTGCCTGCCGGGCTCAACTCCGCCTGGAGCTTCGTGCAGATCCGAGCGCCTAAATATCAGGTGTCCGGCGTTTCCATCGCTGGCTTGCCGCTGGTCCTGAGCGGTTTCAACGGCAAGTTGGCGTGGAGCATGAGCAACGTCAAGGGCGACAATCAGGACCTGTTTCTGGAGAAGATCAAGCGCGAAGGCAACCGAGTGTCTTATATGGCTGACGGCAAATGGCTTCCCGCCACTGCCCATCAGGAGACCTTTCTGGTCAAGGGTGGTAGCCCGCTTCGCGAAACCGTATACGAGACCCGCCACGGCGCGCTGCTCAACGCCTCTGCAACCCCGCCCGGCAACGGTTTGAGCCTGGCGCTGCAAGTCCCGAACTTCAAGGACGACAAGAGCCTGGATGCGTTCTTCGATCTGTCCCGTGCACCTGACGTCGAGAAAGCCTTCGACACCAGCCGCGAGATTCGGGCGATCACCCTGAACATGATCTTTGCCGACGTCTCGAATATTGGCTGGCAGGTCACTGGCCGCTTCCCGAACCGCCGTGAAGGCCAGGGCCTGCTGCCTTCGCCGGGCTGGGATGGCAAGTACGACTGGGACGGTTTTGCCGACTCGATGCTCCATCCTTACGACCAGGACCCGCGTCAGGGCTGGCTCGCGGCAGCCAACCAGCGCACAATTCCGAAAGGCTACGGCATGCAGCTCTCCAACTCGTGGGGCTACCCGGAGCGCGCCGAGCGCATTGCCGAACTGGCCAACAGCGGCAAGCAGGACCTGCGCAGCACCGTCGCCATGCAGTACGACCAGACCACGACTTTCGCGGCCAAACTCAAGACCATGTTTCAGGCGCCGGGCATGAGCAAGCCGCTCAAGCAGGCCATCGACGCCCTGCCGGAAGCGGATCGCAACAAGGCCCGCGAAGCGCTCACTCGCCTGATGGCATTCGATGGCAAGCTCAGCGCAACATCGGCTGACGCTGCGCTGTACGAGCTGTTTCTGCAGGAAAGCGCCAAACAGATTTTCCTTGATGAGCTAGGCCCGGAAACCAGTCCTGCCTGGCAGGCGCTGGTGGCCAACGCCAGCTCGTCGTATTCGCCGCAAGCCGACCATTTGCTGGGCCGTGATGACAGCCCGTACTGGGATGACGTCAAAACCCCGCAGAAAGAAGACAAGCCAGCCATCCTGGCGCGCAGTCTGGCGGCTGCTGTGACCAGTGGCGACAGCCTGTTGGGCAGCGATCACAAGGCCTGGCAATGGGGCAAGCTGCACCGCGACAACTGGACCTCGACCAGCCCGCTCGCCAAACAGTTGGGTGGCGGCGAGTTCAATCGCGGTGCGTCTCCGGCAGGGGGTGACCACAGCACGCTGAACGTGTCCGGTTTCGAGTGGGGTAAAGGCTTCGAGACACACGTGGCCCCCGGCTTGCGCATGATCGTCGACTTCAGCCTTGTCGAGCCCATGACCGGTCTGATCAGCACCGGCCAGTCCGGCAACCCGGCCAGCCCGTATTACGCCAACAGCATCGAGCCGTGGCAGAAAGGCCAATACATGTCGATTCCGCTGCAACAGCAGAACTATGAAAAAGGCTACGGCAAGCAACGCCTGACACTCACGCCGGGCAAGTAAGCGCCGAAAACCGGACGCGGAGCGTCCAGAACGGCATACCCACGCGGAGCATGGGCAAGATGGTGTTATCCAGAGCGCCTATAGTTCCGAATGCTCCAGCGGGAATAGCCACGCGGAGCAGGCTCCCGAACGCCTATCGTTCCCACGCTCCGCGTGGTAATGCATTTCGTGACGCTCCGCGTCACACCGTTCTGCGATTCAGTGAGATTCAGGCTCGACTTGAGTCACCTTTTCGCCCCTCGGCGACCTACTTTGATGGGGCCAAAGCAGGCAAATCCCCTCGCTCCTGTTTCCGGCCCGACTTCGTCGGGTTCCTTCGCCCTGACACTGATCCGGGGGCGCCGCAACGGGCCATCCTTGGCACGGTGCGGCAAGCCTGGCGTCCTGCCAGGCTAGCCCCGGATCAGCGCCAGGACTCAGCCGTCACTAAGGTCGCACTCTGCGTCGTCAGTGCCATCGTGATAAAAAACGCTTTTATACACAATAGTGTTCTCCATACCAGAGCATGGTGACGGTAGCGACCTGTTCTCTCGTAGACATGTCGCGGCTCACGCTCCGTAGCGCACGCAAACTCCCCGAACTTCCAGACCCGACCCGGCTCATAGCTAACAAGCCCATCCATACGGTTGCCTCATGGATCTTGTCGTTGCTCGTCCCGAAGGTTTGTACTGCCCACCCGGTGATTTCTATATCGACCCGTGGCGCCCGGTCGAACGGGCCGTCATTACCCATGCACATGGCGACCACGCCCGTACCGGCAATCAGCATTACCTGTCGGCGGCCAGTGGCGAGGGCATTCTGCGTTCGCGCCTTGGCCAGGACATCAACCTGCAGACCCTGGAATACGGCGAAACCATCACCCATCACGGGGTAAAACTCAGCCTGCACCCTGCCGGGCATGTGTTGGGGTCGGCGCAGGTGCGGCTGGAATACCAAGGCGAAGTCTGGGTCGCTTCCGGGGATTACAAAGTCGAACCCGACGGCACCTGTGCGGCGTTCGAACCGGTGCGCTGTCACACCTTTATTACCGAATCGACCTTCGGCCTGCCGATCTATCGCTGGGCACCGCAGTCGCAGATTTTCGAAGGCATCAACGAGTGGTGGCGTGGCAATGCGGCCCAAGGCAAGGCCAGCGTGCTGTTCGCCTACTCGTTCGGCAAGGCTCAACGCATCCTGCATGGCATTGATTCGCAGATCGGGCCGATTCTGGTGCATGGCGCTGTCGAGCCGTTGAACCGGGTTTACCGTGAAGGCGGCATTCGTATTCCGGAAACGCAATACGCTGGCGATTTCAAAAAGACTGACCCGGCCCTGCGTCAGGCGTTGATTCTCGCCCCGCCCTCGGCCGGTGGCAGCAGTTGGATGAAGCGCTTCGGCGAATACAGCGATGCGTTTGCCAGCGGCTGGATGATGCTGCGCGGCACGCGACGTCGGCGTGGCGTGGATCGCGGTTTCGTGCTGTCCGATCACGCCGACTGGCCCGGCTTGCTGTGGGCCATCGAACAGACTGGTGCCGAGCGGGTCATGGTCACCCACGGTTCGGTCGGCATACTGGTGCGTTATCTGCGCGAACTGGGGCTGGATGCGCAGGGCTTCAGCACCGAGTACGGCGATGAGGAGGACAGTAACCCGGCGGCTGCCGAGCCTGAGACGGCAACTGCGGGGGAGGCTCAGTCATGAAAGCCTTCGCGGAGCTCTACGCACAACTGGACGCAACCACATCGAGCAACGCCAAACTCGCCGCGATGCGTGACTATTTCGAGAAAGCGGCTGCAGAGGATGCTGCCTGGGCCGTGTACTTCCTGTCCGGTGGACGCCCCAGGCAACTGGTGCCGACACGCGTGTTGCGTGAGCAGGCAATGACTCTGGCGAATCTGCCGGAGTGGCTGTTCGAAGAAAGCTATCAGGCGGTCGGTGATCTGGCGGAGACCTTGTCATTGTTGCTGCCCCAAGCCGATCACAGCAATGACGAGGGCCTGGCCACCTGGATGGAAGACAAGCTGCTGCCGTTGCGCGGCCTGCCGCCCGAAGAGCTGGCAGCACGCCTGCCGATGTTCTGGTCGCAACTGGACCGCAGCAGCCTGATGGTCTGCATCAAACTGATCACCGGCAGTTTCCGGGTTGGCGTGTCGAAATTGCTGGTAACGCGCGCACTGGCTGCGCTGGCCGATATCGACAGCAAGCGCGTCGCCCAAAGGCTGGTTGGCTATACCGACCTGTCGCATCGGCCCAGCGCCGAGCGCTACCTGAAACTGATCGCGCCTGAATCCGAAGACGAGCACGCACAACGTGGCGGTCAGCCCTACCCGTTTTTTCTTGCCCATTCCCTGCAACAGCCCGCCGATCAGTTCCAGGAGTTGCTCGGGGCGGCCGAGAACTGGCAGGTGGAATGGAAGTGGGACGGTATTCGCGCACAACTGGTCAAACGTGACGGACGCTTGTGGATCTGGTCGCGCGGCGAAGAGCTGGTCACCGACCGGTTTCCCGAGCTGCACAGCCTGGCGCAGTGCCTGCCTGACGGCACGGTGATCGACGGCGAAATCGTCGTCTGGAAAGCCCCCGAGCCGAGCCCCGATGGCAGCGCTGAATTTGCGTTGAACGGTAATGCCACCGCGGCGTTACCTTCGGTTCAGCCCTTCGCCCTGCTGCAACAAAGGATTGGCCGCAAGACCCTCGGCAAGAAAATTCTCGCTGACGTTCCCGTGGTGGTACTGGCATATGACCTGCTTGAATGGCAAGGTGATGACTGGCGCAGCCGACCGCAACATGAACGTCGCGCGCAACTGGAAACCTTGATCGAAAGCGTCCAGAGCGAGGTGTTGATGCCCTCCCCGGTACTCACCGGCAAGGATTGGCTTGATCTGGCGACTCAACGTGAAGCCTCTCGCAGCCTGGGCGTCGAGGGCATGATGCTCAAGGGCCGCGACTCGCTGTACGGCGTCGGTCGCACCAAGGACATGGGCGTGTGGTGGAAATGGAAAATCGACCCGTTCAGTATCGATGCCGTGCTGATCTACGCGCAACGTGGCCACGGCCGACGTGCCAGCCTGTACAGCGACTACACCTTTGCGGTGTGGGACGGCCCGCCCGACGCCAGTGAGCGCACGCTGGTGCCATTCGCCAAAGCCTACTCAGGGCTGACCGATGAGGAAATGCGCAAGGTCGACGCTATCGTTCGTAAAACCACCGTGGAAAAATTCGGCCCGGTGAGCAGCGTCACACCGACACTGGTATTCGAACTGGGCTTTGAAGGCATCGCCTTGTCAAAGCGCCACAAGAGCGGCATTGCGGTGCGCTTCCCGCGCATGTTGCGCTGGAGGCAGGACAAGCCGGTGGCCGAAGCCGACAGCCTGGCGTCATTACAGGACCTGTTGAATTGACGCACCGAAAAAGTGCGCGAGAAATGACGCGCACCTTTTTGAAACATTGCGTGACGCCAGAGTTCTTCTGCACGCAGAAACCTTTCTCTTGCGTTACCAATCTGCCGCTCGCCGCGAGCTGAATAGGGTGTGGTTTACGTCACAGAGAACAACATCCGGCCCATAAACGTGCCAAGGCGGCAGATTGCCAGCCATTTATACGAAATAGCGACAACGCCTTACATTTCAAACGCACGTTCATCGCTCTGGTTCGGAAATTGCTACCTTCTGCCAGTCTGGCACTTGCCGGTAGCAAGCTTCGCGTGTTCCCAACGCCCCATTTAAGGTTTTAAGGACTGAACGATGAAAAAAGCATGGCTGACTCTTTCTGCACTGGCTCTGTGCCTCGCCGCCGGTAACACGATGGCCAAGGAATACAAGGAACTGCGCTTCGGCGTTGATCCGTCCTATGCGCCGTTTGAATCCAAAGCCGCCGACGGCAGCCTGGTCGGCTTCGATATCGACCTGGGCAACGCGATCTGCAAAGAGCTGAAAGTCACCTGCAAATGGGTTGAAAGCGATTTCGACGGCATGATCCCCGGCCTCAAGGCACGCAAGTTCGACGGCGTTATCTCCTCGATGACCGTGACCCCTGCTCGCGAAAAAGTCATCGACTTCTCCAACGAATTGTTTTCCGGCCCGACCTCGCTGGTGTTCAAGAAAGGTGCAGGCTTTACTGCCGATCCGGCCAGCCTGAAAGGCAAGACTGTGGGCTATGAGCAAGGCACTATTCAGGAAGCCTACGCCAAGGCCGTACTGGACAAGGCCGGTATCTCCACCAAGGCCTACGCCAACCAGGACCAGGTTTACGCTGACCTGACTTCGGGCCGTCTGGACGCTTCGATCCAGGACATGCTGCAAGCCGAACTGGGTTTCCTGAAGTCGCCAGCCGGTGCCGACTACGAAGTCAGCAAGCCTATCGACAGCGAATTGCTGCCAGCCAAAACTGCCATCGGCATCGCCAAGGGCAACAAGGAGCTGAAAGCGCTGCTGGATAAAGGCATCAAGGCGATGCACGACGACGGCACCTACGCCGAAATCCAGAAAAAGCATTTTGGCGACCTGAACCTGTACAGCGGCAAATAACACCCCGACGCCCATCGATTTCGGCGATGATTCGCCGCCCAATCGATGGGCGTCTCTGTTTTTGAAAGCAAGGCCTATCCATGCTCGATGCACTCATGCAAAACCTGGGACTCTCGGCATTCAGCCTGAAGGGCTTTGGCCCGCTGTTGCTGGAAGGCACCTGGATGACCATCAAACTGGCTGTGCTGTCCCTCGCGCTGAGCATTCTGCTCGGGCTGATCGGGGCAAGCGCCAAACTGTCGAGCTCGGCGCTGCTGCGCGTTCCGGCACAAATTTATACAACACTGATCCGCGGTATCCCGGATCTGGTGTTGATGCTGTTGATTTTCTACAGCCTGCAAACCTGGCTGACCATGCTCACCGACGCAATGGAATGGGAATACATCGAAATCAACCCGTTCGGCGCGGGTGTCATCACTCTGGGCTTCATTTATGGGGCATATTTCACCGAGACGTTTCGCGGTGCGATTCTGTCCGTGCCTCGCGGTCAGGTGGAAGCGGCAACCGCCTACGGCTTGAAGCGCGGCCAGCGATTTCGCTACGTTGTGTTCCCGCAAATGATGCGTTACGCACTGCCGGGGATCGGCAATAACTGGCAGGTGCTGCTCAAGGCCACCGCACTGGTATCGATCATCGGCCTGGCTGATCTGGTCAAGGCCTCGCAGGACGCCGGCAAAAGTACCTATCAGCTGTTCTACTTTCTGGTGTTGGCGGCATTGATCTACCTGCTGATCACCAGCGCCTCGAACTTCGCCCTGCGTTGGGCTGAACGGCACTATGCCGCAGGCAGCCGGGAGGCACAGCGATGATCGAGTTGTTACAGGAATACTGGAAACCCTTCCTTTATACAGACGGCGTAAATATCACCGGGCTGGCCATGACCATGTGGCTGCTCAGCGCCTCAATCGCCATCGGCTTTTGCGTGTCGATCCCGCTGTCGATTGCACGGGTGTCGAAAAACCGCTGGGTACGCTGGCCGGTGCAGTTCTACACCTACCTGTTTCGCGGCACGCCCCTCTATATACAGTTGCTGATCTGCTACACCGGCATTTACAGCATTGCCGCAGTGCGTGAACAGCCGATGCTGGATGCGTTTTTTCGCGATGCGATGAACTGCACGATCCTGGCCTTCACCCTGAACACCTGCGCCTACACCACGGAAATCTTTGCCGGGGCGATCCGTAGCATGGCCCACGGCGAAGTCGAAGCGGCCAAAGCCTACGGTCTGACTGGCTGGAAGCTTTATGCCTACGTGATCATGCCATCGGTGCTACGCCGTTCGCTGCCGTACTACAGCAATGAAGTTATTCTGATGCTGCACTCGACCACGGTGGCCTTTACCGCCACAGTGCCAGACATATTGAAAGTGGCGCGGGACGCCAACTCTGCGACCTTCATGACCTTCCAGTCCTTCGGTATCGCCGCCGTCATGTACCTGACCGTGACGTTCGTTCTGGTCGGGCTGTTCCGCCTTGCCGAACGCCGCTGGCTGGCCTTTCTCGGCCCGGCCCACTAATCAGGACTGAACATGCGCCATCACACCCACGACTTGCTGTCGCCAGTGCCAGGCACTGCCCGGCAGGTCCACAGCTTTCACTACGGTCCGCAAAACGGTTCCGGCAAGGTTTATATCCAGGCTTCACTGCATGCGGACGAACTGCCGGGCATGTTGGTTGCCTGGTATCTGAAGCAGCGTCTGGCAGAACTGGAAAGTGCTGGTCGCCTACTGGGTGAAGTCGTCGTAGTGCCGGTCGCTAACCCGATTGGTCTGGAACAGGTCCTGATGGACACACCTTTGGGCCGCTACGAGCTGGAAAGCGGCCAGAACTTCAATCGCTGGTTCAGCGACCTTGGCGCACAGGTCGGCGATGAAATCGAAGCCCGGCTGACTGCTGATGCAGAGCACAACATCGCACTGGTGCGTAAAAGCCTGAGAGCGGCGCTGGATGCCGTACCCGCAACCACCCAATTGCAATCGCTGCGCCTGACCCTGCAGCGCCTGGCTTGCGATGCCGACATGGTGCTGGACCTGCACTGTGATTTCGAATCGGTCGAGCACCTGTACACCACGCCCGAAGCCTGGCCTAAAGTCGAGCCGCTGTCGCGCTATCTGGGCGCGCAAGCCAGCCTGCTGGCGACCGACTCGGGTGGTCAGTCGTTCGATGAATGCTTCACGCTGGTCTGGTGGCAATTGCAGCAACGCTTCGGTGAGCGCTTTCCAATTCCCATGGGCAGCTTCTCGGTTACGCTGGAGCTGCGCGGGCAAGGCGATGTGAACCATGCCCTCGCCAGCCGTGACTGTCAGGCCATCATTCATTACCTGATCGACGCGGGCATCATCGACGGCGAACTCCAGCCTCTGCCCGAACTGCTCTACCCCGCTACGCCATTGGCAGCGGTCGAACCGGTGACCACGCCGGTCGGCGGCCTGCTGGTGTTCTGTGCGATGCCCGGCGAACACGTCGAGGCTGGCCAACTGATTGCCGAGGTCATCGACCCTATCAGCGACACCGTGGCCTGCATCCATGCCTTGAACGCGGGCCTGCTGTATGCGCGCTCGCTGCGCCGCATGGCGACTGCCGGCATGGTCATTGCGCACATCGCCGGCACCCAGGCCTATCGCAGCGGCTATCTACTTTCTCCTTGAGGACCTGCCATGTACAAACTGACCATCGATGGCCTGCACAAAAGCTATGGCGACAACAAAGTGCTCAAAGGCGTATCGCTCAAGGCCAGCAGCGGTGACGTCATCTGCCTGATCGGAGCCAGCGGCTCCGGCAAGAGCACCTTTCTGCGCTGCATCAATTTTCTCGAACAGCCCGATGACGGGGCGATGAGCCTGGACGGCAAGCAAGTACGCATGGTCAGCGACAAGGACGGTATGCGCGTTGCCGACGCGGATGAACTGCAGCGCATCCGCACGCGTCTGGCGATGGTGTTTCAGCATTTCAACCTGTGGGCGCACATGACCGTGCTGGAAAACATCACCATGGCTCCGCGCCGGGTACTGGGCGTGCCCAAGGCCGAAGCCGAGGCCCGCGCGCGCAAGTACCTGGAGAAGGTCGGGCTGCCGGAGCGCGTCGCCGATCAGTACCCGGCGTTCCTGTCGGGCGGCCAGCAACAGCGCGTGGCCATTGCCCGTGCGCTGGCAATGGAGCCGGAAATCATGCTGTTCGACGAGCCTACCTCGGCACTGGACCCGGAACTGGTCGGTGAAGTGCTGAAGGTCATTCAGGGCTTGGCCGAGGAAGGCCGGACCATGATTCTGGTGACACACGAGATGGGCTTTGCACGCAAGGTTGCGAGCCAGGTGGTGTTCCTGCATCAAGGCCAGATAGAAGAGTCCGGCCACCCGGACGAGGTGCTCAACAATCCGAAAAGCGAGCGCTTGCAGCAGTTTTTGAGTGGCAATCTGAAGTAGCGTTTTTTGTGTATGACGCCGGAAACGCCTGGTAACCGGAGCTGAAATATCCACGACTATAGTCCCCACTCCAGCGTGGGGATGCAGTGCTCGACGCGCTGCGTCGCCAAGAGGGCGCGGAGCGACGCACTACTATAGTTGAGATCATCGTTCCGCATGCTCCAGCCACATAACCATTTAAAACTATTACCCTTTCTTCGCTGTCTCTGACTTAACGCCACTCAGAGCACACGCAAACGGATGAGCAGACCCACCGATTTCGCTCGACGATGGTTTCTCGCCCGGGGCTGGAAGCCGTTCGCTTTTCAGAAGGAGGTCTGGGCGGCGGTGAAGAAAGGTGAGTCCGGCCTGCTGCATGCCAGTACCGGCTCAGGCAAGACTTATGCAGTCTGGTTTGCCGCACTCAACCGCTTCGCCAAAGCCAATGCGCCTGTCATCGATGACAAACCCCGTAAACGTAAACCGCCCGCCGCGCCGTTGAGTGTCCTGTGGATCACGCCCATGCGCGCCTTGGCCGCCGATACCGCCAGAGCCCTTGAAGCGCCGTTGGCCGAGTTGGATATTCCGTGGACGGTTGGCTTGCGCACCGGCGATACCAGCGGCAGCGAACGCGCCCGCCAGAGCCGGCGATTGCCCTCAGCGCTGATCACCACACCGGAGAGCCTGACGCTGTTGCTGACCCGCGCCGATGCCCAGGTCGCCTTGTCGACGCTGAAAATGGTGGTGGTGGATGAATGGCATGAACTGATCGGCAACAAGCGCGGCGTGCAGCTGCAATTGGCACTGGCGCGCCTGCGGCGATGGAATCCGCAACTGATCGTGTGGGGCATTTCGGCAACGCTGGGCAATCAGGAGCATGCGCAGCACGTGCTGATCGGCGACAACGGCGTGACCGTACAGGGCAAGGTCGACAAGCAATTGCTGGTCGATACGTTGCTGCCGCCTTCCATCGAACGCTTTCCGTGGGCCGGACATATGGGCCTGCGCATGCTGCCGCAAGTGGTCGCCGAGGTGGACAGCAGCGCCAGTTGCCTGGTGTTCACCAACACACGGGCGCAATCGGAAATCTGGTATCAGGCGCTACTCGAAGCGCGCCCGGACTGGGCCGGATTAATTGCCCTGCACCACGGATCTCTGGCACGCGAAGTCCGTGACTGGGTCGAACGTGCGTTGAAAGAAGGCGCGCTCAAGGCCGTGGTGTGTACATCAAGCCTGGATCTGGGCGTGGACTTTCTGCCGGTCGAGCGCGTGTTGCAAATCGGCTCGCCCAAAGGTGTCGCACGGCTGATGCAGCGTGCAGGACGCTCAGGCCATGCGCCGGGCCGCCCTTCGCGTGTCACGCTGGTGCCGACCCACAGCCTGGAACTGGTCGAAGCGGCTGCCGCTCATGACGGCGTCGCCGCGCGGATGATCGAGCCCCGCGAATCGCCGCAGCAGCCGCTGGACGTTCTGGTCCAGCATCTGGTCAGCATCGCGCTGGGCGGTGGCTTCATGCCCGATGAGCTGTTGACCGAAGTGCGCAGCTCCTGGGCCTACCGTGACCTCAGCGACGAGCAATGGCTATGGGCGCTGGCCTTTGTGCGCAACGGCGGCCACTCACTGACCGCCTACCCCGATTACCGCCGCGCCGAACCGGATGAACAGGGTGTCTGGCGTGTTCCCGATGCGCGTCTCGCCAGGCGCCACCGCATGAGCGTCGGCACCATCGTCAGCGAAGCCACCGTTAACCTGAAATACTGGAAAAAAGGCGGCGGTGGCGGCTCGCTGGGCAGCGTTGAAGAAGGTTTCATCGCCCGGCTCAAACCTGGTGACGGCTTTCTGTTCGGCGGGCGCTTGCTGGAGCTGGTCCGGGTGGAAAACATGACCGCCTACGTCAAGCGGGCTACGGGCAAGAAAGCCGCCGTGCCACGCTGGAACGGTGGGCGAATGCCCCTGTCCAGCGAACTGGCGGACGCCGTGGTGGAGAAGTTCGATGCTGCGGCGCGGGGTGAATTCACCAGCCCGGAAATGCAAGCCATCAAACCCTTGCTGGAAGTGCAGCAACAATGGTCCGGGCTACCGCGACGCGACACACTGCTGGCTGAAACCCTTAAATCCCGTGAAGGCTGGCACCTGTTTCTCTACCCGTTCGCCGGTCGTCATGTGCATTTGGGGCTGGGAAGTCTGCTCGCCTGGCGTCTGAGCCGGCATCGACCGTTGACCTTTTCCATCGCCGTCAACGACTACGGGCTGGAACTGCTCAGCGCCAGCGAGATTGACTGGGCCCAAGCGTTGCAGGCTGACCTTTTCAGCGAGACCGATCTTTTGGCCGACATTATTGCCAGCCTGAATGCGGGCGAACTGGCGCTGCGACGCTTTCGCGAAATTGCCCGCATCTCAGGACTGGTGTTTTCCGGCTACCCGGGTGCTGCGAAAAGCAATCGACAACTTCAGGCATCGAGCGGGCTGTTCTTTGAAGTATTCAAACAATACGACGCTGACAACATGCTACTGACCCAGGCCGAACAGGAAGTGCTACGCCAGGAGCTGGATCTGCAGCGTCTGGAGCTGACATTGCGCCAGATCAACAGTCGCAGGCTGGACCTGCATGCGATAAAGCGCGCGACCCCGTTGGCGTTTCCTCTACTGGTCGAGCGCTTCCGCGAAAGTCTCAGTTCGGAAAAACTCGCTGACCGCATTGCGCGCATGGTCCGTGATTTGGAGAAAGCCGCAGGTCCGGAGCATGAGCAATGAAGCCTTACCTCGCAGTAACGCTGGCGGGAGAGGAGCTATGGCTGCTGGCCGACAAGGCCATCTACTACCCAGCAGAACGATCGCTGCTGATCGCCGACGCGCACTTTGGCAAGGCAGCGGCCTACCGCAAGCTAGGTCAACCGGTGCCACATGGCACCACCCAAGCCAATCTGCGAAGACTGGACAGCCTGCTCGATGCATATGCCTGTGATCATCTGATCTTTCTGGGCGACTTTCTGCACGCACCGGAATCACACGCAGCGGGCACACTCGCGGCACTAGAGCAATGGCGGGCGCAACACCCGGCGCTACGCATCACCCTGATCCGTGGCAACCATGACAAACGGGCGGGCGATCCCCCCGCCTATCTGGGCATTGATGTGGTTCCCGAACCCCTGATGCTGGGACCTTTTGCCTTGCAGCACGAGCCTGATCCACACCCGCAATTGCACGTACTGGCAGGGCACGTTCACCCGGTTCACCGGCTGCATGGGCGTGGCAGGCAAAGCTTGCGACTCGCGTGCTTCTACCTGGGCCCACGCGTCAGCCTGCTGCCAGCGTTCGGAGAGTTTACGGGTGGGTTTCAGATTCGTCCGGCGCAGGAGTGCTCAGTCTATGTGACAGGCGGTGATGCAGTATGGCGAGTGGTGTAGCGTCGCTCTCAGCCATAGCCATATAGATAAGAGTACCCTGCCCCTCACAAGGAGAAGCAGGGAGCTGATAATCAGGCAACCGGCGCAGGTGGCGGCTCGTCAGGAACGGTAGGTCCACCTGGCTCAGTGGGCTCCGGAAAAGGAGTATCTGGCCCTGGATCACCCGGAATGCCACCACCGACCACATTCAGCTCGGGAAGCAGATCTGAATGAGCCATCAATGACCAGGCCAGCAGCCCGATCTCGTTAAGCGGAGATTCAACCTGTTCAGAGATTTTGAAAGTAGTCTTCATAGGGCACTCCAGATCAAAGGCCTTCGCACATATCGATTATGCGAAAGCATGTGAGCAGATAGAGTGCGAAATAGAGTATTAATTCAATTCCACTAATCACCTGACCGGCAAATCAGGTGCGTGGCAGGGTGACGCCACGCTGGCCCTGGTATTTGCCGCCTCGATCCTTGTAGGACACTTCACATTCCTCATCTGACTCAAGGAACAGCATCTGTGCCACGCCTTCGTTGGCGTAGATCTTGGCCGGCAATGTAGTGGTGTTGGAGAACTCCAGCGTCACATGACCTTCCCACTCAGGTTCAAGCGGCGTGACGTTGACGATAATACCGCAGCGCGCATAGGTGCTTTTGCCCAGGCAGATGGTCAGAACGTTACGCGGAATGCGGAAATATTCGACGGTGCGTGCCAGCGCAAAAGAGTTGGGGGGGATGATGCACACGTCGCTCTTGATATCGACGAAGCTTTTTTCATCAAAGTTTTTCGGATCGACCGTGGCCGAATTGATGTTGGTAAACACCTTGAATTCGTCGGCGCAACGCACGTCGTAGCCGTAGCTGGACACACCGAAGGAGATCACCCTGTCAGCCCCTTCGCCACGTACCTGGCGCTCGACGAAGGGCTCGATCATCCCGTGTTCCTGCGCCATGCGGCGAATCCACTTGTCCGATTTGATGCTCATGGCGGTGTCCTGAATAGCGAGGTAAAAAAGATATCCGGCATCTTACCGGGCCGGGGCCGACGGTTCAAAGGCAACCAGTAGCAAGTTTGCGTGACAGGCCGGGCTCTTTCACTGCGAATGGAAATAATCATCAACAGACCATTGGCACGTTCGGAAAAAAGGGTTAAGGTGGCGTCACTGTGTTGCTTGTGTCACTGAGAATCTCTACACGATGTTGAATTTCGATCCAACCATCTCCATGAATTTTCCAGCTCTTTGCACTCAGTCTCGGCCAGGGCTCTTCCTACGCCGCAGTTAACTTTGTCCAAGGAGATATACTATGTCCAATCGCCAAACTGGTACCGTTAAGTGGTTCAACGATGAAAAAGGCTTCGGCTTCATCACTCCACAATCCGGTGACGACCTGTTCGTGCACTTCAAAGCTATCCAATCCGACGGCTTCAAAAGCCTGAAAGAAGGCCAACAGGTTTCTTTCATCGCTACCCGCGGTCAGAAAGGCATGCAAGCTGAAGAAGTTCAAGTTGTCTAACTTGTACTGATTCGCTTAAAAACCCCGCCCTTAAAAGCGGGGTTTTTTATTGTCTGCCGTTTGAACATCTGCTTACCCGTCAAGCCATGCCTCAAGCCTGACCGAGAGACGCCAATTCCCTGCGCCTCCCCCGCCAGAACATCGCTACAGCATCAATCGTCGCTGACAGAAATGGTCGGCATCGCCGGGCTTGCAGCTTCCTGCAAGACGATTCGTGCACCAACGTGACGCGCCAGCTCCTGATACACCATCGCAATCTGACTTTCCGGCTCGGCAATAGCGGTAGGCTTGCCGCCATCTGCCTGCTCGCGAATCAGCATCGACAACGGCAGTGATGCCAGCAACTCGACATTGTACTGCGACGCCAGCTTCTCGCCCCCGCCCTCACCAAACAGATGCTCGGCATGGCCGCAGTTGGAGCATATGTGCACCGCCATGTTTTCCACGACGCCCAGCACCGGGATGTTGACCTTACGGAACATCTCGACACCCTTCTTCGCATCCAGCAGGGCCAGATCCTGAGGCGTGGTGACAATCACGGCACCCGCCACCGGGACCTTCTGCGCCAGCGTCAACTGGATGTCGCCGGTGCCCGGCGGCATATCGATAACCAGGTAGTCCAGATCATTCCAGGCAGTCTGCGTGACCAGTTGCAGCAACGCCCCTGACACCATAGGCCCGCGCCAGACCATAGGCGTGTTGTCATCAGTCAGAAACGCCATCGACATCACGTCAATGCCATGAGCCTGGACTGGTACGAACCACTTCTGGTCCTTGATCTTCGGCCGCGTGCCTTCGGCAATGCCAAACATCACACCCTGACTCGGCCCATAGATATCTGCATCGAGAATACCGACCCGTGCGCCCTCGCGAGACAGTGCCAGTGCCAGATTGGCCGCCGTTGTGGACTTGCCGACACCACCCTTGCCCGACGCGACAGCCACGATGTTTTTCACATTGGCCAGACCGGGGATCTGACTCTGCGCCTTGTGCGCGCTGATCACGCTTTTAATGGCAACCGTGGCCGAGCTGACGCCCTCCAGGTTCTCTATGGCGGTTTTCAGCACTTGCGCCCAGCCGTTCCTGAACAGGTCGGCGGCATAGCCCAGTTCGAGTTGCACGCGGACCTGTGCACCCTCGATATCGATGGACCGCACGCAACCGGCACTGACCGGGTCCTGATTCAGATAAGGGTCGGTGTACTGGCGAAGAATCGTCTCCACCGCTGCGCGATTGACTGCGCTCATGGGCTTACTCCGTAAAAGACTGAGTGAAACAGCCGACTATCGTACCTGTTCTGTCCGTAGCCGACATGATTTCACTGAACCCTGCCCAACCGTTCAGGAGCAATCGCGCAACCGAGCGGGGTGAAAAAAATCGCTCAGACCTTTATAGTGGCCGGTCTCCGTTTCACTTCAAGTAGCCGAGCCCCATGTCCGAGCCACGCAAGATTCTCGTTACCAGCGCCCTGCCCTATGCCAATGGTTCCATCCACCTTGGCCACATGCTCGAGTACATCCAGACCGACATGTGGGTGCGCTTTCAGAAGCACCGCGGCAACCAATGCATTTATGTCTGCGCGGACGACGCTCACGGTTCGGCAATCATGCTGCGCGCTGAAAAAGAAGGCATTACGCCAGAACAACTCATCGATAACGTCAAGGCTGAGCACAGCGCCGACTTTGCCGATTTCCTGGTGGAATTCGACAACTTTCACTCGACGCACTCGGATGAAAACCGCGAGCTGTCGAGCATGATCTACACGCGTCTGCGCGAGGCAGGACATATCGCAACGCGTTCGGTAACCCAGTATTTCGACCCGGAAAAGAAAATGTTCCTGGCCGACCGTTTCATCAAGGGCACCTGCCCGAAATGCGCGGCCGAAGATCAGTATGGCGACAACTGCGAAAAGTGCGGCGCTACCTATGCCCCGACGGATCTGAAAGACCCCAAGTCGGCGATTTCCGGGGCCACGCCAGTCCTCAAGGACTCGAAGCATTTCTTCTTCGACCTGCCTGCATTCGACGCGATGCTCAAAAGCTGGACGCGCAGCGGAACCCTGCAGGACGCCGTCGCCAACAAGATCGCCGAATGGCTGGACAGCGGCCTGCAGCAGTGGGACATCTCCCGCGATGCACCGTATTTCGGCTTTGAAATCCCCGATGAGCCGGGCAAATACTTCTACGTATGGCTGGATGCACCGATCGGCTACATGGCCAGCTTCAAGAACCTGTGTGCACGTCGTCCGGACCTGAACTTCGACGCGTACTGGGGCAAGGGTGCGACCACCGAGCTCTATCACTTCATCGGCAAGGACATCGTCAATTTCCACGCCCTGTTCTGGCCAGCCATGCTGGAAGGCGCAGAGTTGCGTACACCGACCGGCATCAACGTTCACGGCTACCTGACCGTCAACGGTCAGAAAATGTCGAAGTCACGTGGCACCTTCATCAAGGCACGCACCTACCTCGACCACCTGCCACCCGAGTACCTGCGCTATTACTACGCGTCGAAACTGGGTCGTGGCGTCGACGACCTGGATTTGAACCTCGAAGACTTCGTGCAAAAGGTCAACTCTGACCTGATCGGCAAGGTCGTCAACATCGCCAGCCGTTGTGCCGGGTTCATCCACAAGGGCAACGCCGGTGTAATGGTCGAGGCCAATGCGGCTCCCGAATTGACCGATGCCTTCCTCGCGGCAGCCCCAAGCATTGCCGACGCCTACGAAGCCCGCGACTTCGCCCGCGCCATGCGCG
The DNA here is from genome assembly GCF_022836805.1 of Pseudomonas sp. RGM 3321. Classification (NCBI taxonomy): domain Bacteria; kingdom Pseudomonadati; phylum Pseudomonadota; class Gammaproteobacteria; order Pseudomonadales; family Pseudomonadaceae; genus Pseudomonas; species Pseudomonas sp. RGM 3321. The sequence goes on from NZ_JALHBH010000113.1 coordinate 90,436, forward strand.
AGACCATGGCTCTGGCGGATCGCGCCAACGCCTATATCGCGGAAAAAGCGCCGTGGGCGCTGGCCAAACAGGAAGGCAAACAGGATGAGGTCCAGGCGGTCTGTGCGCTGGGTATAAACCTGTTCCGCCAACTGGTCATTTTCCTCAAACCGGTATTGCCGAATCTGGCCGCTGATGCAGAGAAATTTCTCAACGTCGAACCACTGACCTGGGAAGACCACAAGACCTTGCTGGGCAATCATCAGCTCAATCCGTTCTCGGCCCTGATGACTCGCATAGATCCACTCAAGGTAGAAGCCATGGCTGCTGCTTCCAAGCAAGACCTGACCGCTACCGACACTAGCGCGAGCAGTGCGCCTGCCGGTAATGGCGAACTCGCCAAAGACCCGCTGTCGGCGGAAATCGACTTTGATGCTTTTGCCGCTGTAGACCTGCGCGTTGCCCTGATTCTCAAGGCCGAACATGTGGAGGGTGCCGACAAGTTGCTGCGCCTGACGCTGGATATCGGCGATGAGCAACGTAATGTCTTTTCCGGCATCAAAAGCGCCTATCCGAACCCGTCCGAGCTCGAAGGCCGTCTGACCATGATGATCGCCAACCTTAAGCCACGGAAAATGCGCTTCGGCATTTCGGAAGGTATGGTGATGGCGGCAGGTCCTGGCGGCGAGGAGATCTATCTGCTCAGCCCGGACAATGGTGCAAAGCCCGGCCAGCGCATCAAGTAAACCCGGACAAGGCCCGGTATCCAGCCATCAGGCGGATACCGGGCCTTCGCGCATTCGCAAACCTCCCGATCTGTCCGATAATGCTGCATCCTCGATAGACAGAACACCTGTTGGTCACCTGGCAAGATCATGACTGAATTGATTCGCCTGCTTCCCGACGTGGACCTGATCCGCAGCATCGACGCCCTTCTGCCGCAGACTCAGTGCGGCAAGTGCGGCCACCCCGGCTGCAAGCCCTACGCAGAGGGCATTGCCGGCGGCGAAGCCATCAACAAATGCCCACCGGGCGGGGACGAAACAATAGCCCAACTGGCAGAGCTGCTTGCTGTTCCGGTTCTGAGGCTGGATGTGGAACGCGGTGCAGCCCCTGCGCAGGTTGCGTTCATTCGCGAAGCAGAGTGCATTGGCTGCACCAAATGCATTCAGGCCTGCCCCGTGGACGCCATTCTCGGCGCATCCAAGCTGATGCACACCGTGATTATCGATGAATGCACAGGCTGTGATCTGTGCGTTGCGCCATGCCCGGTGGACTGCATTGAAATGCATCCACTGCCGCTGGCGAGTGTCACGCCCATTATAGGCGGCCTGGCACCCACCCCTGATCTGCAAAAAGCTCGTCTGCGCAAGCGTACGCATGCGCGGCTTCGTTTCGAAGCGCGCAATGCACGCTTGTACCGTGAGCAACAAACCCGGCTGGCCGAGCGTCTCGCACGGTCACAGCGCGTTGAGTCGAGTCGTGACGCTTTACCCCTATCCGCAGCCAGACACGCCCAGAACGACAAGCCTGCTGCGCCGGACGAGGCCCTGAAAAAGGCCCGTATTGCCGTGGCCATGAGCCGCGCGCAGCTCAACAAGTCGCTCAAGGCCTTCGGCCATCCACCGATTGCCGAGCAGGCCGCCAGGCTCGTGGAGTTGCAGCGCGAATACGAAGCCGCCGAGCAAACACTTGCAGCACTTCTGCCGCCTCCCGCACAGGCTAATTCCGAGGAAAAGCTCCGTCCATGAATGCCGCAAAACGCCAGGAAATCTTTCGCAGGCTGCATGAGGACAATCCGGACCCTAAAACCGAACTGGCCTACACCACGCCTTTTGAGCTGTTGATCGCCGTCATCCTTTCTGCCCAGGCCACTGACGTGAGCGTCAACAAGGCCACGGCGAAGCTGTACCCGGTTGCCAATACGCCACAAGCCATATATGACCTGGGCGTCGAGGGGCTGTCCGAGTACATCAAGACAATTGGCCTCTACAACAGCAAAGCCAAAAACGTAATTGAAACCTGCCGGATGCTGGTGGAGCTGCATAACAGCGAAGTACCGCAGACCCGAGAAGCGCTCGAGGCCTTACCGGGCGTGGGACGCAAGACAGCCAATGTCGTGCTCAATACCGCTTTTCGTCAGGTCGCGATGGCTGTAGACACTCACATCTTTCGCGTCAGCAACCGTACGGGCATCGCGCCAGGGAAAAATGTGGTGGAGGTGGAGAAGCAATTGATGAAATTTGTGCCAAAGAACTATCTGCTCGATGCGCACCACTGGCTGATCCTGCACGGACGCTACGTTTGCCAGGCACGCAAGCCCAGATGCGGCAGTTGCCGCATAGAAGACCTATGCGATTACAAGGAAAAAACGTCCGACGATTGAGCACGATAGGTAGTTGCTGCCCTGTCGATTGAAAAAATCTTTTTTACCCGCTTGTGGATTGTCGATATAAGAGGCGCCAGAGAGCCCAAGCCCTGGAGTCGACTTCATGAGCACTGACAACGAGCAACTGGACGTGGACGATGACCTTGTTTCCGTCGAAACGGATGAAACCGAAACAGCGACTGTTGAGCCGGCAAAGACCAATCTGAGCAAACGACGCACCATCGACAACCTGCTTGAAGAGCGGCGCTTGCAGAAACAGCTGGCCGACTACGATTTCGACTTCTAGACAAGCGCAAAAAACCTCGCATCGGCTTCCTGCACCTACCGTTCCATTCAGGCATTTGAAGCCTCTCACAGAAGAGGCTTCAATACGTGAATGGCTGCTCGTCACCCGCTCCACATACGTGGGCACCAGGCACGCTTCCTTCTCAAACAGACCGGTTACTCAGACCAGCCCGTTACGCTGGGCGAGTTCGATCAGATCGACCAGTGAATGCGCGTTGAGCTTGAGCAACAAACGCGTTTTATAGGTACTGACGGTTTTGTTGCTCAGAAACATACCGTCTGCAATTTCCTTGTTGGTCTTGCCTCTGGCCAGTTGTTGCAGAACCATCATCTCCCTGCCGGAAAGTCGGTCAACCATGTCCGACTCGCTCGCGTTGCCCATACTGGAACGAACCGTGTGCAACGCCTGATTGGGAAAGTAGCTGTACCCCGAGAGTACCGCCTTGATAGCGCTGAGCAGCTCGGTCAGGTCCTGTTGTTTGCAGACATATCCTGCGGCCCCTGCCTGCATGCAGCGCATGGAAAAGTGGCCGGGTGCCTGAGACGTCAGAATCAGAACCTTGAAAGGCAATGTCATGGCTGAAAGGCGGGCAATGACTTCCAGCCCATCGAGCTTGGGGATACCAATATCAAGAATGACGATATCAGGAAGGTGCTCACGAGCCAGTTGCAGCGCATCCACACCGTTGTCAGTCTCCGCAATGACCTCATAGCCATGACGCTCCATCAGCATGCGTACAGCAAGGCGAATGACGGGATGATCATCCACGATCAGCACTTTATTCATGGGCAGTCCATTTTTCGCTATTCGAATTTTCAGAGCCAGCACAATAACTTAGTCGTTTACTGCTTTGCATGGCGCTCACCCTTGTGGACTGACAGCCAAAGACCATTCCTACAATTACAGCAGAAACTTCCTACAAAACTCGGCAGAAACGTACATTTTTTATTAATTTTCACAGCGCCTTCCTTTTCGGAATCTGGTGATTTTTTATTGCTGGCGGCTACGGCATAAGCATCACAGCGCCAGTCAGTAAATGCATGCAGCAAAACCCAGCCAAACTTTTACGTTCAAAAATGACCTTGCTGCATCTGTTAAAAGTATCGCCACACTATTTTTGCGTCAGCGTCAGAACACGCCGAATACATGGCTTATCGCCAGCAAAAACAGCCGGAAAACTGTAGAGGCCTTGCATCCGGATGCCCTACCCGAAACCCCATGATGGAAAATCAGTGAATACACAGCACGCATTACATACGTAAACAGGGATTAAAAATTACACATCGATTACGGAATTTCGTAAAAATATTTATTTAAGGACGCGCCTTACAGGCATGAAGGAAAGTTCCTACAACCGAAGCGCACAACATAAACGCGGCGTGCCAAATTGAACCATTGTCGACAGACGACAAATAATGATAGCCCTTCACCCCTCGTATTGTCGCAGGATCTTACACACACCATAGCATAACCCTACATCATTCAAGACCATAAGTAGCTCTTTCGACAAGTAGCAAATACCATTTTTTATTTCAAATCCAGACGCAGGGAATCGAATGGGAAACGTACTACAAAATTCACGGACGCAACATTACAACACGTAAGACTTTATAAAGAACGACAAATCAATTCTGGAGACACCCCATTTTTCACTTGCAAATTTTATTACCAGTCGTTACTTTTTTAACAGAGACTTTATTACTTACTGCCATCAACTATGTGCAGCCCTATGAAACACTATCATTAGGTAATACACGTTTGCAGTTCATGAGCTGCGCGTTTACACGAACTTGGTGTATCACGCGAACCGGCTGAATCCAGGTGTTACGTACACGGCTCATCAAGCGGGCTGCTGCGTGACAAACACTGAGTGCCTGGTAACTCTTTTGAATGGGCTCTGTGTATAACCATGCTCAAAAAGGGACATACCATGAATACTAGATATGCGCGCACGCGCTCATCAATACCCACCGCCTCTGAGTTAATCACCGCTGTGGAAACCTTTGTTGCCAAAGGCGGTATTATTGCAGTCATACCCGATGGAGAGATGGCAGGCGCATCATACCCGTCCTCAACTGATACAGCGCCAGCCCTGCCATACGGGCCTGAACACGCTGGCAAGCTGGAACAACTCAAATACCTGGCCGCCAAGGGCGCAGGCTTTACAGCGCTGCAATATTCATTACGCATGAATAAAAAAGACGTTCGCCAACTGGCTACCGAAAATGGTGTGACAATCACTGTCAGTCAGCCCATGCTCACCACCCGCAGAGAGGCCCGTCATGACACTACGGATATCGACGACGTGGTTGCCGGCCACGCCATGCATTATTCGGCGCTGGGCTATACCGCAGCCGAGATTGCCCAGGTACTGGACCTGAGCCTTCGCCAGGTATGGAATATCGGCAAGGCCTATCGATTTGAGTTCAGGCAGCAACGGGAGAACGACACGCCCTGAAGCCCGACTCTAAAACAGGTATCGAGTGCGTAAGTTTCGACTGCCACGCAGAAAGCACCAGGCACCCTGCTTTTAACTTCGACAGCCACTGTAGGAAAAAACCAAAAGCAGACCTGTACTTTTCGCCACGAACGGTAAGAACGACTTTAATGAGTACATACGCGGTGATACATGATCGCCTGCACCCGGCGAACTACTGCTTACATGAATTGCCGAAGGAAATACTCTATCAATATCAAACGAGCACTGCGACAACGAAAAAACACTGAGCGTCCGGCAGGACGGTCTCGAAACACTCATGAACAATGAGCAACTTGTCAGGGAACCTGAATTCGAGAAATGGCTACAGGCGTTGACGCTTTACAGCCGTGACGGGGAACCCGGGTTTAAAGTGCAGCCCTGCAAGGGCTGCACTCATCGAAAAACCAGCAGTATCAGAACAGCTTGCGGCCTTTATTCGCAGCAATACGCATACGCAAGGCATTGAGCTTGATGAAGCCTGCCGCATCGGCCTGATCATAGGCACCTGCGTCATCTTCGAAGGTAGCGATATTGGCATCGAACAACGAATCGTCCGACTTGCGGCCAGTAACAATCACATTGCCTTTATAAAGCTTCAGACGTACAACACCGTTCACATGGGCCTGAGACGCGTCGATCATCTGCTGCAGCATCAGACGCTCCGGGCTCCACCAGTAACCTGTGTAGATCAGGCTGGCGTATTTGGCCATCAGTTCGTCCTTGAGGTGGGCGACTTCACGGTCCAGAGTGATCGATTCGATGGCGCGGTGAGCACGCAGCATGATGGTGCCGCCCGGCGTCTCGTAGCAGCCACGAGACTTCATGCCCACGTAACGGTTTTCAACGATATCCAGACGTCCAATGCCGTTTTCGCCACCAATGCGGTTCAGGGTCGCCAGCACAGTGGCAGGCGTCATCTCGACGCCATCCAGCGCAACGATGTCGCCATTGCGATAGGTCAGCTCCAGATAAGTTGCAACATTCGGCGCGTCCTCTGGGGACTTGGTCCAGCGCCACATGTCTTCTTCGTGCTCGGTCCAGGTGTCTTCCAGCACGCCGCCCTCATAGGAGATGTGCAGCAGGTTGGCATCCATCGAGTACGGGGACTTCTTCTTGCCGTGGCGCTCGATCGGAATGTTGTGCTTCTCGGCGTAGTCCATCAGCTTTTCACGAGAAAGCAGGTCCCATTCACGCCACGGAGCAATCACTTTGACCCCTGGCTTGAGCGCATAGGCGCCCAGCTCGAAACGCACCTGATCATTGCCTTTACCGGTGGCACCATGGGAAATGGCATCAGCGCCGGTTTCGTTGGCGATCTCGATCAGGCGCTTGGCGATCAGCGGGCGAGCGATGGAAGTGCCCAGCAGGTACTCGCCTTCATAGACGGTGTTGGCACGGAACATCGGGAACACGAAATCACGCACGAACTCTTCGCGCAGATCATCGATGTAGATTTCTTTCACGCCCATGGCCTGAGCCTTGGCGCGTGCCGGCTCGACTTCTTCACCCTGACCCAGGTCAGCGGTAAAGGTCACCACTTCGCAGTTGTACGTATCTTGCAGCCACTTGAGGATTACCGAAGTATCCAGGCCACCGGAATACGCGAGAACTACCTTGTTTACGTCCGCCATGCCATCACTCCACCGGGTTGTACGGAAAACCGTTGATTCTACCGTTCAAACCAGCAAATTTACAGGGGCGCGACAGCTTGTGACGACAAGGCGACGTTTGGCAGAAGCCTTATGCAGCTATCAGGACGTGTGTGCTGCACTGGCCGTGGAGGCTACCGGCACCGGACGCTCATCGGGCGCAACACGCTCCAGATGCACGTTCACGCGGCGGTTGCGCGCACGATTGGCCTCGTTGGTGTTGGGCACCAGCGGGTAGCGTTCGCCATGAAATCGCAGGGTGATTTGCTGCTCGGGGATGCCCTGAGCCTTGAAGTAGTCCATGACCGCCAGCGCACGGCGGCGAGAAAGGTCGCGGTTGGTGAGTCGGTTGCCACTGTTGTCCGAATGGCCGTCAAGCTCGATACGGTTAACCGTCGGGTCGGCCTTCAAATAGGCCACCATGTTGTCCAGACGCGCCTTGGCATGGGCATCCAGTTCAATACCGCCACCGGGAAAACCTACTTCAGCCTGTTTGACCTGATCGAAGTTCATCGGCAGAAGTTTGGCTGTGCACGCCTGGTAATCGCTGAACGCCTTGCTGAACTTGACCGGCAGCAGGCGCACTTCCATCTGGCCACCGTCACGGGTGTAGTGACGGATAAGCGGGCTGCGACCGTCCATCAGCCCACTGATCAGACGCCCGGCCTGTGCCTGGGAAGTATTGAAGGGGATGTCGCCATTGCTGACGCGCACCGACCCCAGATTTATATCACCGCGCCCCGGCTGCCACGGTGCGGCGGCGGCCAGCAGCGTTGCGGAACCGTTGCCCAGCATATTGTAGGAAGCCTTAAGGCGAAACGTCGCCTGCTCACCGGCACGGCGCACGAACTCACCGGCACCGAAGTCGGTGATCGGCTGAGTCAGGCGGCACTCGAACTGATCGCCTTCGACCTTCCACTCGATGCTCTCCAGACGAGTCTGGAAACTGATAGCCATCGCCGGGAGGCTGGCAAACATGCTGAGCAGGGCTAAATATCGCTGGCGCACGGGAGGCTCCACTGGAAATAAACGCGAAACAAAAAATGACTGACTGACAAGGGAGCTATCGGTAACTTCGTGCAAAACTTGATAGCGGATGCCTGAGAGAGTCTTTTCCGGTAGCATTCCCAGCGAGTTTGACCCGCCTGGAATCCCCAATGTCTGACCGCCTGACCCTCCTGCGTCCCGACGACTGGCACATTCACCTCCGTGACGGAGCTGTCTTGCCTCATACCGTTGCTGACGTAGCGCGAACTTTTGGCCGCGCAATCATCATGCCCAACCTCGTGCCTCCGGTGCGCAACGCGCAGCAAGCCGATGCCTATCGTCAGCGCATTCTGGCTGCACGCCCGGCCGGCAACCGCTTCGAGCCGTTGATGGTGCTGTACCTCACCGACCAGACCACGCCCGACGACATCCGTACCGCCAAGGCCAGTGGCTTCGTGCACGCCGCCAAGCTGTATCCGGCCGGAGCGACCACCAACTCCGATTCCGGTGTCACCAGCATCGACAAGATCTTCCCGGCGCTCGAGGCCATGGCCGAAGTCGGCATGCTCCTGCTGGTACACGGGGAAGTGACGCGTGGCGAGATCGACGTGTTCGATCGCGAAAAGGTCTTCATCGATGAGCACCTGCGCCGTGTAGTCGAACGCTTCCCGACCCTGAAAGTGGTGTTTGAACACATCACCACCGGTGAAGCGGTGCAGTTCGTCAATGAAGCATCAGCCAATGTCGCGGCGACCATCACCGCGCATCACCTGCTCTACAACCGCAATCACATGCTGGTCGGCGGCATTCGCCCGCACTTCTATTGCCTGCCCATTCTCAAGCGCAATACGCACCAGGCGTCCCTGCTCGACGCCGCCACCAGTGGCAGCGGCAAGTTCTTCCTGGGCACCGACTCGGCACCGCATGCCCAACACGCCAAGGAAAACGCTTGCGGTTGCGCCGGTTGCTACACCGCCTACGCGGCCATCGAATTGTATGCAGAAGCTTTCGAGCAGCGTAATGCTCTGGACAAGCTGGAGGGCTTTGCCAGTCTTCATGGTCCGGCGTTCTACGGCCTGCCTGCCAATCAGGACACCATCACGCTGGTGCGTGACGAGTGGACCGCCCCTGCCAGCCTGCCGTTTGGCGAGTTGACCGTTATCCCGCTGCGCGCCGGTGAAAAACTGCGCTGGCGTCTGGAGGAACACGCGTGAGTGAAGATCATTTTGACGACGAACACGAAGGCCACGGCGGTGGCGGCGGTTCTCGTCACCCGATGGCAGCACGCTTTCGCGGCTACCTGCCAGTGGTCGTCGACGTAGAAACCGGCGGTTTCAACTCAGCCACCGACGCACTGCTGGAAATTGCTGCCGTGACCATCGGCATGGATGAAAAAGGCTTCGTGTTCCCGGAACACACCTATTTCTTCCGCGTCGAGCCGTTCGAAGGTGCCAACATCGAAGCCGCTGCACTGGAGTTTACCGGTATCAAGCTGGATCATCCGTTGCGCATGGCGGTCAGCGAAGAAACCGCAATGAACGACATCTTCCGCGGCGTGCGCAAGGCTCTCAAGGCCAATGGCTGCAAACGCGCCGTGCTGGTCGGCCACAACGCCAGCTTCGACCTCGGCTTCGTCAATGCCGCTGTCGCGCGAATGGACATGAAGCGCAACCCGTTTCACCCGTTCTCAAGCTTCGACACCGCTACCCTCGCAGGCCTGGCCTACGGTCAGACCGTGCTGGCCAAGGCCTGCCAGGCTGCCGGAATCGACTTCGACGGCCGCGAGGCTCACTCGGCTCGCTACGACACCGAGAAGACCGCAGAGCTGTTCTGCGGCATCGTCAACCGCTGGAAAGAAATGGGCGGCTGGGAAGACTTCGACGACTAAGGTCGGCACGGCAGTGAATGGACCGGCCTCGCGCCGGTTTTTTCATGCCTGCCTGAAACGTGATGGCTGGACGCGCCCTGGGTGAAAACAACCGCTCATCGTTCCACCTGAATCGAATCCAAAACAGTTTTGACAAGCATTCTCATTAACATTAAGCTCCTCGGCACCAAGCAATAAACCAGCGACGGTCAATAGCTTATGTATGTTTGTCTTTGCCAAGGTGTCACAGACGGTCAAATCCGGGATGCAATTCTGGAAGGCTGCTGCAGTTATCGTGAAGTCCGTGAAACGCTGGGTGTTGCGAGTAAATGCGGAAAATGCGCCTGCCTTGCGAAGGAAGTGGTGCGTGACACGCTGACAGAACTGCAAACCACTCAGGCATCGCTGGCGTATCCAGCAGAATTTTCAGCCGCCTGAATTCCCCTATTTTAAAGAACCGGGCACCCTGCCCGGTTTTTTTATGCCTGTAATTCAAGCGCTTAGCGTCAAGATGCGGAACTCAAACATTCTTATTCCTATTTAAATTCACTTATTATTCAACAACTTAGGTTTGACAGGCGTTTAAGCGCGGCTCACACTCGGCGCTTATATACACAAGCCACCGGCAGGACCTCGAACATGAAAGGCGACATTACAGTCATCCAGCATCTCAATAAGATCCTCGGAAACGAGCTGGTCGCCATCAATCAGTATTTCCTGCATGCGCGCATGTATGAAGATTGGGGTCTGAAAAAGCTCGGCGGTCATGAGTACAAAGAATCCATCCATGCGATGAAGTACGCCGACAAGCTGATCAAGCGCACGCTGTTCCTTGAAGGGCTGCCAAACCTGCAGGATCTGGGCAAAATCCTGATTGGCGAGCACACCAAGGAAATGCTGGAGTGCGACCTGAAGATCGAGCACAAAGGCCTGGCTGATCTGAAAGCGGCCATTGCTCACTTTGAAACGGTGGGTGACTTCGGCAGCCGTGAGCTGCTGGAAGACATCCTTGAGCCCAAGGAAGAGCAAATCGACTGGCTGGAGACCCAGCTGGGTCTGATCGTCAAGGTTGGTATCGAGAACTACCTGCAGTCGCAGATGGGTGACTGATTCACTGGTTACGCTGCAATGAAAAAGCCCGCCTCAACCGAGAGCGGGCTTTTTCTTGTGCGTAAGACCATGCTTGAACGCAGGTCACGATAATCTCGACTACCGTGCCCACGCTGCAGCGCGAGGCTTTACTCGGCTTTGGCGGCCGATGCTTCCTTGACCAGAGTTTGCAGCGAACCATCAGCCATCATTTCGGTGATGATGTCGCTACCGCCGACCAGTTCACCAGCCACCCACAGTTGCGGGAAAGTCGGCCAGTTGGCGTACTTTGGCAGGTTGGCGCGAATTTCAGGGTTTTGCAGAATGTCGACGTAGGCAAATTTTTCGCCACACGCCATCAATGCCTGGGAAGCCTTGGCCGAAAAGCCGCATTGAGGGGCATTCGGAGCGCCTTTCATGTAAAGCAGAATGGTGTTGTTGGCAATCTGCTCTTTGATCGTTTCGATGATATCCATGGAGCACCTCGGCTGAAATATCCGACTCAGTTGTCGGCACGGTGGCGCATTGTAACGAAATCCCGAGCATGACGCTCTGTCTTGAGCCTTAACGGGCAGCCACCTGCACCGGCACACCGTTCAACGCCGCATTGCCGGAGAGTACATCGAGTTGCCGTTCGTCAGTCAGGTCATTGGCGCTCACCCCTGGCTGACTCCGGGCGATATCCATTTTCACCCCGGTACGCGAATGCCCCCAGCCATGCGGCAGGCTGACCACCCCAGGCATCATGTCCAGACTGCCCAACACCTGTACCTCGATCGTTCCGACCCGAGAGCTGACCCGAACCTGCTGGCCATCGCTCAAACCACGACAGGCAAGATCGTCAGGGTGCATCAGCAATTGATGCCGGGGCTTGCCTTTTACCAGCCTGTGATAGTTGTGCATCCACGAATTATTGCTGCGCACGTGCCGACGACCAATCAGCAACAACGCTGCGGAATCGGGAGCGGGGTCGGCCGCGAAGCGCGCCAGGTCGGCCATGATGACCTCTGGGGCCGCCTGAATCCGCCCGTTGGCGGTTTTCAGGCGCTCAGTGAGGTTAGGCTTCAACACCCCCAGATCGAGCCCATGCGGGTGACTGGCCAGCGTTTCCAGTGACAGTTTGTGCGGCGATGCATCGCCATAGAAGCCTGCGCGCAACCCGCGATCAATCATCTGCGCGGGTGGCAGGGTCGGTTTGAGTTCCCGCTGCGCCCTGGCTGCAAATGATCTGGCCAGACCGACAAAAATCTCCCAGTCATGCAGCGCACCGTCGGGCTTGTCGAAAATGGCCTGATTGAAGCGAGTGACGTTGCGCACTGCCAGGGTATTGAAGGTGGTGTCATAGTGATCGTTTTCCAACGCTGAGGTGGACGGCAGGATCAAGTCGGCATGGCGGGTAGTTTCGTTGATGTAAAGATCAATGCTGAGCATGAACTCCAGACCTTCGAGCGCCTGTTCCAACTGACGGCCATTGGGGGTAGACAGAACCGGATTACCCGCGACAGTGACCAGTGCGCGAACCTGCCCTTCTCCTTCCACGAGCATTTCCTCGGCCAGCGCCGACACCGGTAATTCGCCGCCGTACTCAGGCAGGCCGGACACCCGGCTTTGCCATAGATTGAAATGGCCGCCCGAAGTCGAACTGACGAGATCAACTGCGGGTTCCGTACACAGCGTTCCGCCCACGCGATCCAGGTTGCCGGTCACCAGATTGATCAGTTGCGCCAGCCAATGACACAACGTGCCGAAGGTCTGGGTCGACACCCCCATTCGGCCATAACACACCGCCTTGTCAGCGGCAGCAAAATCCCGCGCCAGTTGCCGGATCTGCTCGGCAGCAATGCCGCAGCGTGGGCTCATGGCCTGCGCAGTGAAGCCTGCAATGGCGTGTCGCACCTGGTCCAGACCATCAACGGGCAAGTGAGTCTCGCGAGTCAGGCCTTCTTCAAACAGAGTATTGAGCAGACCGAACAGCAGCGCTGCATCACCGCCCGGACGCACGAACAGATGCTGGTCGGCGATGGCCGCGGTCTCACTGCGGCGCGGGTCGATGACCACCAGTTTACCGCCGCGCTGCTGTATGGCTTTCAGACGCTTTTCAACATCCGGCACGGTCATGATGCTGCCGTTGGACGCCAACGGGTTGCCACCCAGGATCAGCATGAAGTCGGTGAGATCGATATCCGGAATCGGCAACAACATGCCGTGGCCATACATCAGAAAACTGGTGAGGTGATGCGGCAACTGATCAACCGAGGTCGCCGAGAAGCGATTACGAGTCTTGAGCAGCCCGAGAAAATAATTGCTGTGGGTCATCAGCCCATAGTTGTGAACGCTGGGGTTGCCCTGATAAACCGCTACCGCGTTCTGCCCATGGCGCTGCTGAATGGCGTAAAGCCGCTCTGCCACCAGATCGAACGCGGCCTGCCAGGCGATCGGTCGCCATTGGTCACCGGTGCGCAGCATTGGCTGACGCAGGCGGTCGGGGTCGTTCTGAATGTCTTGCAGCGCAACAGCCTTGGGGCAGATATGGCCACGGCTGAAAGTGTCAAGCGGGTCACCCTTGATCGAGGTGATGCGCGGGGCAGAATCCGGCTCGGTAACGGTCTCGATGGCAAGACCACAAATGGCCTCGCACAGGTGGCAGGCGCGGTAGTGTTCAGTCCGGGTCATCACAGCCTCAGATCTTGTCATGGCAATCCGGTTGATTGCCTGACAAGCACTATGGCTGCTGCCAATAACCCGCGCCACTGACGTGTGTCGTGTGAATCGGGGGGCATCAGGCGGGCCGATGAGTGGAGCGTATCAACCGCCGATAGGCGTGACGACCTTGCGCTGCTGCTGGATTTCCGCCACGGTTTCGATCTGTTCCTGCGCCAGGTGGACGCCGGTGAGGTCGCCGATCAGGCGCCAGTGCTCGTCGAGTCCCGAGCTGATGGTCGCCATGCGATCAATCATGCGCCGCCCCGCATTACGCGTGACTTCGTCCTCGCTGCGCAGCAACTCAAAGGACATCGAGGTCATTGAGGCGGTCAGATGGGTAAGCGTGCGTGCGGTCAGCCCGAGTAACTCCGTTAGTTGACGCTCTTTTGAGTCCATTCCCCACCCCTCGATCAGTAATGTATCGGCAACGATTTATAACCTACGCCCGGCATTAAAGAAACGGTCCCTGTTTCCAGCCCGTGAAGCGGGTCGCATTCAGCGCGCACGCGCAAACCCGGACTGTTGCAGGATTGGTACTAATTGCCAAGCGCTATTTGGGCAGTGTACAAATGCTGCCTTCGGAAAAAGCAGAGATGGCTATTGGCCTTGTCAGCTTAGCCAGTTTTTAACTCGTCAACAAAGAATAACAGTGCCCCCTGACGGGGAGCGCCAGTGACATCGGTGTTTCAGAAAACAGCATGCTATTGGTAAGACGCGACATTTTTTTATACTATCGCGCCTTTCTTATTCGTCGCCTCGTGCGGTTTCCGCCGCAGGTCTCGCCCGTTTTCCCGATAAAAACCGGCTTTGATAACCTGCGGTCTGTTGCAAAAAAGGTAGTTAATCATGAACGCCAGGCACTTTCTCTCGATGATGGATTACACCCCAGATGAACTCCTGGGCTTGATCCGTCGTGGCGTAGAGCTCAAAGACCTGCGAAATCGCGGTGAGCTTTTTGAACCGCTGAAGAACCGGGTATTGGGGATGATTTTCGAGAAATCCTCGACACGTACCCGTCTTTCTTTTGAAGCAGGGATGATTCAGCTGGGTGGCCAGGCCATCTTTTTGTCCCATCGCGACACCCAATTGGGCCGTGGCGAGCCGATTGCCGACAGTGCAAAAGTCATGTCACGCATGCTCGATGCGGTAATGATCCGTACCTACGCGCACAGCAATCTGACCGAATTCGCCGCCAATTCCCGCGTCCCGGTTATCAATGGTTTGTCGGATGACCTGCACCCATGCCAGTTGCTGGCCGACATGCAAACCTTTCTGGAGCATCGCGGCTCGATCAAAGGCAAGACCGTCGCCTGGATCGGCGATGGCAACAATATGTGCAACAGCTATATAGAAGCGGCCATTCAGTTTGACTTCCAGTTGCGCGTGGCCTGCCCCGCGGGCTACGAGCCGAACCCCGAGTTCCTGGCGCTGGCCGGTGAGCGAGTGACCATTGTCCGCGACCCGAAAGCAGCGGTCGCCGGTGCACACCTGGTCAGCACCGACGTGTGGACCTCGATGGGTCAGGAAGAGGAAACCGCTCGGCGCATGGCGTTGTTCGCACCGTTTCAGGTAACACGCGCTTTGCTCGACCTGGCCGACAAGGACGTGCTGTTCATGCACTGTCTGCCTGCCCACCGTGGCGAAGAAATCAGTGTTGATCTGCTGGATGATTCGCGTTCGGTCGCCTGGGATCAGGCCGAAAATCGCCTGCACGCACAGAAAGCGCTGCTGGAGTTTCTCGTCGCGCCGTCCTGCAAGCCCGCATGAACCCGTTGCTGCTGAACCTGCGCAACCTCGCTTGCGGTTATCAGAACCAGCGCGTGGTGCAGGAGTTGAATCTGCACCTTAACGCGGGCGATATCGGCTGCCTGCTGGGTTCATCGGGCTGCGGCAAGACCACCACACTGCGTGCGATTGCCGGTTTCGAGCCGATACACGCGGGAGAGATCAGCCTGGCGGGCGAAGTCATTTCCCGTCCGGGCTGGACTCTTGCACCGGAGAAGCGCCGTATCGGCATGGTGTTTCAGGATTACGCGCTGTTCCCGCACCTGAGCGTCGCCGAGAACATCGCATTCGGCATTCGCAACCACCCGCGCCTGGATCAAGTGATCGCCGAGTTGCTTGAACTGGTCAACCTCGGCGCCTTGGGCAAACGCTACCCTCACGAGTTGTCAGGTGGGCAGCAACAACGAGTGGCCCTGGCCAGGGCGCTGGCACCGGAGCCGCAACTGTTGCTGCTCGATGAACCCTTCTCCAATCTGGATGGCGAGTTGCGTAGACGTCTGAGCCATGAGGTGCGCGATATTCTCAAGGCACGTGGCACCAGTGCCATTCTGGTGACCCATGATCAGGAAGAGGCTTTCGCGGTCAGCGATCATGTCGGCGTATTCAAGGAGGGTCGCCTGGAGCAGTGGGATACGCCTTACAACCTGTATCACGAACCTCGCACACCCTTTGTTGCCAGCTTCATTGGCCAGGGGTATTTCATTCGCGGGCAGATGATAGACCCCGAATCGGTGCGCACCGAACTGGGTGTTCTGCGCGGCAACCGGGCATATCCGGGCGGCAGCGGCAGCGCAGTGGATGTCTTGCTGCGACCTGACGATATCGTCTACGCGCCGCACAGCGACCTGAAAGCGCGGGTAATCGGTCGAACATTTCAGGGCGCATCGACGCTGTATCGCCTGCAGCTGTCTACCGGTAGCCAACTTGAAGCCATTTTCCCCAGTCATGCCGATCACCGTCAGGGCGAGGAAGTCGGTATTCGTGTGGCAGCTGACCATCTGGTGCTGTTTGCAGTGCCAGGCAGCGTCGCAGTGCATACAGTCAATCACTGAGCTGCAGCTTATTCCCGGCCAATTGCTGCGAACCGTGCCTGCGTATGCTCGGCCAGCACGGCTGCCGAAAGCTCAACCTCCAGCCCCCTCCTCCCGGCGCTGACATAAATACTCTCAAAACGTTGCGCTGTATCGTCAATAAACGTGCGCAAGCGCTTCTTCTGGCCCAATGGGCTGATTCCACCCAACAGGTAGCCCGTTGAGCGCTGCGCCGCCGCAGGGTCAGCCATTTCGGTTTTTTTCGCCCCGGCGGCCTGTGCCAAAGCCTTCAGATCAAGCGTTCCGACGACCGGCACTACTGCGACCAGTAACTCGCCCTTTTCGGTACTGGCCAACAATGTCTTGAAAACCCGCGCAGGCTCCAGCCCCAGCTTTTCCGCTGCTTCCAGCCCATATGACGCTGCTTTGGGATCGTGCTCGTAACTGTGAATACGATGTTCGGCGCGAAGTTTTTTCAGTAAATCCAGTGCAGGGGTCATGCAACGCTCCATAGGCTTCCGACTGCCTGCCACTTTAAGCCAAGTAAAGTGAACATGCCTTGATTCACGCCACCTGCAACACTGATGGCTTTTTGGTAACAGCCACAAAATCCCGATATTAAGCGGCTGTGCGGGCTCGTATCCACTCCATGACCGTTCGGTTCCGACCTTTGACAGCGTTGTTTCTTGTCTATATTTTTTCGTTTACGAATATTATCGAAAGCGGTTTTTCGGTATAACTCGCACCAGCGATCAGAAATGGGGTTTTTCTGATACGCACGAATAACGAGCACCCATGCCTGTCTCAGGGTGCCGAGACAAAAACAAAAAAGAGGTATCCATGACCATCGCACTAAAACAACCGACACTCACCGGGCAATGTGTAGCTGAATTTCTTGGCACCGCGCTGATGATTTTTTTCGGCACAGGATGCGTTGCAGCGCTCAAGGTCGCGGGAGCCACTTTCGGCTTGTGGGAAATCTGCATCATCTGGGGCATGGCGGTCAGCATGGGGATCTACCTCAGTGCCGGCATTTCAGGCGCCCACCTCAATCCGGCTGTCAGCATCGCGCTGAGTCTGTTTGCCGGTTTCGAAAAACGTAAATTGCCTTTTTATATCTCGGCGCAAATCGCAGGCGCGTTCTGCGGAGCTGGCTTGGTGTACCTGTTGTACATCAGTCTTTTTTTCGACTTCGAACATGCGCACCACATCATTCGCGGCAGCGAACAGAGCCTTGAACTGGCGTCGGTGTTCTCGACCTATCCAAACCCTGCCATTTCCGTAGGGCAGGCATTTCTGGTCGAAGTGGTCATCACCACCATTCTGATGGGCGTCATCATGGCCCTGGGCGATGACAGTAACGGCTTGCCGCGCGGCCCGCTGGCACCCTTGCTGATAGGCCTGCTGGTGGCGGTGATCGGCAGCTCGATGGGCCCGCTGACCGGTTTTGCCATGAACCCGGCGCGCGACTTCGGTCCAAAGCTGATGACGTTCTTCGCTGGCTGGGGTGAAATAGCCTTCACCGGTGGTCGTGACATTCCTTATTTCCTGGTTCCAATTTTTGCGCCCATCCTGGGTGCCTGCCTCGGTGCTGCTGGCTATCGCGTGCTGATTGCGCGTCATCTGCCGAGCGCCGCTCCTGTTGAAAACGAAAAAAATGCTCCAGTGGTTCGCGGCAAAGTTCAGGCTTCATCTTGAATTTCACTCAATTTGAATCTCACCCAACTGAATCCCACCCAACAATGCAAGGCAATCGACATGACTGACACACAGAACAAGAACTACATCATTGCTCTTGACCAGGGCACCACCAGCTCGCGCGCCATAATTTTCGACCGCGATGCCAACGTGGTGAGCACTGCCCAAAGCGAATTCGTACAGCACTATCCTCAGGCAGGCTGGGTCGAGCACGACCCGATGGAAATCTTCGCCACTCAGACTGCGTGCATGACCAAGGCGCTGGCACAGGCTGATCTGCACCACAACCAGATCGCTGCCATCGGCATCACCAACCAGCGCGAAACCACCGTCATCTGGGAGCGCGATACCGGCCGCCCTATCTATAACGCAATTGTCTGGCAGTGCCGACGCAGCACCGAGATCTGTCAGCAGCTCAAGCGTGACGGTCTTGAGGAGTACATCAAGGACACTACAGGCCTGGTGATTGACCCGTACTTCTCCGGCTCGAAGGTCAAATGGATTCTGGACAACGTCGAAGGCAGCCGCGAGCGCGCCCGCAAAGGCGAACTGATGTTCGGCACCATCGATACCTGGCTGATCTGGAAATTCACTGGCGGCAAGGTTCACGTCACCGACTACACCAACGCCTCGCGGACCATGCTGTTCAACATCCATACGCTGGAATGGGATCAGCGCATGCTAGACGTGCTGGATATCCCGCGCGAGATCCTGCCAGAGGTCAAAGCCTCTTCCGAAGTCTACGGCCACAGCAAGAGCGGCATCCCGATTGCCGGTATCGCAGGCGACCAGCAGGCGGCGCTGTTCGGGCAGATGTGTGTCGAACCCGGCCAGGCCAAAAACACATACGGCACCGGCTGCTTCCTGCTGATGAACACCGGCAAGAAAGCGGTGAAATCGGCGCATGGCATGCTGACTACCATTGGCTGCGGGCCTCGCGGTGAAGTGGCCTATGCACTGGAAGGTGCCGTGTTCAACGGTGGCTCGACCGTACAGTGGCTGCGCGACGAACTCAAGCTCATCAACGATGCGCTGGACACCGAATACTTTGCCAGCAAGGTCAAGGACAGCAACGGCGTGTACCTGGTGCCAGCGTTCACAGGTCTGGGTGCGCCCTACTGGGACCCGTATGCACGAGGCGCTCTGTTCGGCCTGACCCGCGGCGTGAAGGTTGATCACATTATCCGTGCAGCCCTGGAATCCATCGCCTATCAGACCCGCGACGTGCTCGACGCCATGCAGCAGGACTCCGGCGAACGCCTCAAGTCGCTGCGTGTAGATGGCGGCGCGGTAGCCAACAACTTCCTGATGCAGTTCCAGGCGGACATTCTCGGCACCCACGTCGAACGCCCGCAAATGCGTGAAACAACAGCCCTGGGCGCCGCGTTCCTGGCCGGTCTGGCGATCGGGTTCTGGAGCAGCCTGGACGAGTTGCGCAACAAGGCTGTGATCGAGCGCGTGTTCGAACCTTCCTGCGAAGAAGCGCACCGCGAGAAACTCTACGCAGGCTGGCAAAAAGCCGTCGCGCGCACCCGTGACTGGGAACCGCACGAAAACGAAGAGTGATACCCGCTGTTGTGCGGAGGGGACAGGATTCCGGCTGACAGGTCACACTTTCCTGCGGCATGATGGGCGCCATTTGCAGAGGGCGCTCAAGGAAAAACAATGAACCTGCCTCCCCGCCAACAACAGATCCTCGAACTGGTCCGTGACCGTGGTTACGTCAGCATCGAGGAAATGGCGACGCTGTTCGTCGTGACCCCACAAACCATCCGCCGTGATATCAATCAATTGGCGGAAATGAATCTGCTGCGTCGCTACCACGGCGGCGCGGCCTATGACTCCAGCATCGAAAACACTGCCTACGCCATGCGTGCAGATCAGATGCGCGACGAAAAACAACGGATCGCCGAGGCCATTGCCGCGCAAATCCCGGACAACGCCTCGTTGTTCATCAATATCGGCACCACCACCGAATCCATCGCACGCGCCCTGCTCAACCACAACAACCTGAAGATCATCACCAATAACCTGCATGTGGCATCGATCCTCAGTACCAAGGATGATTTCGAGGTCCTGATAGCCGGTGGCAATGTGCGTCGTGACGGCGGCGTGGTGGGCCAGGGCAGTATCGACTTCATTACCCAGTTCAAGGTGGACTTCGCGCTGGTCGGAATCAGCGGTATTGATGAAGACGGCAGCCTGCTGGATTTCGATTATCAGGAAGTACGGGTTTCCCAGGCGATCATCGCCAACGCACGCAAAGTGCTGCTTGCGGCTGACTCCAGCAAGTTCGGGCGCAATGCGATGGTCCGGTTGGGGCCAATCACCCTGATCGATTGCCTGGTCACCGATCAGCCACCTGTGCCCGCACTGCAACAACTGCTGACCCAACACAAGATTCGTCTGGAAGTGGTGTGATTGTCACGAACGAGCAGTGTCCGCGATAACACATGCCATTCCGGACACTCTGGAGCGTGAGGAACGACAAGCCCGAATATCGTGCGACGCTCCGCGCCGCATGCCGTTCCGGACGCTCTGCGTCCTCTTTTACGCGCAGAGCGTCGCGAACTTCATTCCCTCTGGAGCCTGAGACACGAGAGGTGTCCAGGCTGGCGCGTGCAGAACGAAAAGCATCAGAAAGTACAATCATCCCCGCATGACATCCCGCCCTACAATGTTCACATTTGTTCTTTTCCTGACCCCATCATCAGTATTTTCAATCGATACTCGCTAGCAAGGGTCATTTTATTGAGCTATCATTTTCGAAAGTGAACATTAATGTTCAGATTCGCCTTTCGAGCTTTGCTCACGAATTGTCCAGGAGGCCACCAATGCCCCACACTACCGTGCCAACCCAACCCCTCTCCGAGGTTTACGACATCGCCGTTATTGGCGGTGGCATCAATGGTGTCGGTATTGCGGCGGATGCCTCCGGTCGCGGCCTGTCGGTTTTTCTTTGCGAAAAGGACGACCTGGCCAGCCACACGTCCTCGGCCAGCAGCAAGCTGATTCATGGCGGCCTGCGCTATCTTGAGCACTACGAATTCCGTCTGGTCCGCGAGGCACTCGCAGAACGCGAAGTGCTGCTTGCCAAGGCGCCGCACATCGTCAAACCCATGCGTTTTGTCTTGCCGCACCGTCCGCACCTGCGTCCAGCATGGATGATCCGCGCCGGCATGTTCCTGTATGACAACCTCGGCAAGCGCGAAAAGCTGCCCGCCTCGAAAACCATTCGTTTTGGCGCAGACAGCCCACTGAACTCAAGCATCACCCGTGGCTTCGAATACTCCGATTGCTGGGTCGACGACGCCCGTCTGGTGGTGCTCAACGCCATGGCAGCGCGTGAAAACGGCGCGCATATTCATACCCAGACCCGCTGTGTCGGTGCCCGCCGAATCAAGGGCATGTGGCACCTGCATCTGGAACGCAGCGATGGCAGCCTGTTTTCTATCCATGCCAAGGCGCTGGTCAATGCAGCAGGCCCGTGGGTGGCCAAGTTCATCCGTGAAGACCTCAAACTTGAGTCTGCCTACGGTATTCGTCTGATTCAGGGCAGCCACCTGATCGTGCCGAAACTGTATGAAGGCGAGCATGCGTTCATTCTGCAGAACGAAGACAAACGCATCGTGTTCACGATCCCTTACCTGGAGCACTTCACGATTGTCGGCACCACCGACCGTGAATATCAGGGCGACCCGAACAAGGTCGAGATCACTGACGGCGAAATGGACTACGTGCTCAAAGTGGCCAACGACCATTTCAAAAAGCAACTGACTCGTGCAGACGTTCTGCATACTTACTCGGGTGTGCGCCCGTTGTGCAACGACGAATCCGATAACCCGTCAGCCATTACCCGCGATTACACGCTGTCGCTGTCGGGCAGTGGCGATGAGGCACCAATGCTGTCGGTATTCGGTGGCAAGCTGACCACCTATCGCAAGCTGGCCGAGTCGGCAATGGCGCAACTGGCGCCGTTCTTCAAGCAGATGAAACCGAGCTGGACGGCCAAAGCTGCTCTGCCTGGCGGAGAAGACATGAGCACGCCAGAAGCCCTGGCAGGAGAAATGACCCGCCGCTTCAGTTGGTTGCCCGCGCCTATCGCCAAACGCTGGGCGATTACCTACGGCAGCCGCAGCTGGCGCTTGCTGGAAGGCGCGCAAGGTCTGGAAGACCTCGGCCAGCATCTGGGTGCAGGTCTGTACACCCGAGAGATCGATTACCTGTGCGATCAGGAATGGGCTACCAGCATAGAAGACATCCTGTGGCGCCGTACCAAGCTTGGCCTGTTCACCACGCCTGAAGAACAGGCCGCTGTGCGCAGCTACCTGGAAACTGTTGTGCGCAACAAGGCCGCTATCGAGGCTGCCTGATAGCTCGCACACCACCTGTTCGCCCATCGCGCGGCGAACAGGTTTGTTCCTCTGCACCGCCCTCCCCCTGAACACTCGGTTGCATTCGGTTTTCCGAACATTTCGCTCTGCCTGATTCGGCTTCCCGGACGCTTCCATTCCGGGTGTCGCGTTCAATCATGAATAAAATCCTTTAAATTCATAGTCTTGATCGATTCAAGCTGCTTGGCACGACTCATGCTCTACACTCTGAACCGAGCGTTTCGACAGGGCGTGTGTCTGGATCTGGACGCCGTTGAAGCATTCGCCAAGAAGCGGGTCGCCTCCCATTGCGGCCCCATCAATAAAAAATGAAATCAAGGATTCATCAATGCGCATCGTTCCCCACCTGTTGGGCGTAGCAATCACTGCCGCTCTGATCAGCACCCCGGTTTTCGCCGCCGAACTTACCGGCACCCTGAAGAAAATCAAGGAATCCGGCACCATCACGCTGGGCCACCGTGACGCGTCCATTCCGTTTTCCTACATCGCAGACGCTTCTGGCGTACCGATGGGCTACTCGCATGACATCCAGCTGAAAATCGTCGAAGCCATCAAGAAAGACCTCGACATGCCTGACCTTAAGGTCAAGTACAACCTGGTAACGTCTCAGACTCGTATTCCATTGGTTCAGAACGGCACCGTCGACGTTGAATGTGGTTCGACCACCAACAATGTCGAGCGTCAGCAGCAGGTCGACTTCTCCATCGGCATCTTCGAAGTCGGCACGCGCCTGCTGTCGAAAAAAGACTCCAGCTACAAAGACTTCGATGACCTGAAAGGCAAGAACGTCGTGACCACCGCTGGCACAACGTCCGAGCGCATCCTCAAAGCGATGAACGCCGACAAGCAGATGGGCATGAACGTGATCTCGGCCAAGGACCACGGCGAATCCTTCCAGATGCTTGAGTCCGGCCGTGCGGTCGCGTTCATGATGGACGACGCACTGCTGGCCGGCGAGATGGCCAAGGCCAAGAAGCCGGATGACTGGGCAGTGACCGGTACAGCGCAATCCTACGAAATCTACGGCTGCATGGTCCGCAAGGGCGATGCCCCGTTCAAGAAGGCAGTGGATGACGCCATCGTTGCCACCTACAAGTCTGGCGACATCAACGCCATCTACAGCAAGTGGTTCATGTCCCCCGTCCCGCCTAAAGGACTGAATCTGAATTTCCCGATGAGCGACAAGCTCAAGGAACTGATTCAGAACCCGACCGACAAGGCCGCAGAAGACAAGAAAGCCTGAGCAACCGGTTCAGCCAGTCTGAACTGATGGCATCCCGAACAGGCAAAACCTGTTCGGGACAGGCCCCTCACTCTCGAAGTCCGACAGTGCGTGCATATCGATATAAATAGAAAAATAGGGGGAGACCCTGATGAATTACAACTGGGACTGGGGCGTGTTCTTCAAGTCCACCGGCGTCGGCAGCGAGACCTATCTGGACTGGTTCATATCCGGCCTGGGCTGGACCATAGCCATTGCTGTCGTTGCCTGGATCATTGCCCTGATACTGGGTTCGGTACTGGGCGTCATGCGTACCGTACCAAGCCGTCTGGTATCGGGTATTGCCACGGTATACGTGGAAGTTTTCCGTAATGTGCCACTGCTGGTGCAGCTGTTCATCTGGTACTTTCTGGTGCCCGACCTGCTGCCGGAAAACCTGCAGGAGTGGTATAAGCAGGACCTCAACCCGACGACCTCCGCGTTCCTGAGCGTGGTGGTCTGCCTGGGTCTGTTTACTGCTGCACGGGTCTGCGAACAAGTGCGTACCGGCATTGAAGCACTGCCAAAGGGCCAGGAATCGGCCGCGCGTGCAATGGGCTTCAAGCTGCCGCAGATCTACTGGAACGTGCTGTTGCCACAGGCTTACCGGATCATCATTCCGCCGCTCACCTCCGAATTCCTGAACGTGTTCAAGAACTCCTCGGTAGCGTCGCTGATCGGCCTGATGGAGTTGCTCGCGCAGACCAAACAGACCGCCGAGTTTTCCGCCAACCTGTTTGAAGCCTTTACGCTCGCAACCCTCATCTACTTCACGCTGAACATGAGCCTGATGCTGCTGATGCGCATGATCGAGAAGAAAGTCGCTGTACCCGGACTCATCTCGCTGGGGGGCAAATAATGGACTTCACTGGAATCGTTCCGGCCATTCCCGGCCTGTGGAACGGCATGGTCATGACCCTCAAGCTGATGGCAATGGGCGTTATCGGAGGCCTGGTGCTTGGCACGTTACTGGCGTTGATGCGTCTGTCATCGAACAAGCTGCTGGCCAATGTGGCTGGCGCTTACGTGAACTACTTTCGTTCGATCCCGCTGCTGCTGGTGATCACCTGGTTCTACCTCGCAGTGCCATTCGTTTTGCGCTGGATTACCGGTGAAGACACGCCCATCGGGGCCTTCGCCTCCTGCGTCGTGGCCTTCATGATGTTCGAAGCCGCGTACTTCTGCGAAATCGTCCGTGCCGGCGTGCAGTCGATTTCCAAAGGACAGATGGGCGCAGCCCAGGCGCTGGGCATGAACTACTCGCAGATGATGCGACTGATCATCCTGCCCCAGGCATTTCGCAAGATGACACCGCTGTTGCTGCAACAGAGCATCATTCTGTTTCAGGACACCTCTCTGGTGTACACCGTGGGCCTTGTGGACTTTCTCAACGCATCGCGCTCCAGTGGCGACATCATCGGGCGCGCCAACGAGTTCCTGATCATTGCCGGTCTGGTCTATTTCACGATCAGCTTTGCCGCCTCGCTGCTGGTGAAGCGTCTGCAAAAAAGGTTTGCCGTATGATTTCCATCAAAAACGTCAACAAGTGGTATGGCGACTTCCAGGTGCTGACCGGTTGCAGCACCGAGGTCAGCAAAGGTGAAGTGGTTGTGGTGTGCGGGCCCTCCGGTTCCGGCAAGTCGACCCTGATCAAATGCGTGAATGCGCTGGAACCGTTTCAGAAAGGCGACATTGTCGTCGACGGCACTTCCATTTCCGACTCGAAGACCAACCTGCCAAAACTGCGCTCGCGGGTCGGCATGGTGTTTCAGCACTTCGAGCTGTTTCCGCACCTGAGCATTGTCGAAAACCTGACCATCGCGCAGATCAAGGTACTGGGCCGCAGCAAGGCCGAAGCGACCGAAAAAGGCCTGAAATTGCTGGACCGCGTCGGCCTCTCCGAGCATGCGCACAAGCATCCCGGGCAGCTTTCCGGTGGTCAGCAACAGCGTGTTGCCATCGCCCGCGCCCTGGCCATGGACCCGGTGGTCATGCTGTTTGACGAACCGACGTCTGCGCTGGACCCCGAAATGGTCAACGAAGTGCTCGACGTGATGGTGCAACTGGCGCACGAAGGCATGACCATGATGTGCGTGACCCACGAAATGGGCTTCGCTCGCAAGGTCGCCAATCGGGTGATTTTCATGGACAAGGGACAGATTGTCGAAGACTGCGAAAAAGAAGAGTTTTTCGGTGACGTCAGCGCACGCTCGGAACGCGCTCAGCAATTTCTCGCCAAGATTCTCCAGCACTAGGTAATGCCGGCTGCCCGCGCGCTCGCGGGCAGCTGTTCGGTTCAGGACGACTGTGATGAAATGCGACCCCACTCTGTATCGCGCCGCGCCGCCATCACTCGCCGTGAAACCTCGTCTGATACGCCAACTGTTCTTGCCGCCACTGATCCTCATGCTGATGATCGGACTGGGCTATATCGCCTACCTGATCAGTGAACACAGCGGTATCAAGAGCCTGCGCGAGACCGGTGAGCGCCAGCTGGAGCTGCACGCCCGTACGGTCGAGAGCGAAATCAGCAAGTACACCTATTTGCCCAGCGTGCTGGAGCTTGAATCCAGCGTGTCGCAGATGCTCAACAAGCCGAGCCCCGAGCTTCAGCAGCAGGTCAACCGTTATCTGGAAGGGATGAATCGACGCAGCGGCAGCCGCGCCATTTATGTGATGGACACCACCGGCCGAGTGCTGGCCACCAGCAACTGGCGTGATTCCGACAGTTATCAGGGTGAAGACCTGTCCTTCCGCGCCTACTTTCAGGACGCCGTGCGCGGCCTGCCCGGCCGTTTTTACGGAATTGGCACCACCACGGGCGAATCGGGTTACTACCTGGCCCACGGGCTGGAAGACAAAGGACGGATCATCGGCGTCGCCGTGATCAAGGTGCGCCTTGAAGCACTGGAAGAACGCTGGCAGCGTGCGCGTCTGGAAGCGTTTGTCAGTGACGAGAACGGCATCATCATTCTCTCAAGCGACCCGGCTCGACGCCTGAAGTCAGTTCGACCGCTCACCCCGCAGGTCAAGGAACGCCTGGCCCGCAGCCTGCAGTATTACTGGTGGCCGCTTAACGAGCTGGTGCCACTGGAACGGGAAACCCTCTCCGAAGGCGTCGAAAAGCTTGTGTTCCCGGCCAACGTCAGTGTCGATCGAGAGCACAAGCAGGTCAGCTATCTGGCCCAGAGCCGCCCGCTGAGCGATACCGCCTGGCACCTGACACTGCTTACGCCCCTGGAAGACCTGCGCCGTGAAGCGGCCAATCAGGGCATGTTGGTAGCTGTGGCCTGCGCGCTGGTGACTTTTCTGCTGATTGCCTGGAACGAGCGGCGCAAGGTGATCTCGACCCGGCTGGCGGCCAGAGAGGCGCTGCAGGCTGCGAACAATGAGCTGGAACGCAAGATCGCCGAGCGTACCGAACACCTGCGTGCCAGTAACGAACGCCTCAAGGCGCAGATTCGCGAACGAAGACAGGCTGAAGACACCCTGCGCAAAGCTCAGGACGAGTTGGTGCAAGCTGGCAAGCTGGCGGCCATCGGCCAGATGTCGACCAGCATCGCTCATGAACTGAACCAGCCTCTGGCAGCATTGCGCACCTTGTCTGGCAACACCGTGCGTTTTCTTGAGCGAGGCGCACTGGACACCGCCAGCGCCAACCTGCGCACCATCAATGATCTGGTCGACCGCATGGGCCGAATTACCGCCAGCCTGCGCGCATTCGCCAGACGCGGCGACGATCAGGGCCAGGCGCAGCTGAGCAAGGCCGTCGAGGCGGCCGCGCAGTTGCTGGGCGTACGCCTGGAGCAATCTGGCCTGACGCTGCATCGAGACTTCGTCGACGCCACCCTCACCATCGACCAAACCCGCCTGGAACAGATTCTGGTCAACCTGATCGGCAATGCGCTGGACGCCATGTTCAACCAGCCAGCGCCCGAATTGTGGCTCACCGGGTCAATTGAAGACGGCCGTTATCGCCTGCGGGTGCGTGATAACGGGCACGGCATCGATACCGAAACCCGCAAGCACCTGTTCGAACCTTTCTTCACCACCAAACCCGGCGAACAAGGCCTGGGACTGGGCCTGACGCTGTCGGCGAGCCTTGCCGCCGCAGCCGGGGGCAGCCTGAGCGCAGAGCATCCGGGTGACGGCGGCACAACATTTGTCCTGAGCCTGCCGTTCGTCCCCGATGCCCCGACCGACAATCGCCCGACCGGCCCCGGCCCAGGTGGACTGACATGAGACGACACCCATGAACATCAACAGCGACCTGACTGTGCTGATCGTCGAAGACGACCCGCATGTGTTGCTCGGCTGCCAGCAGGCACTGGCACTGGAAGACATTGCCAGTGAAGGCGTATCCAGCGCCGAAGACGCCCTCAAGCGCATCGGTGACAATTTTGCCGGTATCGTCATCAGCGACATCCGTTTGCCGGGTATCGACGGGCTGGAATTACTGAGCCGTCTCAAGGCGCGTGACAGCAGCCTGCCGGTGGTGCTGATCACCGGTCACGGCGACATCACCATGGCCGTCAACGCAATGCGCGATGGCGCTTACGATTTCATGGAAAAACCCTTTTCTCCCGAGCGCCTGGTCGACGTCACCCGGCGTGCGCTGGAGCAGCGCGGGCTGGCCCGTGAAGTCTGGGCCTTGCGCAAGCAACTGGCCGAACGCGATTCGCTGGAAGGCCGGATCATCGGCCGCTCCCCCGCCATGCAAAACCTGCGCGCATTGATTGCCAACGTCGCCGATACATCGGCCAATGTGCTGATCGAAGGCGAGACCGGCACCGGCAAGGAGCTCGTTGCGCGCTGCCTGCACGACTTCAGCCGGCGCAAGGACAGCCAGTTCGTGGCACTCAATTGTGGCGGGCTGGCAGAAAGCCTGTTCGAGTCGGAAATTTTCGGTCACGAAGCCAATGCATTCACCGGCGCGGGCAAGCGGCGCATCGGCAAGATCGAACACGCCCACAATGGCACGCTGTTTCTCGATGAAGTGGAAAGTATGCCGGTCAACCTGCAGATCAAACTGTTGCGCGTCTTGCAGGAACGAACTCTGGAGCGGCTTGGTTCGAACCAGAGTGTCGCGGTGGATTGCCGGGTCATTGCGGCGACCAAATCCGACCTCAATGCACTGAGCAAGACCAGTCAGTTCCGCAGCGACCTGTATTACCGTCTAAACGTCGTCACGCTGGAGCTGCCGCCATTGCGTGAGCGCCGCGAAGACATTCTGCAGCTGTTCGAACATTTCCTGCAGTTGTCGTCATTACGCTTCGACCGCGAACCGCCGACGCTGGACAGACAGACCAGTTCAAGCCTGATGAGCCACGACTGGCCAGGTAACGTGCGGGAACTGCGCAACGTAGCCGAGCGATTTGCCTTGGGTCTACCAGCGTTCAAACAGGCAGGCACGGTCAGTGAAAATCAAAGCCTGGGGTTTGCCGAAGCGGTTGAAGCCTTCGAACGATCCCTGCTCAGCGAAGCCCTGCAACGCAGCGGCGGCAACCTCAGCCAGGCCAGTCAGGAGCTGGGCATGGCCAAGACCACCTTGTTCGACAAGGTCAAGAAATACGGGCTTTGAGCACTGCTGCGTCCGCTCTTGAGTGTGCGGTGTAACGCAGATCCGTGACGCAGAGCGTCACCCACTGCATTCCCACGCTGGAGCGTGCGGAACGATCGGTGCTCTAACGACACCGATCCTGCACAGGCAATACGTTACTTCGACTCGCTGAGCATCTGCCGGATCGCGCTGACGAACACTTCAACCGGCTGCCCGCCCGATACCGCGTATTGGTCGTTGAAGACCATGGTCGGCACTGAGGCGATACCACGGGATGTCCAGAGTTGCTCGGCTTCCCGGACCTCTGCGGTGTACTCGCCACTGTCGAGGATGGCCTGAGCACGCAGACGATCAAGACCGACCTTCTGCGCCACAGCTGCCAGAGTCTGGTGATCGGACGGGTCTTTCAGGTCACTGAAATACGCCTCGAACAGCGCCTGCTTCAACGCGTGCTGCTTGCCTTGCTGTTCGGCCCAGTGCAGCAGGCGATGAGCATCGAACGTGTTGTAGATACGTCGCTCGCCGCTGGCAAAGGTGAAGCCGAGTTCAGCACCGCGCTCACGAATCGTCTCGTGAATGCCTTCGATCTGTTCTGGCGTAGAGCCATATTTTTCGGCGATGTGCTCTTTGATGTCCTGCCCTTCGGCAGGCATGTTCGGGTTCAACTCGAAAGGCTGGAAGTGGATGTGCGCTTGCACTTCATCACCCAGCGCCTCCAGCGCCTGATCCAGCGCGCGCAGGCCGATGACACACCAGGGGCAGGAAACATCGGAGATGAAATCGATCTTCAGTGCAGTTGTCATGTCGGCCCTTCTCAGTCAGCTAATTCAATAAGCAAGGGCCATACGATACACCTCTGTCGGAGCCTGACAACCGGGCAGGCTTCACAGTTGAGCAAGGCTGCGACCGTCCTCATGTTGGGCTTTCAGGTACGGCAGCACCGCCCCGAGCAACGGTGCCTTGAAGGCTTCCTGAAAACGGTGCGCAAGCCCTGGAATCAGGCGCAGTTGACTGCCCTGAATGTGCGCGGCGACGTGCACACCGTGCATGACCGGCAGCAACGGGTCGGCAGTGCCGTGCACCACAAGCACCGGCAGGCGCAAGCGGTTGAGCAACTCGACACGGCTGGGCTCGGCCAGGATCGCCATGATCTGGCGTTTGACGCCTTCGGGATTGAACGCCCGGTCGTAGGAAACCGCCGCCTGATGCAGCAACTGCTCGCGATCATCCTTGACCTGCGGGCTGCCCAACGCCGCCAGCAAGTCAGCCTGCTGCTCCAGCGCCACCTCCCGGTTAGGCGCGCCACGACGCGCCAATAGCTGCAGCAGCGCCGCGTTGGGCATCGGCAAGCCCTGCGCACCGGAGCTGGTCATGATCAGCGTCAGGCTTTCGACCCGCGACGGGGCCAGATCGGCCAGGTGCTGGGCAATCATGCCGCCCATGCTCGCGCCAAGAACGTGAAACTGGCGAATCTGCAAGGCGTCCATCAGACCCAAGGCATCGTCGGCCATATCGGTCAGCGAATACGGCGCAGAGACCGGCAGGCCCAGCTTGTAGCGCAGCACTTCAAAGGTCAGGTTGGCATCGGCTGGCCGCTGTACCCAGGTCGACAGGCCGACATCGCGATTGTCATAGCGAATCACCCGATAACCCTGCTGACACAGCGCAACCACGACCTCGTCCGGCCAATGAATCAACTGACCGCCCAGGCCCATGACCAACAGCAAGGCAGGGTCGGACTCACTGCCGATACTCTGGTAGGCAATGCGTACTTCCTTGAGGTCAGCGAGCTGTACAGGAACATCGACATCACAACGATTGGCCGCAAAAGACGGCAAGCCGCACAGAAGCGCGGCCAGAAAAATTAAAACCCGCATGAAAAACACCAAAAAACAGAACCCCAGTAAGCCGCGAGTCTGATGATGTTTTGCCAAGCGCGCTGCCACAGTTACGTGACAATTTGATGAATGGCGCTGAGTGGTAGGTGCAGCCGCCGCAAGCGGTAAACCTCAAGCTGCAAGAAAGGACGAATCCACTTGCAGCTCAAGATCGGTGTCAGCCCCTAAAGCCTCAGTTGCCTGGCGGCCGCGACCATGTTGATCAGTGCGGCTTCGGTCTCTGGCCAGCCGCGGGTCTTGAGGCCGCAGTCCGGGTTGACCCACAGCCGCTCAGCGGGGATGCGTCGTGCCGCCTTGGCGATCAGGCTAACCATTTCGGCGGTTTCCGGAACACGCGGCGAATGGATATCGTAAACGCCAGGACCGATGTCGTTCGGATAGTCGAACGCTTCAAAAGCGTCCAGCAGTTCCATGTCCGAACGCGAGGTTTCAATGGTGATCACGTCGGCGTCCATGGCGGCAATGGATTTGATCACGTCATTGAACTCGCTGTAGCACATGTGCGTGTGGATCTGGGTTTCGTCCCGAACACCGCCAGCACACAGGCGAAATGCAGCGACGGCCCAATCCAGATACTGCTGCCACTGCGCCTTGCGTAACGGCAAACCCTCGCGAAAAGCTGCCTCATCGATCTGCACGATCCTGATACCGGCTCGCTCCAGATCCAGCACCTCGTCACGAATCGCCAGCGCCAGCTGTTGCGCCTGAACCTCGCGTGAAACGTCTTCGCGCGGGAAGGACCACGTCAGCATGGTCACCGGTCCCGTCAGCATGCCTTTCATGGTCTTGTCAGTGAGGCTTTGCGCGTAACGGATCCAGTCGACAGTCATCGGCCGCGGACGGCTGAGGTCGCCAAAGATGACTGCCGGTTTTACGCAGCGCGAACCATAACTCTGCACCCAGCCAAAGCGGGTAAACAGATAGCCGTCCAGTTGCTCGGCAAAGTATTCGACCATGTCATTGCGCTCGGCCTCACCGTGGACCAGCACATCCAGGCCGAGGTTCTCCTGAATCTGCACCGCATGACGAATCTCGTGGCGCATGGCGTCGGTGTAGTCATTGAGCGACAACTTGCCCTGCCTATAAGCCTGACGCGCCAGGCGAATCGCCGACGTCTGCGGGAACGAGCCGATGGTGGTGGTCGGAAACGCTGGAAGCTGCAAGCGTTCACGCTGCACCTCGATGCGCTCGGCAAATGCTGAACGGCGCTGATGATCAGCGGCGGTCACAGATGCCAGACGCGCCTGCACCTGCGGGTTATGAATGCGCGATGAGCGGGCACGGCTGGCCTGGATATCGCGGCTCTGTGCCAACGCATCAAGCACTTCGGCAGCCTGTGGCTCGTTCAGCGCGTGGCTGAGAATGGCGATTTCTTCGCTTTTCTGCACCGCGAATGCCAGCCAGTTTTTAAGCTCCGGGTCGAGCCGGTCTTCACGGTTCAGGTCGACGGGGCTGTGCAACAGCGAGCAGGAGGCCGCCACCCAGAGGTTATCGCCAAAACGGGCATGTGCCTGCTGCAAGGCTGCCAGCGCAGTCTGCAGATCACAGCGCCAGACATTGCGCCCGTTGACCACGCCCAATGACAACACCTTGTAGGACGGCAGACGATCAAGCACCACCGGCAGTTGCTCCGGCGCGCGTACCAGATCGATATGCAGGCCATCCACCGGCAGCGTGGCAGCCAGACCGAGGTTGTCTTCAAGGCCGCCGAAGTAGGTGGCAATGAGCTTTTTCAGCGGGGAATACTGCAGGCTGTGATAGGCGCGCTCGAATGCGGTTTTCCACTCCTGTGGCAGGTCCAGGGTCAGGATCGGCTCGTCTATCTGCACCCATTCCACGCCTTGCGCGGCCAGACGCCCAAGAATCTCGCCATATACCGGCAACAACCTGTCCAGCAGTTCCAGCCGGTCAAAACTGTCGCCTTTGGCCTTGCCCAGCCACAGGTAAGTCAACGGCCCAATGAGTACCGGCTTGACCTTGTGGCCCAGCTCATGCGCTTCATCGACTTCCTCGAACAGTTGCTCCCAACTCAGTTGGAAACGCTGGTCCTGAGTGAACTCCGGGACGAGGTAGTGATAGTTGGTGTCGAACCACTTGGTCAGTTCCTGGGCATGCTGCGTTTTGCCTTGAGACGCACCGCAGCAATTGCTCGCTCCGCGCGCCATGGCAAACAATGTGTCCAGCGTCGGCAACCCGGCGGCGTCCCGGGCATGAGCGAAGCGCTCCGGGATGACCCCAAGCGTCAGGGAGTGCGTCAGCACCTGGTCGTACCAGGCGAAGTCGCCAACCGGCAGCAGCTCGATGCCGGCATCTTTTTGTACCTGCCAATGGGTCGCGCGTAGCTGACGACCAACGGCGCGCAGGCCAGCCTGATCAAGATCGCCTTTCCAGTAAGCCTCCAGGGCTTTTTTCAATTCACGATCTGCGCCAATGCGCGGAAATCCAAGGTTGTGGGCCAGGGCCATAGTGCGTCCTCCATAAAAGATGGCGCTATTGTCGACAGCCGACACAACATGAGACAAACTCATTGTTTTCGTGATGGTCACAAATTTTATTCATGGAGCGCTGACGGTGCTTGAAATACGCCACCTCAAAACCCTGCACGCCCTGCGCGAGGCCGACAGCCTTGTGGAGGCCGCCGAACGCCTGCACCTGACGCAGTCGGCGCTGTCCCATCAGTTCAAGGAACTGGAAGAGCGCATGGGCATGCCGCTTTTTGTGCGCAAGACCAAGCCGGTGCGCTTCACCAGCGCCGGTTTGCGCCTGCTGCAACTGGCCGATTCCATGCTGCCGCAACTGCGCAGTGCCGAGCGCGACATTGCCCGTCTGGCAGGCGGCACGGCGGGACGGCTGCACATGGCAATCGAGTGCCACAGCTGTTTTCAATGGCTGATGCCGACCATCGATCAGTTCCGCGATGCCTGGCCCGAGGTCGAGTTGGACCTGTCTTCCGGCTTCTCGTTCGCGCCATTGCCGGCGCTGGCGCGTGGTGACCTGGACCTGGTGGTGACGTCCGACCCGCTGGAATTGCCCGGCATCACCTACGTGCCGCTGTTCACCTATGAAGCGATGCTGGCGGTGGCCAATCAACACGCGCTGGCGAGCCGGCCGTACATCGTGCCGGAAGACCTGATCCCTGAAACGCTGATCACCTACCCGGTGGAGCGCGACCGACTGGACATCTTCACCCGTTTTCTGGAGCCCGCCGACATCGAGCCCGCACAGGTGAGGACCTCGGAGCTGACAGTGATGATGATGCAACTGGTCGCCAGCGGCCGCGGGGTCTGTGGCATGCCGCACTGGGCGCTGCATGAATACAGTTCACGCGGTTATGTGAAGGCCAAACGGCTGGGCGAGAAAGGACTTTTTGCGACCCTGTATGCCGGCATTCGCGCCGACATGCTCGACGCACCGTACATGCGCGACTTTCTGTTGACCGCCAAGGACACGTCGTTTTCGACGCTGGACGGGGTAAGCGTGGTTCGCTGACAGTGTCGTCCTGTGCCAAGGCACAGGACGACACTGGTTCAGTTGGCTGGAGTCTGCCGCTCGCGGTACAACGGCAGGATCAGGTCGCGTGTCAGCGGAGCCAGATGCACATCCGCAAGACTGTCTGCGCCGACCCACATTACTTCTTCGATCTCGGCAGCAGGCAAAACCTGGGCATCAGTTCTGACCTCGTAAAGCTGACAACACACCTCAAAACCCGGCTCATTGGCAGCCGGTGCAGCGAACTCGCCGAGAAACAGCGCCTGCTGCGGATCGATGACCAGCCCGAGCTCTTCTTCAAGCTCTCTGGCCAGCGCCAGCGGTGCGGGCTCGCCAGGCTCGATCTTGCCGCCCGGCTGCATGAATGCCTGAGTGTCGCGCTTGCGCACCAGTAACGTTCGGCCATCTGCGCCGATCAGCAACGCTGCCGCAATGTTGATGACCTTCATGCAAAAATGTCCCTTTTCAGCAGGCGCGATTCGTCCGCACGCTCCAAGGCCAGAACGATCAGGCGATGGATCAATTCGGCATACGACAGACCGCTGGCCTGCCAGAGCTTGGGGTACATGCTGATGGAGGTGAAGCCGGGCAGCGTGTTGACCTCATTGATGATGATGTCGCGACCTTCGGTGACGAAGAAATCGACCCGTGAAAGCCCTGCGCAGCCCAGCACCTTGTAAGCCTGCAACGCGACTTCACGCACCTGATCACTCAGATCGGCGGGCAGCTCGGCGGGGATGGCGATGCGCGCCTGATCGCCGTTCAGGTACTTGGTGTCGTAGGCGTAGAACTCGTCGTTGGCAATCACTTCGCCACAGACGCTGACCTGCGCATCGAAGTTACCCAGTACGGCGCACTCCACTTCCCGGCCGACGATGCCCTGCTCGATCAGCAGCTTGTGATCAAACTCGAAACCCAATGCCAGTGCAGCCGCGAAACCAGCTTCGTCAGACACTTTGCTGACGCCCACCGACGAGCCTTGGTTGGCCGGTTTGACAAACATCGGCAGCCCCAACTTCGTGGTCGCATCGGCGAACGACAGGGTCTCCCCACGGCTGAGCACCATGAACGGCGCGACAGCAATGCCTGCATCGCGCAGCAGACGCTTGGTCACGTCTTTGTCCATGCACGCCGCCGAGGCGAGTACGTCAGCGCCCACAAACGGAACGGCCAGCATGCGCAGCACGCCTTGCAACGCACCGTCTTCACCAAACGCGCCGTGGATCAGCGGAAATACCACGTCGATAGCTGCCAGCGGCTTGCCTGTCTCGACCTCGACAAACTGGCCGCCAGTGCTGCCAGGCAACAGCGACAACTGCTTGCCGGATGCACTCAGTTTGATCCGCGCAGGATCATTGGCATTGAGCAGGTAGTCGGCCTCGTCGAAGCGTAACCAGCGGCCCAGCTTGTCGACACCAATCAGGGTCAACGCATAGCGTTCACGATCAATCGCATAGATCACGTTGCGTGCCGACTGCAACGAAACCTCATGCTCGCTGGATTGCCCACCGAAAACGATGGCGACTGACTTTTTCAAAGCGGTTACTCCTGTTTTTCAGGCCGCGAAGATAAAAGCAATGTCGACTGTTAGTCCAGCAGATGATTGGCCGTGCGCCTGAAATTCAGGCAAAAAAATCCCGGTGATGGGCAATCCATGTGAAATGCCCATCACCGGGAGGTAAGACAGCTCATTGAGCCGCTGCGGTTTCTTTCTTGCCGCCAGAGCCGAAGGTGGCGAAACGCTTGTTGAAACCCGCGATCCGGCCTTCGTTGGTGGTCTTGCGCTGCTGCCCGGTGTACATCGGGTGCGAGGCGCTGGACACGTCGAGCGCGACATAAGGATAGGTGTTGCCGTCGGTGTGCTGCTGCGTGCGGTCTGTGTCTACGGTCGAGCCGATCAGGAAGTACACGTCGGCAGCGGTGTCGTGGAACAGCACAGTACGGTAAGCAGGATGGGTGTCGGGTTTCATGGTTAGCTCTCCGGTGAGTTGACTGCAATCGTTATACAGTAACATAATAGAAGATGAGAATGATTGCTGTTGATTGCCATCATTGGTGAGGTTGATCGAACACGCACATGGCGCCGCTGTCGGCGTGAAGCCACCGTAACGCCTGAGCCAGAGACATTCTGTAATAGCGCGCCT
Organism: Pseudomonas sp. RGM 3321; assembly: GCF_022836805.1. Lineage (NCBI taxonomy): Bacteria > Pseudomonadati > Pseudomonadota > Gammaproteobacteria > Pseudomonadales > Pseudomonadaceae > Pseudomonas > Pseudomonas sp. RGM 3321. Next base: position 127,124 of record NZ_JALHBH010000113.1, read on the forward strand.
TTGCAATCGGGCCAAATTAACGCCACCCTGCCGCGCCGCCGAACGTCACTGGTCGCTGGCCTGGAACCTGAGCCCGTGTGGCCGATCTTTACTCATTAGCACTTTCAAGAGTTCACCGTTATGAATAACGGACGCGATCATCGAATCGACTTCTTTCGCGGCCTGGCGCTGATCTTCATATTCTGGGATCACGTGCCGGACAACCCTCTGGCGCAACTGACCGTGCGTAACTTCGGTTTCAGCGACGCAGCAGAAATCTTTGTTTTTCTCGCCGGCTACGCATCGATCCTGGCCTACGGGCGCATCGCCCGGCGCGAAGGCATGCTAGTGGCTGGCGTGCGGATCCTGCGCCGCACCTGGGTGCTGTATGTGGTGCACATCTTTCTGCTGACCTTGTTGATGGGCATCGTCTTCGTCGCCAACAACCATGTCGAAACCCGCGACATGGTCCAGCAGATGGGCCTTGAATACTTCGTCGGCAACCCGCAGCAGGCATTGGCCGATGAGCTGCTGCTGCGTTTCAAACCCAACCTGACCGATCCGTTGCCGCTGTACATCGTCCTGCTGCTGACCCTGCCCCTGACCTTGCCGTTGATGCTGCGCAAACTGGAACTGGCGGTCGGCCTGTCGATCGCGCTGTACCTGATGGTGCCGTTATTCGGCTGGAACCTGCGTGCCTATGAAGGCGGTGGCGTGTGGTACTTCAACCCGGTGGCCTGGCAGTTGCTGTTCATCCTCGGCGGCGCCTGTGCATTGCGCAGCGAAACAGCCACAACTGCTGTGCAACCTCCGTTGCGCCAACAGCCGCTGTTCCTGATGGCCGCCGTCTACGTGGTGATTGCCGGAATGCTGACCTTCAGCGAAAAATGGCCCGGCCTGCACAGCGCGCTAGTCTCGACCCTGCACCTCGACGCCTTGTACCCCATCAGCAAAACCGACCTGGCACCCGCGCGCCTGCTGCACTTCCTTGCACTGGTCTACGTCGTCGCCCGACTGCTGCCGACCTCAAGCACCTGGCTCGAAAACTGGCCCGCCCGCCAGACCTGCCGCATGGGCCGTTATTCGCTGGAAGTCTTCTGCCTGGGCGTATTGCTCGCGCCACTGGCAGACATGGCAAATGCACTGGCAGGTGATACATGGCCTATGCAGGTGACTACCGCGATTGTCGGGCTGGGCTTGATGATGCTGATGGCCAATGGGCTGGAGTTGAATAAGCGGCTGGGAAAATCGCCCCGCCTGTTAACTACTTGAGAACAGCGTCACGTTTGCACGCCCTCTCGGAAATGTCCTACTGGTTTATCAGGCCAAGTTTTTCAGAAACTGGCCGCTATTCGGTATGAGACCAAAGGGAGGGCAACATTTTGAACATTAATGGCATTCCGAATCAGGCAAACACCCTGCAACAAACGGCGCTGATACCTGGCACCAAAAATGGCGATCCGACAGAAGATGCTGGCTTGGAAAAGGCCATTGCATCCGAAGCAAAAAAGACAGAAGAAAATGTATTTTATGAATACCAAAAAGAGCCGTGGTTGTTGGAGTCGATCAACGAGCACATTACAAATCGGCTTGACTACGTAGCGCATAAAAAAATAGTCGACGTACTGGAGCTTGCGTTGATAAATGTCACCTACGACAGTTTTCGTAAAGACCTGCAAGAAACGCACCCCGAAATCGCAAGTAAAAAATTTGGTTTTACACTGAACGAAAGCGCATCCATCAAGATAATTGACTACGATAACAGCCTGACTGAGAATGACAAATCAGTGCTTACCCATGCTATCAACGGGTTCAGAGAGTTCAAAGAGCAAATACAGCAGCACGCAAAGACGGTCATGACCTTGGTTGACCATGATCATGAAACATTTGGTGGTCGATATAAACTGGACATCAGTAATTTTCAGGATGTGATCGATTATGGCAAGATCATGAGCACCAGCGTGCAAAAAATGCAGGACGAATGGATACAGCAAGTCCAGAGCAATGCTGAAAAGCGAGATTTTTCCTATATTTCTTTGGCGGTATGAGAAATCAGACTGGCGAGACAAACGGCTCGCCAGACTGAGCTGAATGTTAACTACGAGGAGCGACAGTTCGCAGAACGGTCTGTGTACAGATATGCCCCATGTAAAAAATATGAGGGGTCGCTGTCATTGGTCCCAATGAAAAGTTGTGTACGGTGTAGCCAGCAACTTTATAGTGACTTCTCCATGTATTGAAACCTCTTTGTGCGTGCACAAAATCTTGGGCCTCCACGCCACCGTAACAGCGTCCAAACTCGATACGCTGAGAAGCAAAGCCGGTAGCATCACTGACTACAACATGCTCAATTGAAGGTTCTGTTTTACCAAAACTCAGGTCAAGAATCGCCATACCGCCTTCCAAGGGCGAGCCTTTGGTGTCGGTAAATCTCGCCTCAAAAACAGCTTCTTTATAAATCTGGGTGGCCAACCAGTCAGGATTGGTATACCCACTTGGAATCCTTATCACACCCGGCTCGTCAAGCAGTTCGTAGCTTTTTAGAACAGGGTAGGAACCAAATCTGACGGTGTATGGGAGAGTGCTCCCTACTAACGGGTTTCTTGGCGTGATTCTGACAATCACCTCTGCCTCGGGAATCAGATTTGTAAAAACCTTGGTCTCAAGTGTCTGAGCAACCCACTCACCATTTTCGTAATACTCGGTCTTCCACTCGTTAGTGACCGGGTCACCAACAGGCGCATAGAGCAGTACAATTTGCCCACGATGCGACACAAAACCGTAGTAGTGAACAGGATGTTTAACTGTCAACGTATCTGCTACCGAGTGCAGCTTATCCAGCATGACGGTGAATCTTGGTTCGGAAACTTCTTGAACAGCTTCAGCCAAAACGGTCTCGCTGGTTTCGTTAGTTGATGCACCGACCGGATCCTCACTACCTGTATTGGCGTGAGCGCCGGACGCCGATGCCAGTACCACGAAGATAGAAAACAAGCAAAAACCAACACATTTTTTCCCATAAATATTCACAGATACTCTCGCAGATTATGCAGAGGCAGGTTGCCACTGACAAAATCGACGTAATAGAGAGCCGAACACTTAGTCAACCATCATATTGAAATTAAGGAAATCTCCTACAAAAACAACCACCACCTACAGCCTAGGAAATATCCTACACGCTTATCAGGCAAAGTTTTGCAAAAGCCTGCCGTTAGATAGCTATCACTAACACCAAAGAGCGCCTAGCATGTATATCAACCCCTTGGCTTTTTCATTACAAAATCAACAGCGCACTCTCTTAGGCTCGCCACCCCTCAATTCATCTGCTACTTTGCCGATCAATGTCCCTCTGGCACATGATAAACCGCGTGACCCGAACGCTGAATTCTATAAATCCGAGGAAACACCTTGGTTTTCCAGCTACAAAAATTCGGCGGCAGGACGCGCTATTTTAGAGAACATGTCCGAAAAGGAAGCAAAAGATATCCGAGGCAGGTACCTGGAAAACTACATTAAGGATTTTGACCAAACCATATGCCGTATGTACGACAATTTCCACGATTTCAAGCAGCAGCTTTTTTACCTCAATACTGAGCTGTCAAAAAAGCATTTCGGCTTCACGCTGGGCTTTAATCAGGACATTCAGGTGACCGACCCGGACGAGGTTCTCACCCCGGCAGAGTTCACGTACCTGACCGAAAAGCTGAACGAACGTCAACAACTGAAAGAAGATCTGCGTGCGCACGCAAAAATCGTGATGACGCTACTCGACCATTACACGGAAAAATTCGGCGATCAGCACACGCTCAACCTTGAGAATTACAGCAAGGTCATCGACTACGGACAGATCTTCAGCCGCAACCATATTGGTAACTTTATGGACACGATTATCTACCAGATCGAGCGTAACGCGCCGAAGCGTGAGGAGGAGCCGAAACCTTTGGTTGATGTGCGCATTTGATTCAGTCAGATACGCCGGATTAACTCATAACGCATACCGGCCTGACGTGTCGGTATGCGAGTCATGACGCAGCTAGTTTGGGCGCAAGCACTCTCATGACGCTCATCGCCACTGCGCGCCGTCCGCCTCGAAAACCACCACACAATTCCCCCACATTCCCATCCAGCGTCTAAGCTTGGGTCAGGTGCGTTGACAGGATGACCGGACAATCGACTATGGGCGTATTTCGGCATTCCGATAGCAAGCATGAAGCGCTGTCAGCTGACCGCCAGGATGACCCACGCGCGCCAAAGCATCCGCGTCGCAAGCGATACGGGTGGCGGGTGTTTTGGGTGATTGTGGTGCTGGCCTGCATTGCGCTGGGTGTTGCAATAACCGTGGAGAGCCGCAGTTCAAGGCTGCAGGCGCGGGAGTTCAGCCGCTTTGCCGCGAGCCTGAGTTATTCAATGCAGCCTGGGCCGAGCCATGACGTGGTGTATCCCGGTGACGGGCCGTTCGACAGGCGCCTGGGTTATTCGTCGCTGGACGAGTTCCTGCAGCGCCTGCTCAAGCGCGATTATGTGATTACTCGCCAGACCCGTTTCTCTCCAGAGCTGATGCGCTACGTTCAGCATGGCTTCTTCGTGCCTTACGAGGAAAAAACCCAGGCTGGCCTGTCGATCACTGATTGCCGAAATGAACCGTTGTATGAGTTCAGATACCCACAACAGTTTTACCCGACCTTTACCGCTATTCCGCCACTGCTGGTGAACAGCCTGCTGTTTATCGAAAACCGCGACTTGCTGGACCCGCAGCAACCTTTGGCCAACCCGGCAGTGGACTGGCCACGCTTCGTGAAGGCTGCGTGGTCGCAACTGGCGAAGATGTTCGCCCTCCCCGGCCAGTCGGCTGGCGGCAGTACGCTTGCCACTCAACTGGAAAAATATCGCCATTCACCCGACGGGCTGACGCTGTCGGGTTCAGAGAAGTTGCGGCAGATGATTTCCGCCAGTGTGCGGGCTTATCAACCGGGGGCCGAGACCCTTGCGGTGCGCCAGCGGGTGGTGCGTGATTACCTGAACAGCGTGCCGTTGTCTGCGGTGCCGGGGCACGGTGAGGTGCATGGGCTGGCCGAAGGGTTGCGGGTTTGGTTCGGTGTGGATTTTGCCAAAACCAATGAATTACTGGCATCCAGCCCGACTGACAAACAGCGGCTGGCCGACAAGGCGCTCGCCCTGCGTGAAGTGCTGTCGCTGGTCATTGCCCAGCGTCGTCCGTCGCACTACCTGGCCAAGGGTCGCCTGGAACTGGCGGACCTGACCGACAGCCACATACGTCTGCTGGCCCAGGCCAATGTCATTGATCAACCACTGGCCGATGCCGCGTTGGCAGCCCAGGTCACCTACCGCGACTGGGCGCAGCAGCCGACCATTCAGCCCATCGAAACCAACAAGGGCATCAGTGTCGCGCGCACTCGTCTGTCGAACCTGCTCAATCGCCCGCTGTACGACCTGGACCGTCTTGACCTGTCGGCCACCAGCACCTTGCACGGCGATTTGCAGCGCAGTGTCAGCCAGTACCTGCGCGATCTGGCTGACCCTGAATTCGCCGCCAAAGTCGGTTTGCTGGGCGAGCGTTTGCTGACGCCTGCCAGCACCACTCAGGTGCGCTACAGCTTCACGCTGTTCGAGCGCGGCGCCGATGGCTCGCGCGTCAGGGTACAGACCGACAGTACCGATCAGCCGTTCGACATCAATGAAGGCAGCAAGCTGGAGCTGGGCTCGACGGCCAAGATGCGTGTGCTGACCACGTACCTGGAAATCATTGCCGAGCTGCATGGGCAGTATGGGAACCTGAGTACCGCGCAACTGCGCAAAGTGCCTGTCGAAGAACCTGACCGGCTGACTCGCTGGGCAGTGGATTACCTGCTGATGAACAAGGACCGTGATCTGGCGAAAATGCTCTCGGCCGCACTGGACCGCACCTATTCGGCCAGCCCGGCAGAAGCGTTCTTCACTGGTGGCGGCATGCACCGCTTCAATAACTTCCGGCGTGAGGACAACGAGCGCATTCCCACCCTGCGTGAGTCGCTGCGTGAGTCGATCAACCTGCCGTTCATTCGCCTGATGCGCGATGTGGTGCGCTACAGCACTTATCAGGCGCCCAACAACAGCGCCGAGTTGCTCAAGGATGACGACAACCCGCGCCGTCAGGAATACCTCGCGCAGTTTGCCGATCGCGAGGGTACGGTGTTCCTGCTGCGCTTCTGGAAACGCTACAAGGAAAAGACCACCCAGGAACGCCTTGATACCTTTCTGGACGGTATCCATCCTACGGCCATTCGCTTGGCTGCCGTGCATCGCTACCTGTTGCCTGGGGCTGACCAAACCACGTTCAACGCATTCATCCGTGCGCATCTGGATGAGCCGAAAGCAACCTCGAAGCTGACCGACAAGCGTCTTGCCGACTTGTACAAGGGCTATGGACCGGGGACTTACGACTTGCCCGATCAAGGCTACATCGCCCGCGTCCACCCGCTGGAGCTGTGGCTGGTGGGCTACCTGCTCAAACACCCTGAAGCACAATTCAAGGACGCAGTGGCCGCCAGTCGTTACGAGCGTCAGGAAGTCTACGGCTGGCTGTTCAAGAGTCGGCACAAGGGTGCGCGCGACAGTCGAGTGCGGACCATGATGGAGGTCGAGGCGTTTCTGGATATCGAGCAGCGCTGGCAGCGCGTGGGCTATCCGTTCGACCATCTGGTGCCATCGCTGGCAACGGCTATCGGCAGCTCGGGTGATCGCCCGGCGGCGCTGGCCGAGCTAATCGGCATTATCCAGAACGATGGCATCCGTTTGCCGCCCGTGCGCATCGACAGTCTGCATTTTGCCGCTGGTACACCTTACGACACCGAACTGACCATCAACCCGGAGCTGGGCCAGCGCGTGCTGCCATCAGAAGTTGCCGCGGCAATGCGCGAAGCCTTGTCGCAGGTGGTGGATGGCGGCACCGCCAAGCGTGTGCAAGGCACCTTCAAGATGCAGGACGGCAGCGTGCTGGCGATGGGCGGCAAAACCGGCACGGGTGATAACAGGATCGAGAGCATTGGCGCAGGCGGACGCATTCTCAGTTCCAGGGCGATCAACCGCACGGCGACCTTTGTGTTTTATATCGGCGACAACCACTTCGGCGCATTGACCGCGTTCGTGCCAGGGCGCGCCGCCGAAGGCTTTCGCTTTACTTCGGCGCTACCGGTGCAGGTACTCAAAGGCATGGCTCCGATCCTGACACCGTACCTGGAGAATCATGGGCAGGCGATGTGCAATGCCCCACTTCCCGACCCACCCAAGGGTGCCTGACCGTTAAAGACCGCTCGTCTGCCGACTCTGTGAATACATTTAGATATATCTTAAGGTATATCTAACGTGTAACCAGAGATCAAAAACATGCGTGAAGACAAACACCCTCCCCACCACCGTCCGCCGCATCTTCGTGAAGCAGGTGATGACCGCGACGGTTTTGAAAAACGCCCGGGCCGTGAACGCGGTGGACGTGGTCCTCGGGTTTTCGCCCCTGGCGATCTGAAATTGCTGCTGTTGGCGTTGATCGCCGAACAGCCGTCCCATGGCTATGACCTGATCCGCAAGATCGAAGGTCTGTTCGATGGCGCGTACTGCCCCAGTCCCGGCGTTATCTACCCCACCCTGACGTTTCTTGAAGAAAGCGAAATGGTGGTCGGCGATGCCCAGGCCGGCAAGAAGCTCTACACCGTGACCGACGCAGGTCGCCAGTCATTGCAGGATCAGGCAGTGGCGCTGGAAGGTGTGCGGATGCGCATTGATGTCAGCAAGCGCTCATTGCGCGGCCATGATCGACCGCCGGAAATTCATGAAGCTGTGCATAACCTGCGCCACGCGTTGCAGATGCACCACGGCCGCTGGACCCCGGAAGAGATTCTGCGGGTCAGCGAGTTGCTCAACACCACTGCCAAGGCCGTTGTCGACGGACCTCAACCTGCGTCGGAGGCAAGCGTATGAATTCGCCACAAGCAATCCATCGGGTCATGCATGAGATCAAGCGTCGCAAACTGAAAGTGTTGCGGGTCACAGAGCTGACTCCGCTGATGCGCCGCATTACCTTGCAGGGCCCGGAACTGGCAGGCTTCATCAGCCTGGGCACAGACGACCACGTCAAACTGTTTTTCCCGCAGACAGCGCAAGAACAGGCTGCCCTGGAAGACCTGACCGCTACCAGCGACAAGGACGCACCACGTCCGCCGATGCGCGATTACACCCCGCGTCGCTATGACGAAAGCAGCGGTGAGCTGGATATCGACTTCGTTCTGCACGGCGAAGGCCCGGCTGCCACCTGGGCGGCTCAGGCTGAACCGGGGCAATTTCTGCACATCGCAGGGCCAAAGGGTTCGATGGTAGTGCCGGACATGTTCGACAGCTACCTGCTGATCGGCGATGAAACGGCGATTCCCGCCATCGCTCGACGCCTGGAGTCGCTGCCCGCCAACCGTGCTGCGCTGGTGGTGGTCGAAGTGGCCAACCCGCAGGAACAGCAGGTGTTCGAAAGCGCCGCACAGGTCGATGTGATCTGGATTGTACGCGGCGAGCAGAGCCTGGTGGACGTCACACGCCGCCTTGAAATGCCCGAGGGCAAGCTGTACGCGTGGGTCGCGACCGAATCCGCGCTGTCACGCAAGCTGCGCCGTGTGCTGCTCGATGAGTTCGGCCTGCAAGAGGATTTCGTCAAAGCCGCTGGCTACTGGAAGCTGGACGGCACTGAAGAGTAGGCAAGCCTGGGCGACTCACATCGTGCGACGAGCCGCCCATTTGTCGACCCCAAGCAGCAACAGTCCAACGAACAAGAACCCGAGCAGCACGCCCAGCGCGTTGATGAATGCCTTTGGAAAACCGATCGTGCCGACATCAATGAACGGATAAAGGTAGTCACCAAGCATGTGGCCACGCAGCAGGACATAGGCGAAGTAGATGACCGGGTAGATCGCCCAGAGCGGCACATGGCTCAAGCGCAACGCGCCTTTGGGCACGTACAGCCACCAGTACAATACGAACGCCAGCGGCATTATGTCGTGCAGCAACTCATCGGCCACCCACTGCCAGCCTTGCGGGTGCCACAGATGGCGCAACAGAATGTTGTAAGCGATGCCCACCAGCGCAATGCTCACCGCAATACCGCCACACACCACAGGGTGCCTGAAAAAACGGTGGCCTGCCGACTGCCGCGACGTCAGGGCACAACTCAGCGCAACGGCTGCAAGGGTGTTGGTCAGTACGGTAAAGAAACTTAAAAACCGCACTAGCCCGCCCAGCAGACTGGCGTGATCGGCATAACGGCCAATGAAGATCAGGTACAGCTGTATAACCAGCCCCGACCAGCCTAGGCAGGCTGCAGCAAGGGTGTAATAGCGCTGTCCCTGCGCAGTTGAGTGTTCGCGGTGCATGAATCGTTATCCTTGAGTTCCAGCGTCCATGCCGGGCTTTTCTGGCGGGCCTGTTACCAGCCCTTGCCGCGATGCAACTTCACATACAGCGCTTCAACCTTTTCACGCGCCCAAGGTGTCTTGCGCAGAAAAGTCAGACTGGATTTGATGCTTGGATCGCTTTTGAAGCAGCGAATGTCGATACGCTCGGCCAGGCCGGACCATTCGTAATGTTCGACCAGAGCCCTGAGAATCTGCTCCAGCGTGACGCCGTGCAGCGGATCGGAATTGGGTGTTGTCATGATGAGCCTTGAAGCTGATGAAGAGGGATAACAGCCTGAACAGCTTTCTGGAACGCGCTGGTCTTCCCGAAAAGTCTGCCATTGTAAGCGCCGCGCTTTCATAAAACACAGTCGACTTGAGGCACTGTTGCCGACCTTGCAATGATCCATGTCAGGTTTATAGCTTTTAGAAAAATCGTTAGCGTCCTATCATTGCGCGTTTAAGGACTTCAGGTTTCCTTTCTGAAGAGGCTCCGCTGAATAAACACCTATGCACGAATTCGGGCGGCAATGGTCTACGAATCAATGACCGGGCCGCGCTGAATGGGCAACCGTGCTCTGTGTGACGTTGAATTCGACCGTCGGTGATTCGTTTCAATAAACAGCCTCAAGGAATGCTGCCAGGGTCGGCGGCGTACATGAAAACAAGATATCAACTACTTACTTCTCGCGGAGATTCGCATTATGAGCACTGACAGTGCTTCAAATAGAAATCGCCTGTTGCCGACCCTGCTCGGGCTGGTGATCCTGTTGATGGGGCTGGCCTTGCTGGTCGGTGGTGCCCGACTGCTGCAACTGGATGGCTCGTTGTATTACCTGCTGGCGGGTATCGGTTTTGCCGTGACCGGCGTGTTGCTGATGACCGGCCGTGCTGCTGCACTTGGCCTGTATGCACTGCTGCTGTTCGCGAGCACCGTATGGTCGTTGTGGGAAGTCGGTCTCGACTGGTGGCAATTGGTACCACGCCTGGCGCTGTGGTTTGCTCTGGGCATCGTCCTGCTGCTGCCGTGGTTCCGCAAGCCATTGCTGCGCAATGGCCCGGCGCGCTTGGGCACTGGCGCATTGAGCGTTGCTGTCGTGCTGGCCGGTCTGACCGCGCTGGCGAGCCAGTTCACCAACCCTGGCCGTATCGAAGGCCAACTGGACCGCGAAACTGCTGGCACCACCAACACCGCTCCGGCCATGCCTGACGGCGACTGGCAGTCCTACGGCCGTACCGCATTCGGCGACCGCTACTCGCCTCTGGCACAGATCACCCCGGAAAACGTCAACAAACTGGAACCGGCCTGGACCTTCCGCACTGGCGACATCCCTGGGCCGAACGACCCGGGGGAAACCACTGCCGAGAACACCCCGCTCAAGGTCAACGGCATGCTCTACGTGTGCACGCCGCACAGCCAGGTGATCGCGCTTGATCCGGATTCGGGCAAGGAAATCTGGCGCTTTGATCCGAAGCTCAGCACCCAGAACGCGAAAAACTTCAAAGGCTGGGCGCACATGACCTGCCGTGGCGTCACTTATCATGACGACGCAGCCTATGCAGCCAGCGCCCCGGCACAAAGCCCGGCACCACCGGCCACAGCCAGTGCCACCTCAAGTGCCTGCCCACGCAGAATCTTCCTGCCGACTGCCGACACCCGTCTGATCGCGCTGAACGCCGATACCGGCAAGATGTGTGAAGATTTCGGCAATAAGGGTTCGGTTGACCTGACGGCCAACATGGGCACGTTCGCACCGGGCGGCTACTACTCCACCTCGCCACCAGCAGTGACCAAGGATCTGGTGATCATTGGTGGCCACGTGACCGACAACGTTTCGATGGACGAACCGTCCGGCGTGATCCGTGCGTACGACGTGCACACCGGTCGTCTGGTCTGGAACTGGGACAGCGGCAACCCGGAAGAAACGGCTCCGATTGCCGACGGCAAGATCTACACGCGAAATTCGCCGAATATGTGGTCCATGTTCAGCGTCGATGAAAAGCTGGGCATGATCTACCTGCCGATGGGCAATCAGACGCCGGACCAATGGGGCGGTGATCGTACCAAGGAGTCCGAGAAGTACAGCGCAGGCCTGGTTGCACTGGACATCGCGACCGGCCGTGTACGTTGGGACTACCAGTTTACTCACCATGACCTGTGGGACATGGACGTGGGCGGTCAACCGACGCTGCTGGACATGAAAACGGCTGATGGCGTGAAGCCTGCTGTATTGGCGTCGACCAAGCAGGGCAGCATCTATGTGCTGGACCGCAGCACCGGCAAGGAAATCGTGCCGATCAAGGAAGTACCGGTTCCGCAGGGCGCTGTTGCAGGCGACTGGACTTCGCCGACTCAGCCCAAGTCCGACCTGAACTTCATGCCGCCGCCGCTTAAAGAGCGCGACATGTGGGGCGTGACGCCGTTTGACCAGATGATGTGCCGGATCGACTTCAAGTCGCTGCGTTACGACGGCCCGTTCACGCCGCCATCGTTGCAGGGTTCGATTGTGTATCCGGGTAACTTCGGTGTGTTCGACTGGGGCGGCATCTCTGTCGATCCGGTTCGCCAGATCGCCTTCGTCAATCCGAACTACATGGCGTTCCGCTCCAAGCTGGTGCCGTCTGCCGAAGTTGAAGGCGGCCCGGGCCGCAAGAGCGAAACCGAAGGCGTGCAGCCGAACAAGGGCGCACCGTATGGCGTGATTCTGGAAGCACTGCTGTCGCCAATGGGCCTGCCGTGTCAGGCACCGGCATGGGGTTATGTGGCGGCGGTCGATCTGACCAACCAGAAAACCATCTGGATGCACAAAAACGGCACCGTGCGTGACAGCTCGCCGATCCCGATCCCGCTGACCATGGGTGTTCCAAGCCTGGGGGGTACATTCACTACCGCCAGCGGCCTGGCCTTCATGAGCGCCACGCTTGACCAGTACCTGCGTGCTTATGACGTGCGTAACGGCAAGCAACTGTGGGAAGCCCGCCTGCCAGCAGGCGCGCAAACCACACCGATGACCTACACGGGCAAGGACGGTCAGCAATACGTGCTGGTCGTGGCCGGCGGTCACGGCTCACTGGGCACTAAACAGGGTGACTACGTGATGGCGTTCAAACTGCCGAAGTGATGCATTAGTGCGGTAAATGAAAAGCGGCTACCGAGAGGCAGCCGCTTTTTTATTACCATTGAAACCTTGATCTCGGCTGCATTTGCTACCGGACAAGGCTGTAGATCTGTGACGCGGAGCGGCACGAAATGCATGCCAACGCAGAGCATTGCCACGATGGTGTTCTCGCGGAAGTGCCCTGCCGGAACAGCCCTTCCAGACGATTATCGTTCCGCACGCTCCAGCGTAGGAAAGCCGTTCCTCTGCGTCCGATCTTGAATATGTGGTGCGGCGCAGATCTGTGACGCGGAGCGGCACGAAATGCATGCCAACGCGAAGCATTGGCACGATGGTGTTCTCGCGGAAGTGCCCTGCCGGAACAGCCCTTCCAGACGATTATCGTTCCGCACGCTCCAGCGTAGGAAAGCCGTTCCTCTGCGTCCGATCTTGAATATGTGGTGCGGCGCAGATCTGTGACGCGGAGCGGCACGAAATGCATGCCAACGCGGAGCATTGGCACGATGGTGTTCTCGCGGAAGTGCCCTGCCGGAACAGCCCTTCCAGACGATTATCGTTCCGCACGCTCCAGCGTGGGAATGCCGTTCTGGACGCTCTGCGTCCGCTCTTGAATGCGTGCCTAACGCGCTTTGGCGCTGCTTTTGCCACTGGCGCGCAGGATGTCGTTCCAGCGGCGGACCAGGTAGTTGTGTTCGTTCATGACCGAGTTCCACACCGCGATGTGGCCCATGCGTTCCTCGTAGGAACCGCCGTCACGGATCTCTCCGGCGTCGATCAGTGGCAGGCCGTCGCTGCCGAGCAGTTGCTCGCGGGCAGGCAGACCGGCGTACCAGTAATCCCATTCGGCGGCGCTCAGATGATCACGACTGCGCGCCGGATTGCCGATGTAATACCCCTGCCGTGCCATTACTGCGCCCGGCCAACCGGACAGCCACCAGTTCAGGTAGGCGTAGGCTGCATCCAGCACCGGGCCTTTGGCGTGGCGCGATAAAGACAGCCCGCCGAACCAGCCGCGATAACCCTCTTTGGGCACTGCCACACGGTACTTCACACCTGCGCGGTGCAACCTGACCAGGGTCGGTGACCAGAGGCTCTGAATGTCGATGGTCGGGCTGAGCATAAGTTCGGCAGCTTCTTCGTCGCCTGACCAGAACGCGCCAAAATGCCCTTGCTGCTGTTTACGCACCAGCACGTCGGCCAGCACGTCGATTTCTTCGATGCTCATGTTGCCGATGTCCTTGAACGCCGCCAGTCCCGCGCCCTGCACGGCCAATGCGGCATCCAGAGCGCCGATGGCAGCATCGCTCTGCAAGGCGATGCGCCCACCCCACACAGGGTCGAGCAGCCAGCCCCAGCTTTCGTCAGCAGGGCTCAGCCCATCCGGCAAACGCTCGGGGCGATAGGCAAAACTGTCGGCGTTGTGGGTCAGCGGTAACATGCTGATGCGCTCGGTCACCGTGCTGCCAAGGCTGCCGTCGTGCTGCACGAACAGGCGCTCGCTGGGCACGCTGCCGCTGCCCGGTTGATCGGTGGGCCGTAAACGACCGCGCTTGGGCAGGTCGTTAATCTCGTGCCACAGCGCAATACGCCGCGTGTCGATGGGTTGAATGGCCCGCGCAGGCCAGACGAAATCGACGTTATGAAACCACTGATCGTAAAGGTCGTAGCTGTCGGGCTGCATGACCGCAATACGTTGCGCGGTCTGCACGTCATGGATCTGGTAGATCAGCTTGATGCCCAGTTCCTGCTCGGCCCGCTCACGCAAGGACTCCAGTAAGGTCACAGACGTACCCAGCACACGCAAGGTAATGGTCATGCCGCAGACTCGCGGAGTGACGGCGCGAAGCTGCTGGAAAACACTTCAAATGAACGGCGCAGCAACTCGGGATCAAGACCGCGCAGGATGAACACCAGCCGGGAAGTACGATCCTCTCCTGGCCAGGCCGAAAGATGCACCGGCGCATGCAGGCAATGCTGCACACCGTGAATCACGATGGGAGCCTGGTTGTCGTTCACGTTGAGCAGTCCTTTGACACGGAGGATTCGTTCACCGTGGCATCTTAACAGCATCGACAGCCACACCCCGAAACCGACCCAGTCCAGAGGCCGCTCGAACGTCAGGCAGCAGACTTGTGCATCCCCATGCCGAGCGGAGGTCGACGACACCCTGTGCAGTTGCCAGCGCGTCACTTCAGCGGCCGGTTCTTCGCTGCGCATGCCCTCGCCCAGCAACAGTTGATCGCCACTGTGGATCTGCGCCGCATCCCGCAGCGGCGCAGAGAAATTCAACGCTTGCAGGTGCTGACGAAGCGCGTCCAGTGCGGGCTGATCGACCAGATCGGTCTTGCTCAACAACAGCCGGTCCGCCGCCGCGATCTGAGCCAGCCACTCCGGATGCAGACGCTCTTGCAGTGTCGCGTGGCAGGCGTCCACCAGCGTGACGATCAGGCCGATATGAAAACGCCCGCGCAGTTGCGGGTCATTGCTCAGCGTGGTCAGAATCGGTGCCGGATCGGCCAGGCCGGTGGTCTCCAGAATCACCCGGCGAAACGCTGGAATCTCGCCGCGATTACGCCGCTCCAAAAGACCAAGCAGCGCATCTTTCAATTCCCCTCTGACGGTGCAGCAGACACAACCGCTGGGCAGCAGAACGGTATCCGGAGCAACATCTTCAACCAGCAGATGATCGATACCGACATCGCCGAACTCGTTGATCAACAGCGCAGTTTCGCCCATGTCTTCATCGGCCAGCAGGCGTTTGAGCAACGAGGTCTTGCCGCTGCCGAGAAAGCCGGTAATCACATTGAGGGCAATGCTCATGATGGCCTCTGCAGATGGTCGAGCAAACGGGAGTCCAGCGGGTCGAGCGGGCGACCAATCAGTGACTCGGCTTTCTGCCAGAGCTGCTCCAGGCCGGTCGCCAGTTCCTGCTTGCCGGTAGCCCCCAGCAGAAGGTAGGAAACGCCCTGAAAGTCCTCGACTTTGAGACGAAACGGCGCCACGACCTTGTTGATCGCGGCAATACGCCGCAAACGCTCACGCCGCCGGGGCAGCTCGGCAGCCAGCGGGTCGCTCCAGTGCACGTCTTCGCCCAACAGCCCGCACAATCCACACATCAGGTGTTCTCCAGCAGTTTGCTCATGGCATGACATCGCCGGAATTGGGGCCAAGCGTCTGGCCGACAAACAGGTTGCCACCCGGCTCGCTGGCCAGCAGCACAGCCACCGGCGCAACTTCCTCGGCCAGACCGAAACGCCCCAGCGGCAACTCTGCGGCCTTGGCGGTTTTCCACGCGCTGCTGATCCCGGCGACCAGCGGTGTTTCGATAGGACCGGGAGCGATAGCGTTGACCAGCACGTTGTCCTTGGCGACTTCCAGCGCCAGGGACTTGCTGAAGCCGATCACCCCGGCTTTGGCAGCGGCGTAATGGGTCAGCTCGGCACCGCCTTTGATGCCCAGTTGCGAGGCGACATTGATAATGCGCCCCCAACGCTGGGCAATCATGTGCGGCAAGGCGCGCTGGCTGGCCACGAATACGCTGGTAAGGTCGACGCGCAGCATGTCGTTCCACATCTCGATGCTCAGGTCGACGCAACGTGCCTGGGTCAGCATGCCAGCGTTATTGACTAGAATGTCGATGCCGCCAAAATGCTCGACGCAGGCATCGACACTGGCCTGCGCACCCTCGACGATGCCGACGTCGGCCACACATTCGTGCACCTGTGCGCCGAGCTGACGACAGCGTTCGGCAACCTTGGCCAGATTGACCGGATCACGATCGCCCAGCACCAGGTGCGCACCTTCAGTCGCGTAGGCAAGCGCGATGGCAGCACCAATGCCGCTGCCTGCACCGGTGATCACCGCACGTTTTTGTTTGAGCTGTTGCATGGGTCGGGTTCCTTGGTTGAATTTGCGCGATCTATCCCGGCCAGCGCACGGTCAGGCCGCCGTCGATCACGATGCTTTGCCCGGTCAGGTAACTGGCTTCGTCGCTGCACAGAAAACGTACCAGCGCAGCGACTTCGTCCGCTCGGCCGACTCTGCCCAGCGGGATGGCTTTGGCCGCCTGCGCCAGACCCTCAGGGCCCAGCGAGTTATTGCTGTCCAGCGACTGCGGCGTTTCGATCAAACCGGGAATCACCGCATTGCAGCGGATGCCCTTGGGCGCCAGCTCCACCGCCAACGAGCGACACAGCCCTGGTACGCCCGCCTTGGCGGCTGCGTAATGGGAATGGTCCTGCCAGCCGTAGACACCACCGGCAATCGATGAGATCGCCACCAGCGAACCGCCCTCGCCCATATGCCGGGCGGCGGCGCGGAAAGTACGCATCACACCGGTCAGGTCGACGTCGAGCATTTCGTCCCAGCGTTCGTCGGTCATTTCCAGCAACGGCGCACGACGCAACAGTCCGGCATTGGCCACTGCGTAATCGATTCGGCCATAGGCCTTGATCGCAGCCGCGGCCAGATCGTCGACCGACTCGGTGCTGGTCACGTCCAGCGGCAGCATCAGGCATTCGCCACCCGCCGCCTCCACCAGCCTGCGGGTTTCATTCGGGTCATGCGGGTCAGCCGGATAGAACCCGCCGGCCACCGCCACACCGTTGCGGGCGAAAGCCACTGCCAGCGCCTGGCCGATGCCGCTGGCGGCACCGGTTACTACTGCAACTTTACGAATCATGTGTTGCTCCTCATTTCACGGTTTCAGGCCGCACATGCCTGGCCGCAAACATCAGTGCACCCGACAGGAAGCAAGGCAGCGCGCCGAAATACAGCGCCGAGGTCTGCCAGTCTCCGCCCGCACTCAATACCGACGTGGCACCAAAGCCCGCGACTACAGCACCGAGCGGGCCCATGGCGTGAATGATTGCGCCGCCCGTTGCACGAATGCTGGTCGGGAAGCTTTCGCTGATGAAGAACAAGGCCGCCGAGTAAGGGCCGATCAGGAAGAACAGGCCAAGGCTGTACAAGCCAACGACCGTCACCATGTTGCTCGGCCCGTAGAGCATGCCGGCGAACGCCAGACCACCCAGCATCCAGCCAAGACCGATCACGTTACGACGACCGATGCGGTCCCCCATCCAGCCGTGACACAGGTAACCGCAATAACCCACCAGGTTGGACAGCACCAGAATGATCAGCGAGTTCTCGAACGAGATGTGGTGAACGCTGACGATCACCGTCGTGCCCAGCACGCTGAACACTTGAATCGCTGCCCAGTTGAGCAGGATCGCAGCACCGATCACCAGCGTGGCGCGACGCGAAGAACCCCGGAAGGCAGCACCGATGCCCGCTTTGCTGTGCTCGTCGTAATCGACCCCATAGGTTTGCGCCACAGCCTGTGCCTGGCTCACGTCGCCTTTCTTGCGCAGTTGGGTGATGCGTTGATGGATCTGGAACTGCGGGCTCTCTTTGAGCTTGCGCGCCATGATCGCGATGACGATGGCCGGGATGGCCGCGAACACGAAGCAACCCTGCCAGCCAATGATCGGCAGCAGCACAGCGGTCAGCCCTGCTGCGATCAAAGCGCCGACCGGCCAGCCACCCTGCACCAGGCTGTAGATGAAGCCACGGCGCTTGGCCAGACGCGGGTCGTCGGATGCCGCGTAGATTTCGCTCAGATAGGTCGCGTTGACCGTTTCTTCGGCATAACCCAAACCGCCCAGCGAACGAATCAGGATCAGCGGGGACTTGCCCCAAGATCCGCCGATGGCCGTGAGCGCCGAGCAGATCGCCGAACCGCTCACGGTGAAAATGATACCCACGCGCCGTCCCAGGCGATCTACCAGCGGACCGATGGCAAGTGCCACCACCGCTGTGCCGACCGCGACCCAGGTCGCGATTTCGGCCTGTTCGACCTCACTCCAGCTGAAGTGCCGACCGATCTCCGGTAACAGCGTGCCAAACAGAATGAAGTCATATACCGCAAACACCCACGCGAAAAACGCAATCCATGTGGCGAACCGTACTTGCTCCGGAGTCAATTGCTCAGGTTTCCAGCCGGTCAGGTCGAGCTTGTTGTAAATGGACATGAGTGACGCCTCGGACAGGGCAATGTATCAACGGGTACGGGGGTTGCGACGCACGAAGTCGTCGGCAATCTCGTCGAAAGTGACGAACTTGACGCCTGCATGGCTTTGAATGTGCTCGATCAAGCGCTCCAGCATCAGCAGCACTTGCGGGCGACCAGACACGTCCGGGTGAATGGTCATGGTGAATACGGCGTGTTCATGCTCGCGATAGACCCAGTCGAACTGGTCGCGCCACATCTCTTCCAGGTGCCGGGGGTTGACGAAACCGTGGCTGTTGGGTGCCTTCTTGATGAACATCATCGGTGGCAGGTCGTCCAGGTACCAGTTGGCCGGAATTTCCACCAGGTCGGTTTCTTCACCGCGCACCAGAGGTTTCATCCAGGTGTCCGGATGCTGGCTGTAGTCAATTTTGGTCCACTTGTCGCCCACACGAACGTAGTAAGGATGAAAGTCGTTGTGCATCAGGCTGTGGTCGTACTTGATGCCTTTCTTGAGCAGCAGCTCGTTGGTGACGTTGCTGAATTCCCACCAGGGTGCGACGTAGCCGGTCGGGCGCTTGCCGGTCATTTGCGTGATCAGGTCGATGGATTTGTCGAGGACGATCTCTTCCTGCTCCGGGGTCATGGCAATCGGGTTTTCATGGCTGTAACCGTGTACGCCGATTTCATGCCCGGCGTCGGCCACGGCCTTCATCTGCTCCGGGAACGTTTCCATCGAATGCCCCGGAATGAACCAGGTGGTGCGCAGGCCATAACGCTCGAACAGCTTGAGCAAACGTGGCGCACCGACTTCCCCGGCGAACAGCCCGCGCGAGATATCGTCCGGCGAATCTTCGCCGCCATACGAGCCGAGCCAGCCCGCGACGGCATCGACATCTACACCAAACGCACACAGAATTTCTTTGGCCATCTTGCTTCTCCCGCTGGTTAATCAGAACGGCTACGCGGTGTTCAGCACGCGTGCCGGTTTGCAGTGTTCAGGTGCCTGCTTTCAAAGTGCTTGTTTTCAAGGTTGGTTGAGCAACGACTCCACCGTCAGAGCCGCGCGCAACAGGCGTGCGTCCTCTCCCGCCGGAGCGCTGAGCAACAGCCCGGTGGGCAGGCCCGAGGCATCGCAGCCGCTGGGCAGTGACACGCCGGGCATATTAAGCAGGCTGCCGGGCATGGTCAGGCGCAGCGTGGCGAGGTTGGTTTGAATGAACAGATCTTCGTCGCTCAACAACTGCGCGAGCGGCGGCGCAACGTGAGCAACGGTTGGGGTGATCAGCAGCGCACCATCGAGTTCGAGGGTCAATTGCTCCTGCAAGCGTTCGCGCGCGGCGTACAGATTTACCAGCAGGCTGGCGGGCATATGCCGTGCCGCCTCCAGGCGCTTGCGCACTCTGGGGTCGAGCTGGCTGGCGGCGTCGCTGTCGAGCAACGACTGATGCAGCGCAAATGCTTCGGCAGCGCCAAGCCAGCCCTTCTGCTGAATCAACTGCAAGGTGGCCTGAAATGCCTGACAGGGGCGCACGTCAACAAAAGCACCGTGGTCATGCAGGATGCCGATGACACGAAACAGATTTTCACGAACCGCAGGCTCGACACGCGGGTCTTCCAGCACGGCCTTGTCGACCAGAAACCGCTGGGTGGCCACACTGCGAGGCAGCAATGACGAAGGCTTGTTGCGCGCACACAGCAGGTCATCGATCACCAGCGCATCACGCACGCTGCGGGTCAGCGGACCGACACTGTCAAGTGTCAGCGCCAGCGGGAACACACCGTCGCGACTGTAGCGGCGGCTGGTGCTGCGAAACCCTACAAGACCGTTAAGCGCGGCCGGAATACGAATCGAACCTGCGGTATCGGTGCCCATGGCAATCGGCACAATCCCGGCAGCCACTGCGACTGCCGAACCTGAAGAAGAGCCGCCGGGAATGCGCGGCGTGCGATCGCTCATCGGGTTGACCGGTGTACCAAAATGCGGGTTCAGGCCCAGCCCGGAATAAGCGAATTCGCTGAGGTTGGTCTTACCCAGACTGACCATCCCGGAACGCGCCAGCAGCCCGACGCTCGGCGCATCAAGCAGTGCCGGCGAAAGGTTGTTGCGCAAGGCGGCACCGGCCGTTGTCACGCAACCAGCTACGTCGAACAGATCCTTCCAGGCGATCGGCACCCCATCGAACGGGCTCAGTGGCTGCCCGTGTTTCCAGCGGGCAGTGCTGGCTTCGGCTTCCCTATAGGCACGTTCGACACTCATGGAAATGAATACATGGTCAACCTGAGCTGCCTGCTGCAGGGCCTTGTCCAGAACCTGAATCGGGTCACTGCGCCCCTGAGCGAAGTCCTCAGCCATTGCGCAGGCATCACGAGTAACGCTGTGACTTCCTGTATCAATCATGGGCATCGGACCTTTAAAATGTACTTATTAGTAAAATGTACATTTAACAAAGGCAGATTCCATGCCAATCTGTACTAACAGACTTTCGGCCGCGCCAGAGATCAGGTCCCTTCGGGCTGGGACCGCCGTCCTAGAACTCTCTCCGCAAATGACTAAATCCGTTTCGGCAATGCTTGAGCCGAACACCAGAGCTTCATAAAGAAATAATGTATCTTTTACAAAAGGTACATTTCAGTGCAAAAAAGTAACGGTGGCCCCATGAGCGAGCATCAGGACGTGGCCCAGGGTGACAACGGCGCATCTGTGCGAGAATTGCCCGTCAACCGCCAGAAGTGTATGAAACCGATGTCAGAAGAGGACACGCGCACCGCGTCGCGTTACGCCACGATCCGTGAGGTGTTGCGTAACGCAATCGTCTCGGGTGCGGCTGCCAATGGACTGGTGCTGCTTGAAGCACCGCTGGCAGAACTGTTCGGCACTAGCCGGGTGCCAGTGCGCAAGGCGCTCAATCTGCTGCATGAAGAAGGCTTGATCAGCCGCTTTGATGGCCGAGGTTATCTGGTCAATCCTGACGCCGGGGAAGTCGAGCCGTTGCGGTTGAGTCTTAGCCACAAGCAGTTCGGGCTGGACAGCAGCGAAGAGCTGGTCGACACCCGCCCACTCGGCGAACGAATTCATGACGAGATCGGCGCGGCGCTGTCGGCCTGTATCGCTTTTGGTCATTATCGGCTCGATGAACAAAACGCCGCGCAGCATTACGGCGTCAGCCGTGCCGTGGTTCGCGAGGCGCTGATGCGTTTGCGTGACCGCGGCCTGGTGGAAAAAGAGCCTTACTCACAGTGGCTGGCAGGGCCGCTGACGGCCCGGGAAATCACCGAAGACTACGAACTGCGCGCCTGCCTTGAGCCTGAAGCCCTGCGCCAGACCGCGCCGCAGTTGAGTCGCGAAACCCTGGACGCCATGCTGACCAGAGTCATTCAGGCGCAAAACGCCGAACAGTGCAGCCTGGAGGAGATAGAGCGCCTTGAGGACGACCTGCATCAGCAGTGTCTGGGCGGCCTGCAAAACCGCAAGATCGCGACCCTGATCAGCCAGGCGCAAAGCCCGATGATCATCAACCGGATTTTCTACCGGCTGCTGGGCATTGGCGCGGATGAAGCGATGCTGGCCGAGCACCGGCTGATCATTGAGTTATTGCTGCACGGTGCTTTCGACGCTGCGGCCTTGAACCTCAAGGAACACCTGCAACGCGCCCGGCAGCGCATGCTCCAGCGCCTGAAAGTGCTGTCGGTTTTGCCGGAGCAGGAAGTGCCGGGGTACCTGACGCGGTTGAGTTGAGACGTGGCTGGAAGACTCATTGCACACGCTCCAGTGGGAACGCTGTTCTGGACGCGCGGTGCGGCGACGATTTGTGATGCGGAGCGTCACGAACGACATGCCAACGCGAAGCATTGGCACGATAGTTAGAGTGCATTTAAAGGCTACGAATTACTTACCAACCACGTCGCCACGCATTGGTGCCAACCGGGCGATCAAACGGTTCTGGACCGGAACCGGAACGTTCTCGGTGTCCATCGCTGCTATCAGGTTTTCGACAAGCGCATTGAAGTCGCTCGGGGTGAGGTTCTGGCCCTTGTGGGACTCGGCCATACTGTCGCCGGTGTAACGGCACGGACCGCCCGCTTCGACACAGAGCTGTTCGACCAGTTTGTCGCGCAAACGCACGATATTAACCTTCTTGAAGTGCTCGACAATGCGCTCATCCTTGGCGATGTTCAGCAGCATGCCCTCGACGATGCGCTGGATGCCGGCACGCTGGCCCAAGTCTTGATAGAGGCTGTCATCCCCGGGCGGCTGCTGGGCGCATCCGGCCAATACCGTCAGCATCAGACATATCAGCAAACTCCTCATCAGAAATTCCCCTGTACAGACAGATACGTGCCGTTCTGGTTGTCCAGCGTGGCGATTTCACCCAATCGGGCGTAGGCCAGTACTACGGACACGTGTTTGTTGGGGAAATAACCGAGAAACACATCGGCCCAATCACTCTCGCCAGCAAACGACAGGTTGTCGGGCTTTTCACGGTACTCAACGCCCAGTGCCCAGCGCGGATTGAACAGCACTGCTGCCGAACCCTCCTTGAGCAGACTGCGGCTGTCACGCCGGTCCCCGCCAAACCCGAGCAGGCCGGTTTCGTTCGCGCGGCTGTAACGCACACCACCGTTGATCACGACGTTGTAGCCAAACGCCGCGCCCATGAACAACCGACTGGCCGTCAGATACCCTTCGACATCCGAATCACGCTTGGCCCCCACCAGACTCGGGATCAGGAAATCGTTCTGATGCTTGTACTGCACGCCCAGCGAAACCTGTGGCAGGCTTTCATAGATCAGGTCGCCGAACAGGCGCACTTTGACGCCGAACACGTCCTGACTGAGGTTGTCGTCCGGCAGGCTGAGCCTGTGCTGCAGGTTGCTGATATCGAAGCGTTGGTGGGCATAGGAAAACTCGATGCGATTGCCATAGGCGACGGCGAGGCCTGCCACATCAAGGTTGTAGTCGGGCAGATTGACGTGCGTGGCGAAGGCTGTCGCGCCCCACTCGCCCTGTTCGCTGTAACCGGTGATCACCGCCCATGGGGTGATACCGCCACCGGCGCTGCCTTCAATGCTGGTCGCGCCGCCCGTGGCAATCAACCGGCCGTTGTCGCCCAGCGCGAGCGCCGGGACACCCCCTGCCACGCCCGCCAACAGATAACCCAACAGTAATGATGTCTTGTAGGACATGGATTAATTCACCATAAGACTGGGTGATGCCTGATAGGTAGCAATCCATGCCTCGAATGCTGACGCTGTCAGCGGCCGACTGATCAGGTAACCCTGGGCCGTATCGCAATGCCAACGCCGGAGCAGGTCCAGACTGTGTTGGTACTCGACACCCTCGGCAACCACCTTGAGCCCCAGGTTATGGCTCATCTCGATGGTCGAGCGCACGATCACAGCGTCTTCGCTGGTCTCGTCCAGATCACGTACGAAGGACTGGTCGATTTTCAGCTCCTGCACCGGCAGGCGCTTCAAGTGCGCCAGTGACGAGTAGCCCGTGCCGAAATCATCGACCGACAGGCTGATGCCGCAGTCGCGCAGGCGGTGCAGGACCACCAGGGCTTTTTCCGGCTCGCTCATGATCGCGCTCTCGGTTATCTCGAATACCAGTTGTTCGGCAGGCACCCCGTATTGCTTGAGCAGTTTCATGACATAACCGGCCAGGTCGTCGCCCAGCAAGTCGTTCGCGGAAATGTTGACCGATACCTGCATCACCAGACCGCGCTGACGCCACTCGGCCAGTTGCCGCATGGCTTCTTCGATCACCCAGTTGGTCAGCAGGTTGATACTGCCGGTGCGCTCGGCGAGCACAATGAATTCGGCCGGCGAAACATTGCCAAAGCGCGGGTGAGTCCAGCGCAGCAGGGCTTCGGCCTGACGAACATAGCTCTGGCGGATATCCAGTTTGGGTTGGTAATGGAGCATCAGCTCGCCATTCTGCGGAGCCTTGCGCAGGTCGCGGATCAAACTGATCTGACGCTGGTGAGCAACATCGCGCCCGTCCTGGTAGATCTGCAGACGACCGGGCAGGAAGGTTGCGTCCTTGCGTGCAATCGCCGCACGGTTGACCAGTTCCTGGGCCGAATCACCGTGTTCCGGGTAAACCGTGATGCCGATGCAGCATTCGAGCGCGTAGTCATGGTTGTCGATACGCTGCGGCTCGCTGAGCAAGTGCTGCAAGGCATCGGCGATACCGACTGCGCCGTCGCTGGCCGTGTTGTCCAGCAACAGCAGAAATTCGTTGGCGCTCAGGCGTGCCACGGTATCGCCGGGCCGCGAGTTGCCTTGCAAGCGCTGACCGACCTGACGCAACAGTTGATCAAGGCCCTCTGCATTCGAACTCTCGCTGATCGTTTTAAGGTTCTCGATGCCCATGTACAGCAATGCCACCGGGCGATCTGCCGCAATCGAACTGCCCAGACGCTCCATCACCAGCGCGCGATTGGGCAGCCCGGTCAGGTTGTCGTGCAGCGCGTTGTGCGCCAACTGCCCTTCACGCACGGCGATGCCGTGCTGCATGGTGTTGATCGCGTCGGCGAGCATGCCCAACTCGTCGCTGCGGGCCATCGTGACCGGCGTTTCATAGTCGCCATCACCGATGCGTTTGGCGGCAGTTGCCAGTGCGCGTACCGGCAGCGAGACACTTCGAGCCAGCGCCAGCGTGCCGATCAGCGACGCCAGCAAGGCGGCCATGGAAATCCAGAAAATCTTTTCATCCAGCGGCGCAAACGCTTGATAGGCCTTGTCCAGCGGGCTTTGCAGCAGCGCGATCACTTGTCCGTCACCGCCATTGCCGCTTTTGGCAAGCATCAGCGTCTGACTGAGGAAGTTAAGGTTCGATTGCTCGGTGAGCAGCATCTGCCCCTCTGAAGAACTGCACATCAGTTCGACCAGACCCGCATGCATGGCGGGCGGCTGGGTACTGATCAAATCGCCGGACTGACCGTTTTCCACCGTGAGAAAAGACACTTCCAGCCCGCTGAGCGAACGCAGCTCTTCGGCAATATCGCTGTCGATGGTAAAGCCCATGACCACGCGGCCAATCGGCAACGGTGCCAGAACGGTACTTTCTACCAGCAGGTGGGGTGTTCCACCGCCAGGGACGATAAGCACTGACTGACCTGCACGCTTGGCGCCCCGCAGCGCCTGGTCGTAGATAAACCTCGAACCTTCGGGCACCTGGGTTTCAGTGCTGGCAATCACCACGCCATCCATGCCCAGCAGGAACATGTCGCTGGCGTTGATGCGTTTGCCGTGGTTGAGCAGCACCGAACGAATGGTCGACGAGTCGGCACTCGCCACCGCATCGCGAAAGCCGAAGTCGGCCGAGAGCAATTGCACAGCGTCCCGCAGGCGCTTGCCACGCAAATCGATCAGGCGCTCGAACACCCGGCTCCCCACTTCCAGTTGCGCCTGGGCCTGGGTTCGCACTGCATCGCCGGTCGCAACCTTGACCGCGAGAAAGACTGCGCCCACGACAATCAGCAACAGGGCAATCAGAACCCCTGCGATACGCGCCTGAAAGCTGACCTTAAACTTCATTCATGTGCGGCCTTGTGAAAAGCATCACCGAAGCCACCGGGTGCGGGTTTAACAGGTTTATCTTCGTTTTTCACTTCGACCGCCAGATTGAAACGCTGGGACAGGCCCGCTGCGGGCACATCGAACTCGCCACCCGACACCGGCTGCATATCTTCTATTTGTGGATGCCAGAGCGTGGCGGCGTAGTGTCCGGCTGGTACCTGTTCAAATTTCAGCACGCCGTTGCTGTCCGTCACACCAAACCACGGCTCGTTGGTCACGTAGATATAGCCGACCATCCAGTCATGGATGTTGCAGCCCAGCACCACGACGCCGGGTTTGTCGAACAGCAGCGGGTCCGAGGGCGTACCCTCGTAAAGACGCAATTCAAAGCGTTTGGCCGGAGAAAAGGAGTAGACCTGGTGGCGAATGTTGTCGCTGTTGGGGAATTTGACTTCAGTACCGACGTGAACAGCCAGTACATGCGGCGCAAATTCCTGCTCACGCTGGTCCATGGCGGCCTTCAGCGCTACGGCTGACGGACCGGGAGGCCCCTTGAGCGTCACGACCGCGTCCGCGAGGGGCTGGCCCTGCTTGTCGAACAACTGCGCGGTGAAGGTGGCAGCCGATGCAGTCGCGGCCGATGCCATCCAGAGTCCAGCCACTAATGCCGAGATCAATACGTTGGTCATACCTGATTCAACCCATAACGGCGGTGCCGCAAATAAACAATTCAGCTCAGGTCAGCAATAGCTGGCCTCACAGCGATGAAATAGCAGTTTTAGAACCGCTTTACAGACTATCGACCAAGACTATTGAAACCTGAGGGCTACTGCCCCATCTAAGAAGCATGTTCAACTTCTCAGGTGCCCCATGAGCGACCAGCAGTCAGACTCGCCAGATTTGCCCAATGACGCAGACGAGCACGAAGTGTCTCTGAGTTCCGACAGCACCTCACTTGCCTTGCCCGGCCAGAATCTGCCTGACAAGGTTTACATCATCCCCATCCACAATCGTCCGTTCTTCCCGGCGCAGGTTTTGCCGGTCATTGTCAACGAAGAACCGTGGGCAGAGACGCTGGAGCTGGTCAGCAAGTCCGAGCACCACTCGCTGGCGCTGTTTTTCATGGACACCCCGCAGGAAGATCCTCGCCACTTCAAGACCGATGCGCTCCCCGAGTATGGCACTCTGGTCAAGGTTCACCACGCCAGCCGCGAAAATGGCCGATTGCAGTTCGTGGCGCAGGGCTTGAGCCGCGTGCGCATCCGCACCTGGCTCAAGCATCATCGCCCGCCTTATCTGGTGGAAGTCGAGTACCCGCAGCAGCCCAATGACCCGACCGATGAAGTGAAGGCCTACGGCATGGCCTTGATCAACGCGATCAAGGAGCTGTTGCCACTCAACCCGCTGTACAGCGAAGAGTTGAAGAATTATCTCAACCGCTTCAGCCCCAACGACCCTTCGCCACTCACCGACTTCGCTGCGGCCCTGACCTCCGCCACCGGCGTCGAACTGCAGGAAGTGCTCGACTGTGTGCCGATGCTCAGGCGCATGGAGAAAGTCCTGCCGATGCTGCGCAAGGAAGTCGAAGTCGCACGTTTGCAGAAAGAAATATCTGCCGAGGTGAACCGCAAGATCGGCGAGCATCAGCGTCAGTTCTTCCTTAAAGAACAGCTCAAGGTCATTCAGCAGGAGTTGGGGCTGAGCAAGGACGACCGCAGCGCCGACATCGAGCAGTTCGAGCAGCGCCTGGAAGGCAAGACCCTGCCACCACAGGCGCGCAAGAAGTTCGACGAGGAGATCAACAAACTCAAGGTGCTGGAAACCGGCTCGCCGGAATACGCCGTGACGCGTAACTATCTGGACTGGACCAGTTCGTTGCCGTGGGGTGTCTACGGCGCTGACAACCTAGACCTCAAGCACGCTAGCAAAGTGCTCGATCAACACCATGCCGGGCTGGATGACATCAAGGCGCGGATTCTCGAATTTCTCGCTGTGGGTGCGTACAAGGGTGAGATCAGCGGGTCGATCGTCTTGCTGGTAGGCCCGCCGGGCGTGGGCAAGACCAGCGTCGGGCGTTCGATTGCCGAATCACTGGGGCGACCGTTCTACCGCCTGAGTGTGGGTGGCATGCGCGACGAGGCCGAAATCAAGGGCCACCGCCGCACCTACATCGGCGCCCAGCCGGGCAAGCTGGTGCAGGCGCTCAAAGATGTCGAGGTAATGAACCCGGTCATCATGCTCGATGAAATCGACAAGATGGGCCAAAGCTATCAGGGCGACCCGGCGTCTGCGCTGCTGGAAACCCTGGACCCGGAACAGAACGTCGAATTCCTCGATCATTACCTGGACCTGCGCCTGGACCTCTCCAAAGTCCTGTTCGTGTGCACCGCCAACACCCTGGACTCGATCCCTGGCCCGCTGCTGGACCGGATGGAAGTGATTCGTCTGTCGGGCTACATCACCGAAGAAAAGCTGGCGATTGCCAAGCGTCACCTGTGGCCCAAGCAGTTGGCCAAAGCGGGCGTTGCCAAGAGTAAGCTGAGCATCAGTGACACGGCCTTGCGCGCGGTCATCGAAGGCTATGCGCGGGAAGCCGGTGTGCGGCATCTGGAAAAACAACTGGGCAAGCTGGTGCGCAAAGCGGTTGTCAAACTGCTCGATGCGCCGGATTCGGTCATCAAGATCGGGCCGAAAGACCTTGAAGCGTCGCTGGGCATGCCGGTGTTCCGCAGTGAACAAGTGCTGTCGGGCACGGGTGTGATTACTGGCCTGGCCTGGACCAGCATGGGCGGCGCTACGCTGCCGATAGAGGCGACGCGTATCCACACCCTGAATCGGGGCTTCAAACTGACCGGGCAGTTGGGCGACGTGATGAAAGAGTCGGCGGAAATCGCCTACAGCTACGTCAGCGCCAACCTGTCGAAGTTTGGTGGCGACGCGAAGTTCTTCGATGAGGCGTTTGTGCACGTACACGTTCCCGAAGGTGCAACCCCGAAAGATGGCCCTAGCGCGGGTGTTACCATGGCCAGCGCCTTGCTGTCCCTGGCGCGCAACCAGCCGCCGAAAAAGGGCGTGGCCATGACCGGCGAACTGACCCTGACCGGGCACGTATTGCCTATCGGTGGGGTACGCGAGAAAGTCATTGCCGCGCGGCGTCAGAAGATCCACGAATTGATCCTTCCGGAGCCTAACCGTGGCAACTTCGAAGAACTGCCGGACTATCTCAAGGAAGGCATCACCGTTCACTTTGCCAAGCGCTTTGCAGACGTGGTGAAGGTGTTGTTCTAAAGATTGATACTGCGCATGTCCCACGCTGAACTGGCACGAGAGGTGTTCTATCAGGCGCCTCTCGTTCCGCACGCTCCAGCGTGGGAATGCAGTTCTGGACGCTCTACGCCCTATCCAGAGCGGCGACACCTGTCGTACTCCCCCCCAAAACTCCGATCAGTTATCCTTGCGCCTCGTCTCGCAAAAACCGGAACTTGCCATGCCCCCCGCCCGTTTCCTTGCACCGTTGAGCCTTGCGCTGCTGACGGCCTGCGCGCAAACACCGAAAAACATAGTGTCCATCGAGGCTGAAAACGACTGCCCGCTGACGCTCCAGAGCGGACAGACGCTGATCCTCACCCTGCCCAGCAACCCGACCACCGGCTTTCGCTGGCTGACCCAGAACCCGGCGCAGAACATCCTGCGCAGCCTTGGGCCGGAGGTGTATGCCAACGCCGAGAGCAAGGAGATGGTCGGCAGCGGCGGGCAGTCAGTCTGGCGCTACAAGGCAACCGACGCAGGCACCGGGCGGCTGGTGATGACCTATCAGCAGCCGTGGGCTCCGGAAGTGGCGCCGGAGCAGACCTTCGAATGCGCAATCACGGTGAACTGACCGTTTGCCCGCGGCTTGTCCGAAGGCACGCGCTGCACCATGCATCACGGCGACAACTTGGCTAGAATGCCCGCTTTTCAAAGCCTTCGCCGGAACCGCCGTGAGCAAAGAAACCGACCGCATTTTCGCCCAGCCACTGGCCCAGGTGCCTGACTTCGCCTTCAACGAAGACGTCGTGCGGGTGTTCCCGGACATGATCAAACGCTCGGTACCCGGCTATCCGACGATTGTCGAAAACCTCGGAGTACTTGCCGCGCAGTTCGCCCAGCCGGAATCCGTACTGTACGACCTTGGCAGTTCGCTGGGTGCCGTGACTCAAGCCCTGCGCCGCCATGTACGCAGCGAAGGCTGTGAGGTCATTGCGATAGACAATTCCAGTGCGATGGTCGAACGCTGCCGTGAGTACCTCAATGCGCAGAACTCCATGTTTCAGGAGCTGTTGCCGGTGCAGGTCATCGAGGGTGACATTCTGGCGCTGGAGTTCAAACCCGCCTCGGTGGTGGCGCTTAACTTCACCCTGCAATTCATCGCCCCCGAGCAGCGCCTGACATTGCTCAGGCGCATTCGTGATGCGCTGGTGCCAGGCGGCGCGTTGATCCTTTCGGAGAAACTGCGTTTTGATGACGAGCAGGAGCATGCGCTGCTGACGGATCTGCACATCGCCTTCAAGCGCGCCAACGGCTACAGCGATCTGGAAATTGCCCAGAAGCGCAGTGCCATCGAAAACGTGATGAAGCCCGACAGCCTGGAAGAACACCGCCAACGCCTGCTCGCCGCCGGTTTTTCCAAGGTGGTGCCCTGGTTCCAATGCCTTAATTTCACCTCGTTGATTGCCCTGCCATGATTGATCTCGCTCCTCTTGTCCGCCGTCTGGCGGGAACCCCTCTGGCTGACTGGGCCAACGGCTTGCAAGCCCAGCTCGACAGCAAAATGGCCAAGGGTCATGGTGACTTGCAGCGCTGGCAAAGTGCGCTGGATGCGCTTCCGGACCTGCAGCCCGAGCGAATCGATCTGCTCGACAGTTTTACCCTGCAAGCCGAGTGCAACGGCGAAACCCGTACTGTGCTGCGCAAGGCATTATTAGGCCTGTCGCCGTGGCGCAAGGGGCCGTTCAATGTGTTCGGCGTGCATATCGACACCGAATGGCGCTCGGACTGGAAGTGGTCACGGGTATCGCCGCATCTTGATCTGCGGGGCAAACGGGTTCTGGACGTTGGTTGCGGCAACGGTTATTACCAGTGGCGTATGCTTGGTGCCGGGGCTGACAGCGTGATTGGTGTTGACCCCAACTGGCTGTTCTTCTGCCAGTTTCAGGCCATGCAGCGCTACCTGCCTGACCTGCCCGCCTGGCACCTGCCGTTCGCACTTGAAGACTTACCCGCCAACCTGGAAGGCTTCGATACGGTGTTCTCAATGGGCGTGCTGTATCACCGCAAATCGCCCATTGACCATTTGCTGGCGTTGAAAGACTGCCTGGTCAACGGGGGCGAGCTGGTGATGGAAACACTGGTGATCCCCGGCGATGTGCATCAGGTGCTCGTGCCGGAAGACCGTTATGCGCAAATGCGCAACGTATGGTTCCTGCCGTCAGTACCGGCGCTGGAGCTGTGGATGCGCCGCGCAGGCTTCACCGATGTGCGCTGCGTCGACGTCAGCCATACGACGATCAAGGAACAGCGCAGCACCGAATGGATGCGCTTCCAGTCACTGAGCGACTATCTGGACCCCACCGATCACAGCAAGACCGTCGAAGGACTGCCAGCGCCAATGCGTGCGGTGATTGTGGGGCGCAAGCCTTGAACAGGACGGGCTACCGAGCGGCTGCCACGATCAGCGCTTTCATCTCTGCCACCGCCGCCTTGAAGCCCACGAACAGAGCATGAGCTACCAGCGCGTGGCCGATGTTCAGTTCGTTGATGCCCTTGATCGCTGCGACTGCTTCGACGTTGTGATAATGCAGGCCGTGGCCGGCATTGACGATCAGGCCTTGCGCAAGACCAAACGCTACTCCATCGGCTATTCGCTGCAGCTCCTCGGCCACTTCGGCCGGGGTCTGAGCATCGGCATAGCGCCCGGTGTGCAGTTCGATAGCTGGCGCACCGACGCGCTTTGAAGCGGCGATCTGGCGCTCATCGGCGTCGATAAACAACGAGACCTCGCAGCCTATTTTCGCCAGCCGCTCGACCGCTGCCTTGATCCGCGCTTCCTGGCCCGCGACGTCCAGCCCGCCTTCGGTAGTCAGTTCCTGGCGTGTCTCCGGCACCAGGCAGATATGCGCAGGACGAATGCGCTCGGCAAACGCCAGCATTTCCTCGGTCACGCCCATCTCGAAGTTCATGCGGGTCTGCAGCACGTCCTTGAGCAGAAGGACGTCACGTTCCTGAATATGCCGACGGTCTTCACGCAGATGAACGGTGATGCCGTCGGCACCTGCCTCTTCGGCGTCCAGTGCTGCCTTGACCGGGTCCGGATAGCGCGTGCCACGGGCCTGACGCAAGGTGGCTACATGATCGATGTTCACGCCGAGAAGGATGCGAGTGCTTTGGGTCACGGTTGTCTCCAGAAAAATGGGCGAGCTGATCGAAGCAGGCTGTAAAGAATAAAGCCTGATCAAGGCTTGCGAAACAGTTCACGACTGACAAGTGGGCGGCCGCCCAGATGCACAGCCAGCGCCTGACGCATCAGACGCTTGGCAGCAGACAACGCACCGGGGACGTTCCAGTCCGCTTCGGACATGGCCAGCAATTCTGCGCCTTGAAACAGGCCGGGCTGAAGCAGATAAACACGCTCAAGCCCGGCATCCACTTGCAGGCGGTACATGCCATCAATTGCCAGCGGTTCGCCGTTGATGTCGGCGTCCATCGCAAAGCCGTAGCCCAGATCATCCAGCAACCGCCATTCGAACGAACGCAGCAACGGTTCCAGCGGACGGCCCAGCGCGAGGGCCAGCAATGTGGCGGCGTAATGTTCGAATACGGCTGGATGCGGGTCTTCGGCAGGCAACAGGCGAATCAGCAGTTCGTTGAGGTACATGCCGCTGAACAGCGCCTCGCCGGTCATCCAGGTAGCAACGCCTGCGCTTTCCATGCGCCCGACATTCTTGAGTTCGCCACGTCCTCGAAACTCGACTTCAAGCGGTACGAACGGACGCGCCAGCGAGCCTGCCTTGCCTTTGGCACTGCGCAGCACGGCACGTAGCCGCCCCTGGGGCGTGAGAAAATCGACCAGCGCGCTGTTTTCGCGATACGCACGGCTGTGGAGCACATAAGCAGGTTGGCCGGTGGGCGCGCTCATCAGGCTGGCTCGAAAGAGAAGTGTTCGCCCAACCGCAGAAGGGTCAGGCGAAAGGGCAGCTTAGAGGTCGCCGTAGCCGAGCGAGCGAAGGGCGCGCTCGTCATCGGACCAGCCACCTTTGACCTTGACCCACAGGTTAAGCATCACTTTGGAGTCGAACAGCAGCTCCATGTCGCGACGCGCATCACTGCCGATGCGCTTGATACGGTCGCCCTTGTCGCCAATGATGATTTTTTTCTGCCCATCACGCTCGACAAGAATCAGCGCATGGATGTGCAGGGTGCGGCCCTGCTGCTTGAACTCTTCGATCTCGACGGTGATCTGGTACGGAAGCTCGGCACCCAACTGGCGCATGATCTTCTCGCGAACCAGCTCGGCAGCCAGAAAGCGGCTGCTGCGATCAGTGATCTGATCTTCCGGGAAGAAGTGATCGTTCTCCGGCAAGTGCGAGGCAATCAGGCTTTCCAGCGCTTCCAGGTTGTGGCCATGCTGCGCGGAGATAGGCACGATGGACGCATTCGGCAGCTGGCCTTGCAGCCACTCCAGATGCGGCATCAGATCGCTTTTGTCTTCAATGCGATCGGTTTTGTTGATCGCCAGAATGACCGGGCCCTGCACGTACTGAACACGTTCCAGAACCATCTGATCTTCGTCGGTCCAGCGAGTGCGATCCACGACGAAGATCACCACGTCGACGTCTTTCAACGCAGCCGAAGCAGTCTTGTTCATGTAGCGGTTGAGCGCTTTCTCGCCATTCTTGTGCATGCCGGGGGTGTCGACATAGATCGCCTGCACGGCACCCTCGGTTTTGATTCCGAGCATGTTGTGACGCGTGGTCTGTGGCTTGCGCGAGGTGATCGCCAGCTTCTGACCCAGAATATGGTTGAGCAGCGTGGACTTGCCTACGTTGGGACGGCCGACAATGGCAACATAGCCACAGCGTGTTGCGGTTGTATCATTCATGACCGTTCTCCACGCCCAGGGCAATAAGTGCTGCTGCTGCGGCTACCTGTTCGGCAATCCGGCGGCTGACACCCTGTCCTCGGCTTTTTTCATTCAATAGGTTGATCTCGCATTCGACGAAAAACGTCCGGCAATGCGGTTCACCCTGGATATCCACCACCTCGTAACGCGGCAGTTCGCAGGCCCGCGACTGGAGAAATTCCTGCAGTCGGGTCTTGGGGTCCTTGTTGGTATCTACCAGCGTCAGGCTGTCGAACTCGGTCGTCAGCCAGGCCAGAACGCGCTCACGCGCAGCCTCCATGCCTGCGTCCAGGTAGATCGCCCCGATCAGCGCTTCAAGGGCATCGGCGAGAATCGACTCGCGACGGAAACCACCGCTTTTCAGCTCGCCGGAACCCAGACGAAGGTACTCGCCCAGATCGAAACCACGGGCCAGCAACGCTAGGGTTTCACCCTTTACCAGGCGCGCGCGCAAGCGCGACAACTGGCCTTCGCGGGCCTGAGGAAAGCGTTCGAACAACGCCTCGCCCGCCACGAAGTTGAGAATGGCATCGCCGAGAAATTCCAGACGCTCGTTGTTGCGACCGGCAAAACTGCGATGGGTCAGGGCCAGGACCATCAGTTCCTGATCCTTGAAGGTATAGCCGAGCTGACGCTCAAGGCGGCTCAAGGATACGCTCACGGTTTACCCACACTGAATTGCTTGTCGAACTTCATCACCAGATCGATGTTCTGGAACCACGGTTCACGCTGCTCATAGTTCAAATGAGCCTTGAACGCATTGTTCTCCACCGTCACTTTCAACGCCTTGTTCAAATCTATATCCCGAATGCTGTTGACCTGCATGTTCTTACCGACATAACCGTAGAAATCGTCGACCGTGGTAATGCCCAGGGCCTGATTGGTGTCGACCGTTTCGATGATTTTCTTCATCGTCATGTAGTCGAGGTAATGCGGGACCAGCTTGAAGGCCGTGCTCGTCGCAAACGCGACAAGCGCCAGCACCAACAGCCATCCCACTAGCGAAAAACCTTTTTGAGAAGTAGAGAACGTCATGTTCGACTTCAACCTCGAGAGTTCACTGCCTGCCCGACCGGGTCGACTCAGGGTTCAGAGGCGTTTCCAGTCAGCCCAAATGACATACGGCGCTGCTCCAGGCAGCGCCGCATCGATTACTTGATCAACCCTACGCGTGCAAAATTAGGGAAGTGGCTCAGTTTCGGTTCCGGCCAGCTCATCCAGACGGCGAACGCCTTGCCTACGATGTTCTTGTCCGGGACCATGCCCAGTTCGTCCTTGGGAATATTGGGATCATCCCAGTAACGGCTGTCGTTCGAGTTGTCGCGGTTGTCGCCCATCATGAAGTAGTGCGCAGCAGGCACTGTCCACTCACTGTCAGGCGGCGCGCGGTATCGGCTCATTTCCTGACGGATCTGGTGTTCGACTGCGCCCAGTTGTTCTTCGTACAGTTCTGCGCTGCCCAGTGTACCGGGCTCGGTGCCGATCAGCTTCTTGGCAACCAGCTCACCGTTGATGAACAACCGCTTGTCGCTGGTGTAGCGAATGCGATCACCCGGCAGACCGACGACACGTTTGATGTAGTTGACGCTTGGGTCGCTTGGGTAGCGGAACACCATCACATCGCCACGCTGCGGATCACCGAGCTGGATGACCTTCTGATCCAGTACTGGCAGGCGGATGCCATACGCGAACTTGTTGACCAGAATGAAATCACCCACATCCAGCGTCGGCTTCATGGAGCCCGAAGGAATCTGGAACGGCTCTACCAGAAACGAACGAAGCACCAGCACGATAAACAACACCGGAAAGAACGATTTGCCGTACTCGACCAGCAAAGGCTCTTTGTTCAAGCGCTCTACGACAGCAATGTCAGGTTCGCCGACGCTTCCCTGATAGTTCGAAATGGCAGCCCGGCGACGAGGTGCCAGGATGACCAGATCAATCAGTGCAAGCACGCCACAGACGAACACAGCGATGACCAACAACAGCGGAAAATTTAGTGACATAGGACCTGACTATTCCAACCTGAGCACTGCGAGGAAGGCTTCCTGTGGAATTTCCACGTTGCCGACCTGCTTCATGCGTTTTTTACCGGCCTTTTGCTTCTCCAGCAATTTACGCTTGCGGCTGACGTCGCCGCCGTAGCATTTGGCCAGTACGTTCTTTCTAAGCGCCTTGACGGTTGTCCGGGCCACGATCTGACCGCCAATGGCGGCCTGAATTGCCACGTCGAACATTTGTCGAGGGATCAGCTCTTTCATCTTCTCGGTCAACGCACGCCCTTTGTAATGAGCGTTGTCGCGGTGAACGATCAATGCCAGGGCATCGACCTTCTCGGCGTTGATCAGAACGTCGAGCTTGACCAGGTTGGCCGACTGGTAACGATCAAAATGATAATCCAGCGAAGCATAACCGCGGCTGACAGACTTGAGACGATCGAAGAAGTCCAGAACCACTTCGTTCATCGGCAAATCGTAGCTCACCTGAACCTGGGTGCCGAGGAACAGCATGTCGTGCTGCACGCCACGTTTTTCGATACACAACGTAATGACGTTGCCCAGGTGCTCCTGCGGCACAAGAATATTTGCGCGAACGATAGGTTCACGCATGTCTTCGATGGCCGACAGGTCAGGCAGCTTGGACGGGTTATCGACATAAATCGTTTCGCCGGTCTTCAGCAACAGCTCGAAGATTACGGTTGGCGCAGTGGTGATCAGGTCGAGATTGTATTCACGCTCAAGACGCTCCTGGATGATCTCCATGTGGAGCATGCCTAGGAAGCCACAACGGAAGCCGAAGCCCAGTGCATCGGAGCTTTCCGGCAGGTATTGCAGCGAAGAGTCATTCAGCGTCAGCTTTTGCAGGGCTTCACGGAAGTCTTCGAAATCGTCCGAGCTGACCGGGAACAGGCCTGCATATACCTGAGGCTGGATACGCTTGAAACCGGGCAGTACGTCTACATCGGGCGTGGTGCTCAGGGTCAGGGTGTCACCGACCGGCGCGCCATGAATGTCCTTGATACCGGCAATGATAAAGCCCACTTCGCCGGCTTTCAGATCAACGGTTGCAGTGTGCTTGGGGTTGAACACCCCAACGCTGTCGACCAGATGCAGCTTGCCGGTGGACTTGACGAGGATCTTGTCGCCTTTCTTGACGCGACCGTGGCGCACGCGCACCAGAGACACGACGCCCAGGTAGTTGTCGAACCAGGAGTCGATGATCAACGCTTGCAGCGGATCTTCGATGTTGCCGGTCGGTGCGGGAATGGTTGCTACCAGACGCTCGAGGACCTCGTCCACGCCCATACCGCTCTTGGCGCTGCACGCCACGGCATCGGTGGCGTCGATACCGATGATCTTCTCGATCTCTTCCTTGACGCGGTCCGGATCGGCCTGCGGCAAGTCCATCTTGTTCAATACCGGCATGACCTCAAGGCCCTGCTCGATGGCGGTGTAGCAATTGGCGACCGACTGTGCCTCGACGCCCTGCCCCGCATCGACCACCAGCAATGCACCTTCGCACGCGGCCAGGGATCGGCTGACCTCATAGGTGAAATCGACGTGCCCGGGGGTGTCGATGAAGTTCAGCTGGTAGGTGATACCGTCTTTGGCCTTGTAATACAGGGTAACGCTATGGGCCTTGATGGTGATCCCGCGCTCGCGCTCAAGATCCATGGAGTCGAGCACCTGGGCTTCCATTTCGCGCTCGGACAGGCCGCCGCACATTTGAATGAAGCGGTCGGCCAGCGTCGACTTGCCATGGTCAATGTGGGCGATGATGGAGAAATTGCGGATATGACTCAAATCACTCACGGATCAACACTCAAAAAGGTTGCAGGCAGATTGCCCGCCGAAAAATAGCCGGGAATTGTACCTGAACTAAGCAAGAGGCGTCACGCTTACAGGTACCCGGATAGGCGCAACGTAAACAAACAGGCACAAAAAAGGGTGGCCGTAGCCACCCTTCCCGGTCAAACCGACCTGTTACTCGGACAGCTTGAAGGTGATGAAGGTCGCACGGCCCTGACGCAGAACGCGCATCGAGACAGAGCGATCCTTGGGCAGGCTTTTCGCCACATCAGTGAACTGCTTACTGGAGGTAATCGCCTGATTGTTCAGGTGAGTGATCACATCACCCGGCTGCAGGCCAATCAGCGAAGCCGGACCACCTGTAACTTCCTTGATGGCCACACCGCCCTTGAGGTCCAGGGATTTCTTCTGCTCGGCAGTCAGTTCGATCACCGACACGCCCAGACGGTTGCTGCTGCGTTCGGCGCCTGTGCCAGCAACATCGCCCATTTCCTGACCTTCATCAGGCAACGCGCCAACAGTGACCGTCAGCTTCTGACGCTTGCCGTCGCGAATCACTTCAAGTTCGGCCTTGCTGCCGTCCTTGAGGTTGCCTATCAAGTGCGGCAAGTCAGCCGACATGATAATTGGCTGGCCGTTGGCACTCAGAATTACGTCACCAACCTGCAGGCCACCCTTGGCAGCCGGGCCATCTTCAAGCACCTGGGCAACCAGCGCACCGGCAGGCTTGTCCAGACCAAACGATTCGGCAAGGTCCTTGTTCACTTCCTGAATAACCACGCCCAGCCAGCCGCGGCTGACTTTGCCACTGGCCTTGAGCTGATTGGCCACGTCCATGGCGACGTCAATCGGAATCGCGAACGACAGCCCCATGAAACCACCCGAGCGGGTAAATATCTGCGAATTGATCCCGACTACCTCACCGGCCATGTTGAACAGCGGGCCACCCGAATTACCCGGGTTGATGGCAACGTCCGTCTGAATGAACGGCACATATGTGTCGTTTGGCAGACTGCGGCCCTTGGCACTGACGATCCCTTTGGTCACGGAATGATCGAAGCCGAACGGCGAACCGATCGCCAGCACCCACTCACCCACCTTGAGCGTATTGGAGTTGCCCAGTTTGGCTGTAGGAAGGTCCTTGCCGTCGATTTTCAGGACCGCAACATCGGTACGCGAATCGGTGCCGACCAGCTTGGCTTTCAGCTCGCTGCGATCAGACAGGCGCACAAGAATCTCGTCGGCACCGTCGATCACATGATTGTTGGTCAGAATGTAGCCATCGGGGGAAATGATAAAGCCCGAGCCCAGTGACTGGGCCTCGCGCTGACGATCACCCTTGCCTGCTCCCGGCGGACGCGAACCTGGCGGCATACTGCGCTCGAGAAATTCGCGGAGCATGGGCGGCAAGCCTTCCAGATCAGGCATCTGCTGATTGGCTATGGCGCGGTCCGGCAGTTTCTGGCGCGTACTGATATTCACCACTGCAGGCGAGGCCTGCTCGACCAGCCCGGTGAAGTCCGGCAGGTTCTCGGCTTGAGCCGTAGCAACCTGGCCGAGCATCAGCACAGCGGCAATCAGTGAAAAGTAGGATTTCATGCGTGGTATCGACATATGGCTCCCGTTGGTAACGAGCAAAAAATTAAGCAGTACAAGCAACTGACTCAAAGACCTCAAGCAGCGATGCTCATCCCTGGATCAGCGACATGGCCTCTGGAAACGACAAAAGGCCAAAGCTGCGAGGCTGTGACCTATAGAAAAAAACCAGAGTTTTTGCAACGTGCAAACCTCACCAAACATTTCAGTACCTGCGCCCAGGCCAGGTTGAATGCGCCCTGGCGACTCTTGAAAACCAGGATGAAAATTTTTACATCCTGGAATTCGTGACTTCAAATGTTTATTTTTTGGCTGGAGATTCGTCGTAACGCATCGACAAGGCTATACGCTCGGCGGTACCCATCGGTATTTCTCCGACGACCGTCACCATCATGTCACCCTGCGGCGTTGTGAGGCGACGCGAAACAGCCACTGTCGGGCCTAACTGGGTGCGAATATCCGAGGAAGATCCGCTTTTCACCGCCTCGATGAACACCGAAAAACGCGCCAGACCGTCGCCATACATCAGATGGGTAACGGAGGATTGCGTGGAAGAGTCCTTGCGCACACCACCGCTGCTGACTTCGAAACCAGGCGGCAGCCAATCAGAATGCCATGCAACAGAACTTATGGACGGCTCGGGCTTGGTTTTCACCACAGACACGGGCTTGCAGTCGACGCTGGTCTTGAGCATTTGCTCAGACAGAACGCCAGCGGTATCGAGATCGGTAAACTGGAAACGTTCGAGCAACTGCCCCTTCTCGCTCAACAGAAGCGACTTGAGCACAAGACCGGTTTCGTTATCCAGGTGAAGTTCGAGGCCGTATCGATGCTGGTCCTTGGGAGACAGCGCAACGATAGTTGCCTGACGACCGGCCACTCTGGATTTTCCAACAATTTTTATGTCGTACCAAGCGGAAAGTCTTTTTACATCGAATGCGCGGGCAGATGAGTCGGCCGGATTGGCTACACCTGCTTCCAGGGAGCCGCTGACGCACTGTGTGAGCCCGTCAACACGCAGAACTTCCTGAGCAGAACCATCAAGCTGCAACAAACGCTCCTGAACCTGACCGTCCGCTATGCGGTGCCAGATTCGATGGGTAGAAAAACTACCATTGCGTTCGTATACAAAGGTGCCTTGATAGCTCTGCTGCTGATCAACCTTGGCAAGACGATTGATTGCGTCTTGCGCATCATCAGCCTGTACCGGGAGGGCAAGCCATCCACCAAGCAGTAATGGCAGTAGAGGGACGGCTCGCATGATCCTCCTTAACGGTTTTCCAGACTCGCAGCGCGTGCGTAAGGCAGAGCGCTTTCAGTACCTTTCAACGCTGCTTCCTGGGCGTGCTGACGCAGGTAGCCAGGCAAACGTTGATCACCTTGACCAGCACCCTGCAGCACACCGTTGGCCATAGGACCAGGTGCCTGCTCGGTACTTTCAGTGTAGCCAGCCAGTACGGCAGGGCCTTTCACTTGTGGAACGGTCAGGTTGGCAGGCTGCTGGGTCTGCTGTGCCAGTTGCGCACCGGCAATGTCATCCTGGTTATACAGGCGGACACCGGCCAGAACGGCTACGGTAACCGACGCTGCAACGGCCAGACGACCCAGCGTGCGCCAAGGTCCGCGTGCTGCTTTGAGCGGGCTGACTTCATCGGCGATTGCGGCAGATACAGCAGCCGAAATATCCAGATGCGGGATCAGCAACTCTTTATGCATAGCTGCACGAGCAACTTGGTAACGCGACCAGGTAGCGCGAGTACCGGCATCGTCAATGGCATTCAATACCCGACGTAATTCCAGTTCGTCCGCTTCGTTATCCAGTACCGCGGACAGCGATTCCTGCAGGGCTTCACGACTCATGGCGGGTTCCTCTCTTGGGCTATCGCCGCTGTCTCAGGATTCCTGCAACAACGGCTGCAGGGCTTTATCGATGGCTTCCCGAGCGCGGAAGATCCGAGAGCGCACGGTACCAACAGGACACTGCATGACGCTCGCAATGTCTTCATAACTCAGACCATCGAATTCACGTAAAGTTAGTGCCGTACGTAAATCTTCCGGGAGAAGCTGGATGGTCCGATGGACGGTGCCCTCGATCTCATCTCTCAACAATGCACGTTCCGGCGACTCGATGTCCTTGAGGCCATGATCGCCGTCGTAGAACTCCGCGTCTTCAGACCTTACATCGCTATCCGGTGGACGCCGACCTCGCGACACCAAATAGTTTTTCGCCGTGTTAATGGCGATGCGATACAGCCAGGTATAGAAAGCACTGTCACCGCGAAAGTTTCCGAGAGCACGGTAAGCCTTGATAAAGGCTTCCTGTGCAACGTCCTGAGCCTCATGGGTGTCGTGCACGAATCGCACGATCAACCCTAGAATTTTGTGCTGATACTTCAGCACCAACAGATCAAATGCTCGCGTATCGCCACGCTGTACGCGCTCGACAAGCTGCTGATCCTCTTCCTGGGTTAGCATGAACACTCCTCGTTAAGCATGAAGGAGTGTTGCAACTGACATTGTTCAGGCTCGCAAACATAGACTCGGGCTTTTCGCAAAAGTTCTCCCCCTTCAAGCAAGTTTCCTGCAGGCAATCGTAAAGCCTGCACGAAAAACGCAGCGCGACACGGTCGGCTGCGTGAATAGTCTTGTCGCCGGTCTCGCAGTTGATGATCACTTATCTAACCCTGCGAAAACGACGCTGTTCCTGTGTAGGCAACCTGCTATTGAGCATGGATCCTGGCAAAAAGTTCCATTGACACAATCACAGGTGTGAGCCGCACACTGCACAAAGTTCTTTGAAATCAGTGCACTGGAGCATTTCCAGTAACAGATAACAGGGAAAACAATATGCATGACATCCGGGACTGGAGCACAATCCATACCCGCCGTGGTCTCACATTGCCATGTAGGCGTGGCTATTGTGCCGTTACCCCAATACTTATACTAGTGGTCGCCAAGGGCAGAATTCGCAGATGAGTCAACATTTTCAGCATGACGTACTGGTAATTGGCAGTGGCGCTGCCGGGCTGAGCCTGGCATTGACCCTCCCCGGCCACCTGAGCATCGCAGTGCTGAGCAAAGGCGATCTGGCCAATGGCTCGACATTCTGGGCCCAGGGCGGTGTGGCAGCGGTACTGGATGACACCGATACCGTGCAGTCTCATGTTGAAGACACGCTGAATGCCGGCGGCGGCCTTTGCAACGAAGAAGCGGTGCGTTTCACCGTCGAGCACAGCCGCGAGGCCATTCAGTGGCTGATTGAACAGGGCGTGCCTTTCACTCGGGGCGATGACGCAGATAGCGATGAAAGCGGCTTTGAATTCCACCTGACACGCGAAGGCGGCCACAGCCACCGGCGGATCATCCACGCCGCCGATGCCACAGGCGCAGCCATCTTTCGCACTCTGCTTGAACAGGCCCGTAAACGGCCGAATATAGAACTGCTCGAGCAGCGCGCCGCCATCGACCTGATCACCGAACGCCGTCTCGGGCTGGAAGGCCAGCGCTGCCTGGGCGCTTATGTACTCAATCGCACCAGCGGTGAAGTGGACACCTACGGCGCGCGCTTTACCATCCTCGCGTCAGGTGGCGCTGCCAAGGTCTACCTGTACACCAGCAACCCCGACGGTGCGTGCGGCGACGGCATCGCCATGGCCTGGCGTTCCGGTTGCCGAGTGGCGAACCTGGAATTCAACCAGTTTCACCCCACTTGCCTGTATCACCCGCAAGCCAAGAGTTTTCTGATCACCGAAGCACTTCGCGGTGAAGGCGCCTACCTCAAGCTGCCCAACGGCGAGCGCTTCATGCAACGGTTCGACGAACGGGCAGAACTGGCCCCCCGCGATATTGTTGCCCGAGCGATAGACCACGAAATGAAGCGACTGGGTATCGACTGTGTCTATCTGGACATCAGCCACAAACCGGAAGCCTTTATCAAAACGCACTTTCCAACCGTCTACGAGCGCTGCCTGGAATTCTCCATCGACATCACTCGCCAGCCGATTCCGGTGGTCCCGGCAGCGCATTACACCTGTGGCGGTGTCATGGTGGACAGCAAGGGCCACACCGATGTGCCGGGCCTGTACGCCATCGGCGAGACCAGCTTCACAGGCCTGCACGGCGCCAACCGCATGGCCAGCAACTCACTGCTGGAGTGCTTCGTGTATGCCCGCTCGGCAGCGACAGACATCGAGCAGCAACTGGCCGACGTACAGATGCCCACCGACCTTCCGGCCTGGGACGCCAGCCAGGTGACTGATTCGGACGAAGACGTGATCATCGCGCACAACTGGGATGAACTGAGACGATTCATGTGGGACTACGTCGGCATTGTGCGTACCAACAAGCGCCTGCAACGCGCTCAGCACCGTGTGCGTTTGTTACTGGATGAGATCGACGAGTTCTACAGCAACTACAAGGTCAGCCGTGACCTGATCGAGCTGCGCAATCTGGCGCAGGTGGCAGAACTGATGATCTGCTCGGCCATGCAGCGCAAGGAAAGCCGTGGCCTGCATTACACACTGGACTACCCGGACATGTTGCCGGAGGCGCTGGACACTATTCTGGTGCCGCCCACTTACGTCGGCTGAACTTCAGGCGTACACGCAGACGCCGGTGAGTGTCCGGTGTCAGCGCATCAAGCGCGATGCAGCAGCTTTTTATCGAGCGGCCCGGCCGGCCTGCGATAATCGGCCGAAAACGCAGAATCACGACCAACGGTAACGCAAGGCTGTCCGGGCATAACTGCACGGGCTGCCAGCCGTCGCATTCGTTCCACAATTGCCAGCCTTGATGATCGCGCTTCAGCGCGGTGAAGGCTGCCGGATGACTGAGCAGGATCGAGCGCGGCAACGTCCACGCAGCATGCATCAGGCAAAACAGCACGCCCAGTGCCAGCGCCAACGAAGCGATGTTCAGCCAGGACAGCGCGACCAGCGCCAGCAGCTGAACGGCGAGATACGCCGTCAGTAGC
This sequence comes from Pseudomonas sp. RGM 3321, assembly GCF_022836805.1. Taxonomy (NCBI): domain Bacteria; kingdom Pseudomonadati; phylum Pseudomonadota; class Gammaproteobacteria; order Pseudomonadales; family Pseudomonadaceae; genus Pseudomonas; species Pseudomonas sp. RGM 3321. The sequence goes on from NZ_JALHBH010000113.1 coordinate 171,725, forward strand.
AGGCGCGAGGCCTGCCAGTGACATTCAAATCGATCACTTGGGCTGGACACGATCCAGAATCATGCGAACCATACGCTGCAATTCAGCATCTTCGGATTCGGCGCGCTGCATGAACCAACCGAACATGTCCTGATCTTCACAAGTGAGCAGACGGCGATACAGATCACGATCCACGTCATTCAAATGCGGATAGACCTCACGGACAAACGGTACCAGCAGCACGTCCAGTTCAAGCATGCCACGGCGGCTGTGCCAGTAAAGGCGGTTGAGTTCGACGTCTTCGACCATGGAGCGCTCCTCAAAGTAGGCGGCAAGTATACAGCCGTGAGCCGGGCACGCGAATCTTGCAATGGTCGCAGCAGTTTTCACGTACCCCGTATGCATAACCTCGACTCGGCACTATGATGTGCCCCCGGACTTTTTTCCCAATCTGCGATGACCATGACCCAAAAAGCTTTTTTCTGCACGCTATCCCATGAGGGCGTTCTCGCCGTTCGCGGCGTGGATGCCAGCAAGTTTCTTCAGGGTCAGCTGACGTGCAACCTAAATTACCTTAATGAAGACAAATCCAGCCTCGGTGCCCGCTGCACGCAGAAGGGCCGGATGCAGTCGAGTTTTCGCATCGTTTTCGAAGGCGACGGTTGCCTGCTGGCGATGGCCAGCGAGCTGATCGAGCCGCAATTGCTGGACCTGCGTAAATACGCAGTGTTCTCCAAATCGAAACTGACTGACGAAAGCGCAGAATGGGTGCGCTTCGGCCTGCAGGATGGCGACAGCGCGCTGGTCGGCCTGGGCCTGAATCTGGCGCAGGAAACCGATGCTGTGGTGCGAGCCAATGAACTCATCGCAATCCGTGTCTCCCCGGGCCGGGCCGAACTCTGGGTACGCGCCGGGCAGGCAGACAGCATCAAATCACAGCTGGCTTCGCAGTTGAGCGAAGGCCCGCTCAATGACTGGTTGCTGGGTCAGATACGGGTCGGCATCGGCCAGGTATTTGGCAGCACCCGCGAGGAATTCATCCCGCAGATGATCAACCTGCAGGCCGTCGGCGGCGTCAGCTTCAAGAAGGGCTGCTACACCGGCCAGGAAATCGTCGCGCGCATGCAATACCTGGGCAAGCTCAAACGCAGGCTCTACCGCCTGACGCTGAGCAGCGAAGAAATCCCGGAGCCGGGTACGGCACTGTTTTCGCCGGTACACGCCAGCGCCGTGGGCAACGTGGTCATCGCCGCACATTCCGGCCAGAATGTTGAACTGCTCGCCGTAGTGCAGGGCGATGCGGCAGAAAATGGCCATATAAATCTTGGCTCGCCAGAAGGCGCAGCGCTGCAAATGAGTGATCTGCCCTACATACTGGACAGCAAACTCGAAACTCAGCGCTAAGCCAGACGAACACATTCAGGTTCCTAGTGTCTTTAGAGCGTTCCAGTGCACATGCTGGCGCTCTGCGGAGCGCGCGGAAAACTCTGGACACCCCCAACGGCTGCGAGATGCAACATGAGCAAGATGGCTGATGAGGTGCAGAGAAACTTGATCAAGGCCATCGACAGAGATGCCTTGTTTCTGCCTACCCTGCCGGAAGTAGCACTGAGAATTCGCCTTGCCGCCGAAGACACCGAAATCAGTATTTCGGCCCTGAGCAAGGTCATCGGTAGCGATACAGCCCTTTCCGCACGCCTGATAAAGGTCGCGAACAGCCCCCTGCTGCGCCCGAATTTTGAAGTCAGCGACGTCACCACTGCGGTTCGGCGCCTGGGCGTTAATTACACCTGCAACCTGGCCATCGGCCTGGTGGTCGAGCAGATGTTCCACGCCAAGTCTCCCGTCATCGAGCAGAAGATGCGCGATATCTGGAAGCAGAGCCTGCAGGTTGCCGGCATCAGCTACACCTTGTGCCAGAACTACACGAATCTCAAACCCGACCAGGCCACGCTCGCCGGGCTGATCCACTTGATCGGGATTCTGCCGATCCTGACGTATGCCGAAGACCATTACGAGCTGCTGGCTGATCCGATCAGCCTCAACCACGTGATCGACAGCATTCACCCGGTCATTGGCGAACGCCTGCTGCGCTCATGGGACTTTCCCGAGCCGCTGGCCTGCGTGCCGATTCAGTTCCAGAACTTCGCGCGCGTATCGAAAAGCCCGGACTACACAGATCTGGTGCAGATCGCCACAGTGCATATCCACAGGAACACCGACCACCCCTTCAGCCTCATCGAGATGGCCGACCTGCCTGCGTTCAGCCAACTGAGGCTTTCCAGAGCTGAAGGCATGCTGAGCGCCCAGATGGACGAAGCGAAGAGCATGCTCTACTAGGATCAGGGCGCACTGAAACTGACCCGAACCTTCAAACCCCGCTCGGCACCATCGTGCAAGGTGATTCTGGCCAGATGCGCACGGCATATCTCTCCCACAATAGCCAGACCTAGCCCGGCACCGCTGCCCTGCTGACTGCGACGGTAGAAACGCTCGAAGACCCGCTCCCGCTCATCTGCCGGAATGCCAGGGCCATCATCCTCGACCTCCAGAACACCCGGCGCATACACCCGCAACACCACGTTACCGCCCGGTGAAGTGTGAGCCAGCGCATTGTCGATCAGGTTGCTCAACAGTTCGTTCAGCAACGTCGGCTCGCCACGCAGCCAGACCGGCTCGTCAGCCTCCAGCGCCAGCGCGACGCCGCGTGAATGAGCCAACGGCGCCATGGCCATGCCCAGCTCTCTTGCCAGCTGGCTGAGGTCCAGTTGTTGCGCGCCGCCTTCGGCAATGGCCCGCGCGCCGTTTTCAATCCGCGCCAGTGACAGCAACTGATTGGCCAGATGCGTGAGCCGATCCGTGCCAAGTGCGGCTGATTCCAGCGTACTGCGCCAGTGTTGCGGGTCGCGCTCACGCAGGCCCAGCTCAACCCGCGCCTTGAGCGCGGCCAGCGGCGTGCGCAGTTCATGGGCAGCATCGGCGATGAACTGCGCCTGGCGCTCGAACTGCAGGCGCAGCCGCTCGGTAAAGTGGTTCAGCGCCCCCACCAGCGGACGTAGTTCATGCTGCACCTCAACCATTGGCAGCGAGCGCAGATCATCCGGCTGACGCTCTTCGACTGCGGTGCGCAAGCGTTCCAGCGGTCGCAATGCCGCGCTGACCGTGAACCAGACCAGCAGCAGCGCGCCCCCTCCGAGCATGCCCAGGCGCAGCAATGTGTCGGCCATCAGGCTGCGCGCCATACCCTTGCGCGCCTCCTGGGTTTCGGCAACACGAATTTCAGCCGTGCCGTTCATGCCCGGATCAGTCACTGGCTTGAGCAGGCTGACCACACGTACATCCTGCCCTTGATAAATCCCGTTATAAAACTTCGCCAGCGCAGGGTAATCATCGGTACGCAAGGTGCCCGGTGGCGGCGAAGGCAGATTTTCATAACCGGAAATCAGCTTCTGATGGATGTCATTGACCTGGTAATAGATTCGTCCTTCGCTGTCGTAGGCAAAGGTATCCAGCGCCACGTAGGGAATGTCGGCGCTCAGCGTGCCATCACGCTGGGTCAGACCAGCAGCGATGGTCCGCGCTGAAGCCAGCAACGTGCGGTCGTAGGCGGTATCGGCCACTTCGCGGCCATTCCAGTAAGCGCTCATGCCGCTGGCCAGCATCAACACCACCAGCAGCAACGCCAGGTTCCACAACAGCCGCCAGCGCAGGCTGTCGTTAATCATCGCGGCTTTCAAGCAGATACCCCAGACCCCGAAAGGTCACGATGGCCACAGAATGCCCGTCGAGCTTCTTGCGCAGGCGATGGACGTAGATTTCGATGGCGTCAGGGCTGGCCTCCTCGTCGAGGCCGAAAACCTGCGCGGCCAGTTGCTCCTTGCTCATCACCCGGCCTGGCCGGGCGATGAGCGCTTCCAGCACCGCCTGTTCGCGAGAGGTCAGGGCCAGCAGTTCATCGCCGAGCGTGAAACGCCGTGTGTCCAGATCATAGGCCAGTACGCCGCAGCGCTGTTGCCGCTCGCCACCCAGCACGCTACGCCGCAGCAATGCCTTGACCCTGGCCTCCAGCTCGGACAGCTCGAAAGGCTTGGCCAGGTAATCGTCGGCCCCCAGGTTCAGGCCATGAACGCGATCCTTGACGTCGCTGCGCGCGGTCAGCATCAATACCGGAAGGTTTTTGCTGCGCGCCCGCAGACGCGCCAGCACTTCAAAGCCATCCATGCGCGGCAAGCCGACATCGAGAATGGCGACGGCGTATTCCTCACTGCTCAACGCCAGGTCGGCGGCAACGCCATCATGCAGTACATCAACGGTCAAACCCGCGCTTTTGAGCGCCTGCGCGACACTTTCAGCCAATTGCAGATGATCTTCCACAAGAAGAACACGCATCGCCGTCTCCTGATTGTCACTGTTGTTATCGATCCGAGCATCGAGGCTTGTGGCGGTGGAGTTTACAGGCAGGCCGCCGCCTGTGAAGGACAGAAACGATTCGCGGCCCTTCAATTGCGACATGAAAGGTAGCTGAAAGGTTTGCGAAAGGTTCGTCATCTAGCATCGCCACACGACCCGGCAAAAGGGTACGTAAAAACAGGCGCCCGGATGCGTCTGGACAATAAAAACAATAAATCGCTAAACGGAGTCACGTCATGTCTACGCCAGCCCAGGCTTGCCAGTCCATTGAGCACAGCCCGTCGCGGTTTTCCCCGCACCCGTCGCGACCCAGCTCCACCCTCCTGCAAAACATCAGCGTCCACCGCTGTACCGATGGCACCTGCGTGTCAGCGAACAGGCTTCGTGGTGCGCGAGACAAAAGCATCTGCTGAACAGCTTCTCTCTTCCAAAAACAAAAATATCTCTGGAGACTGAACATGAAATTCCCTCTGCGTCAGATAGCCGCCACCGCCGCCTGCATACTGGTTGCCAGCCAATTGTTTGCTGCCGAACCAAAACGTCCGGAATGCATTGCACCCGCCTCGCCGGGTGGCGGATTCGACCTGACGTGCAAGCTGGTACAAAGCGCGCTTATCAACGAGAAGATTCTGACCTCGCCCATGCGCGTGACCTACATGCCTGGGGGCGTCGGCGCAGTGGCCTACAACGCAGTCGTGGCTCAGCGCCCCGCAGACGCAGGCACGCTGGTCGCGTGGTCCAGCGGTTCGCTGCTCAATCTGGCGCAGGGCAAATTCGGCCGCTTCGATGAAAACGCAGTGCGCTGGCTCGCCGCCGTGGGCACAAGCTATGGCGCCATTGCAGTTAAGAGCGACTCGCCTTACAAGAACCTCGACGATCTGGTCAAAGCGCTCAAGGCCGACCCGAGCAAGGTAGTCATCGGCTCAGGCGGCACAGTAGGCAGCCAGGACTGGATGCAGACTGCGTTGATCGCCAAGGCTGCTGGCATCAACCCACGCGCCTTGCGTTATGTCGCGCTGGAAGGTGGTGGGGAGATCGCCACCGCCCTGCTTGGCGGCCACATTCAAGTGGGCAGTACGGATATTTCCGACTCCATGCCGCACATTCTGAGCGGCGACATGCGCCTGCTCGCCGTGTTCGCCGAGAAGCGCATCGACGAACCCGAGATGAAAGACATCCCCACCGCCAAGGAGCAGGGCTACGACATCGTCTGGCCAGTGGTGCGTGGCTTCTACCTCGGCCCGAAGGTCAGCGACGAAGACTACAACTGGTGGAAAGCCTCGTTCGACAAAATCCTGGCCTCTGAAGACTTTGCCAAACTGCGTGATCAGCGCGAGCTGTTCCCCTTCGCCATGACCGGCGCGGAGCTGGACACCTACGTCAAGAAGCAGGTTGCCGACTACAAACTGATGGCCAAGGAATTCGGCCTGATTCAGTAATTGAACTCAATTGACTGACGTTAAGTTGCGCCCGCACAGCGGGCGCGACTCAGGAGCTTCTCATGGTCATACAACGCATTTTTGCTGCCGTACTGCTACTGGCATGCGCAGGCCTGGCTCTAATGGCCTGGCCTTATCAAGCGCCTTTCTCCTATGAACCGGTCGGACCACGCGCTTTTCCGCTGCTGATGCTCGGGCTGATGGGTGCCGCCCTGCTGTACCTGCTGATTCGACCTACCCCCATTGTCCACACCGAGGAAGAACCAGCGCTGGACCGCGAAACCCTGGTCAAGATTGGCGCGTGCATCGTTCTGCTGCTGATATTCGCCGGGTTGTTCGAACCGCTGGGTTTCATCCTCAGCAGCATCCTGATCGGCATTCCCATGGCACGCCTGTATGGCGGACGCTGGCTGCCGAGCGTGCTGGTGGTGATTCTGATGAGCGTCGGCCTTTACCTGTTGTTCGACAAGGCCATGGACGTTCCCTTGCCTTTAGGCCTGCTCAGCGTTCTGGAGAACTGACATGGATACTTTCAGCTACCTGGGCCAGGGCTTCGGCGTCGCCCTCACTCCTTACAACCTGATTACCGCACTGTCTGGCACATTGATTGGCACCGTCGTCGGCCTGCTGCCAGGGCTTGGGCCTATCAACGGGGTGGCGCTGCTGATCCCCATTGCCTTTGCGCTGGGCCTGCCGCCCGAATCAGCACTGATTCTGCTGGCGGCCGTGTACCTGGGCTGTGAATACGGCGGGCGTATCAGTTCGATCCTGCTGAACATTCCGGGCGAAGCGTCCACTGTCATGACCACGCTGGACGGTTATCCAATGGCACGCCAAGGGCTGGCCGGCGTCGCGCTGTCGCTGTCAGCGTGGAGTTCGTTCATCGGTGCATTCATCGCCACCTGCGGCATGGTGCTGTTCGCGCCGTTGCTCGCCAAGTGGGCGATTGCCTTCGGTCCGGCGGAATATTTCGTACTGATGGTGTTCGCTATTGTCTGCTTGGGCGGCATGGCCGGTGACAGGCCATTGAAGACGTTCATTGCCGCGCTGATTGGGCTTTTCCTGTCTGCGGTCGGCATTGATGCCAACAGCGGGGTGTACCGTTTTACCGGCGATAACATTCATCTGACCGACGGCATTCAGTTCGTGGTACTGGTCCTGGGTCTGTTTTCAATCAGTGAAATCCTCTTGCTGCTGGAGAAGACCCATCGGGGCCAGGAGGCGGTCAAGGCTACCGGGCGCATGATGTTCAACGTCAAGGAAGCCGCCGCTGTGTTTGTGGTGAATATTCGCTGCGGGCTGCTGGGCTTCATCCTCGGCGTACTTCCGGGTGCCGGTGCAACGCTGGCCAGCGCGGTGGCCTACATGACGGAGAAACGCATCGCCGGCCCTGGCGGCAAGTTCGGCCAGGGCGACATGCGCGGTCTGGCCGCTCCCGAGACCGCCATCGGGGCAACCGCCTGCGGCGCGTTGGTGCCGATGCTGACGCTGGGTGTTCCGGGCTCGGGCACCACGGCGGTGATGATCGGCGCATTGTCGCTGTACAACATCACCCCCGGTCCGATGCTGTTCCAACAACAACCGGACATCGTATGGGGCCTGATCGCTTCGTTGTTCATCGCCAACATCATGCTGGTGATCCTCAACATCCCGATGATCCGCATCTTCACGCGCATCCTCGCCGTGCCGAACTGGGCGCTGGTGCCGGTGATTGCAATCATTACCGGCATCGGTGTGTATGCAGTGCACGCCACCACGTTCGACCTGTTCCTGATGGTCGGTATCGGTATCTTCGGTTACATCCTGCGCAAGCTGGATTTCCCGCTGTCGCCGATTCTGCTCGGTTTCATCCTTGGTGGTCTGATGGAGCAGAACCTGCGTCGCGCCCTGTCGATCTCCAACGGCGAACTGGGGATTCTCTGGGCCAGCCCGATTACCCTTGGCGTCTGGGTGGTGACCGTGTTCATGCTGCTGTTCCCGCTGATTCGCATCTGGCGCAAGCGCGCAAAACAGCAGGCTGCCGCAACGCATGGCTGATTCGTCACTGCGTCAATGGTGGGCAACGCCGCTGGTCGGCCTGCTCGGCGGCTACCTCGCCAGCCAGGTTGGCTGGCCGCTGCCGTGGATGGTTGGCTCATTGCTGGCAATTATCCTGGTGCGCTGCCTGACACCCTGGCAACTGACGCAGATTCCGGGCGGTCGCAAATGTGGTCAGCTGATCATCGGCATCGGCATCGGTCTGCATTTCACGCCAGTGGTCATTGAGCAGGTGCTGGCGCATTTCGGGCTGATTTTCATCGGTGCGCTGGTCACCAGCCTGTCGTGTCTGGTTGGCGTCTGGCTGATGCTGCGTACCGGAGAAGATCGCCCTACCGCTTTCTTCTCCAGCATGCCGGGCGGCTCCGGGGAGATGGTCAACCTTGGCGCACGTAACGGTGCGACGCTCAGCAGCGTCGCTGCTGCGCAAAGTCTTCGGGTGCTAGCCGTGGTGTTATGCGTGCCAGCGATCTTCAAATACCTGCTGGGTGACGGTACGCCTTCACTGCATGCCACGGCGGTCGATTGGCGCTGGCTGGCATTCCTGCTGCCGGTCGGCGCAGCACTGGCCTGGCTGTGGCAGCGTCTCAAGCAACCCAACCCGTGGCTGTTCGGCCCTCTGTTGCTCAGTGCCGTAGTGAGCGTGGTGTGGGATCTGAAAATCGGCTTGCCCAACGGCGCCAGCCAGTTGGGTCAGCTACTGATAGGCAGCGGGCTGGGTTGTCATTTCAACCGGGCATTCTTTCGGCGTGCGCCATCGTTTCTGGCGCGTACGCTGTTGGGCACTGCGCTGACCATGTTGATCGCCGCACTGGCTGCCCTGGGGCTGAGCGCCCTCACTCACCTGGACCTGCGTTCACTGACGCTGGGCATGATGCCCGGCGGCATTGCCGAAATGAGCCTGACCGCAGAAGTGCTGCAACTGTCGGTCCCCCTGGTGACGGCCATGCAGGTCATGCGCCTGCTGTTCGTGCTGTTTCTTGCCGAGCCGCTGTACAGGCGCTGGAACAAGCGGCTCGCTGACTGAGCCCAATCAGAAGCACTTGATCAGAGAGCGGGCAGTCGCCAGTCGATTGGCTCGATGCCGTTTTGCTCAAGGTACTTGTTGGCTCGACCGAAATGCCCGTTACCCAGGAAGCCTTTGTAGGCTGACAACGGCGAAGGATGGACGGAGGTAAGCACCAGATGCTTGGTCGCATCGACCAGCTTCTGCTTGCTTTGCGCATGAGCGCCCCACAGCAGGAACACCAGATGCGACTGATGCTCGCTGACCACTTGAATGATCCGGTCAGTGAAGTGCTGCCAGCCTTTTCCTGCATGAGAGGCAGCGTTGGCGCGCTCGACGGTAAGAGTGGTGTTAAGCAACAGCACGCCCTGATCAGCCCATGATTGCAGGCAACCGTGATTGGGAATGTCGATATTCAAGTCGCGCTTGAGCTCTTTATAGATGTTGACCAGTGACGGGGGTGTCGGCACGCCAGGCTGCACCGAGAAACACAGGCCGTGAGCCTGATTCGGGCCGTGATACGGGTCCTGACCAAGGATTACCACTTTCACATTGTTGAGCGGGGTCGAATTCAGCGCATTGAAAATCAGCGGCCCAGGCGGATAGATTTCCTTACCCGCGGCATGCTCCTGGCGCAGAAACTCGCGCAACTGCGCCATATAGGGCTGCTCGAATTCATCGCGCAGCGCTTCCTTCCAGCTGGGCTCAAGCTTGATGCGGTCGTCGCTAGTCATGGTTACATCCGGTAAAAACAATGCGCGGACACTAGGAAAGCCGGGCAGCAAAGTCAATGCCGGTTGCGCGATGCGCCTGCAAGATCGGACGCAGAGCGTCCAGAAAAAAGAAGTGCCGACGAGGAGCGTCGGCACGATAGTCAGTTCGCAGTAGCCAGTTCACGGCGTTGGCATGGCAGTGAGCGCAGGTTTCAGCTACCGATGCCCGCCCCGACCATCACCGCGCCCGTCTCGTCCATGATCACGGCCATCGCGTCCGCCTCGACCGCCATGGTCCTCCCAGCCGCGGTTGCCTCGGTCGCCGCGCAAGCCGTCATTGCGTCCGAAACCACCATTGCCTCGAAAGCCGTCATTACGCCCAAAACCACCATTGCCGCGAAAGCCGTCGTTTCTCCAGCCATAACCTGGTGGACGTCCCGGCTGGTAGTAGCGTGGCACTGGCGGCGGCGCGTAATAACGCGGTGCCGGGGCGTAGTAGCGCGGTTGGGTGTAATAGCGTGGCTGAGGCGCTACATAAATGCGCTGCTCCTGATAGTAGGTGGAGCGGTAGCCATTGTCGTACGCGTAAGCGCCACCGACGACGGTCGTCGGCTGCGTGTACACATCGGATTCGTAGTAACCAGGGCCTGCGTAGCAACCGGCAAGGAAAAGGGTCAGCAACGTGATAAGCAAGGGTCTTCGATACATGGCGGCCTCCTGGACCGCGATTGGGCACGAATCAGCGACGCTGATCGGCGTTCGCCAAAGCGGTTGGCGGACAAAGGTTAAGACACCGAAAAAGCACTCTAGTGCGTTGGCGCAGCGTGTGGCCCCCACGAAAGATGACGGCCATCCTTCACTCAAGGGCTCTAAAACCGGGGCATGCGGGCAGGTTTAAACCTCCTGCAAAGATGCTACAAAACATTTCAAAGTACCGATGCATCAACACAGTGCAGTTACGCACCGGTACAAGGCGGTTTCCTTCGGGCCTGACCTGCGATGATCCGGACAGGCCTTGAAAAACAAAGGTCCTGGCGAGTTGGCACAAGTCTCGCTTGATGAATGACGTGCAGGAGTCAACACAGGTTCGCGGCACCACAATTTGCAATAGCCGACTAGGGTTCCGGCTTGCCGACAGGCAAGTGGCTGGTCCGAGAGTTGGCGACCTCCAGTAGAGGTTACACGGCGGGACAAAAGCCCGGGAGACAGGGACACCAGTGGTGTCACGTTGCTCCTGGCCGTCTTTTTTCCACTACTGGAGATTTCTCAACATGCAAAAGTCTCGTCTCTTCGGCCTGCTCACGGCAGGCCTGCTTGCGTTGAGCCTCTCGGCGAATGCCGCCCAAAAAGATCACTTCAATGTCTGCTGGACCATCTACGCAGGCTGGATGCCGTGGGAATACGCAGGTAGCCAGGGCATCGTCGACAAGTGGGCCAAAAAATACGGCATCAAGATCGATGTCACCCAGCTCAATGACTACGTCGAATCCATCAACCAGTACACCGCCGGCCAGTTCGATGGCTGCACCATGACCAACATGGACGCACTGACCATTCCGGCTGCAGGCGGTGTGGAAAGCACGGCACTGATCGTCAGCGATTTCTCAAATGGCAATGACGGCATCGTGCTCAAGGGCGAAGGCAAAAAAGTCGCGGACCTGAAAGGCATGGACGTCAATCTGGTCGAGCTGTCGGTGTCTCACTACCTGCTCGCCCGTGCGCTGGACAGCGTCAGGCTCAGCGAAAAAGACCTCAAGGTCGTCAACACCTCGGATGCCGATATCTCGGCAGCCTTCAATACCGATGATGTGCAGGCAGTTACCACCTGGAACCCGATGCTGTCGGACATCAAAGCCAAACCCGGCGTGACCGAAGTCTTCAACTCCAGTCAGATTCCTGGCGAGATCATGGACATGATGGTCGTCAACACTCAGACCCTGAAGGACAACCCGGCGCTGGGCAAAGCCCTGACCGGTGCCTGGTTTGAAGTGGTCGCGCTGATGAACGCCAAAAACGCCCAGAGCAAGGCGGCGCTGGAGCATATGGCCAAGGCATCGGGCACCGATCTGGCCGGTTTCCAGGCACAACTGGACACCACCAAGCTGTTTGCCACGCCTAAGGAAGCCCTGGAGTTCGCCACCAGCAAACAGCTGCCGGACACCCAGCGCAAGGTGGCTGACTTCTCGTTCGCCCACGGTTTGCTCGGTGAAGGCGCACGCGATGCCAAGGCGGTCGGCATGTCGTTCGCCAATGGCGTGAACCTCGGCGACAAGGCCAACGTCAAGCTGCACTTTGACCCCAGCTACGTGCAGATGGCCGTCGACGGCAAGCTGTAAATCACGCTCAGTAAAAAGGTCATTGCCATGCGTTTGATAAACCGCCATCCGGATCGTGCCGGTCGCCTGATTCTGATGATCCTGCCGTTCGCCCTGTTGCTGTTCGCCTACTTCATGGGCTCGGCCACCCGGCTTGCGGAAAACCCCACCGACAAACTGCTGCCCAGCGCGGTGCAGATGGCCGATGCGGTCAAACGCATGGCGTTTGTTGCCGATACCCGCAGCGGCGACTACCTGCTGTGGCAGGACACGGCATCGAGCCTGCAACGTCTGGCCATCGGCCTGGGGATCAGCGCGCTGTTGGGCCTGTGCCTGGGCATTGCGGCGGGCATCCTGCCGTTGTTCGGTGCGCCGCTGTCGCCCTTGCTGACGGTGCTGTCGATGGTGCCGCCGCTGGCCATTCTGCCGATTCTGTTCATCGTCTTCGGCCTGGGCGAGTTGTCGAAAGTGATGCTGATCGTGATCGGCATCACGCCGATTCTCGCCCGTGATCTGGAACAGCGCGCCCGGGAAATTCCGGTCGAGCTGCTGATCAAGGCGCAGACCCTCGGTGCCGCGACCTGGACACTGATCCTGCGGGTGGTCCTGCCGCAGTTGCTGCCGCGTCTGCTTATTGCCCTGCGGCTGGTGCTGGGTTCGGCGTGGCTGTTCCTGATCGCCGCCGAGGCCATCGCCTCGACTGACGGCCTGGGTTACCGGATCTTTCTGGTCCGCCGCTACCTGGCGATGGACGTGATTCTGCCATATGTAGTGTGGATCACCCTGCTTGCCTGGCTGATGGACTGGGGCCTCAAAGCCCTGACCCGACGCGCCTTTCCCTGGTACGAAGGGGCGCGGACATGAGCTTTATCTGTGTGCGCAATGTCTGGCAGCAATACGACGATCAAGTGGTGCTTGAAGGCCTGAATCTGGACGTGGAAGAAGGCGAGTTCTGCACGCTGGTCGGCGCATCGGGCTGTGGCAAATCGACTTTTCTGCGCCTGCTGCTGGGTCAGGAAACCCCGAGCCGTGGTCTGATCACGCTGGACGGCAAGGCGCTGCGCAATGAGCCGGATGCCAGCCGTGGCGTGGTGTTTCAGCGCTATTCAGTGTTCCCGCATCTGTCGGTGCTGGACAACGTGGCGCTGGGTCTGGAGCTGCCCCGCTCGGCGTGGCTAGGCCGACTGTTCGGCCAGGCAAAAAGCGAGGCACGCGAGCACGCCGCGCAACTGCTCGGCAAGGTTGGCCTGGGGCATGCGCTGGATAAGTACCCCACGCAATTGTCCGGCGGCATGCAGCAGCGTCTGGCCATTGCTCAGGCACTGATCATGAAACCCCGCGTGCTGCTGCTGGACGAGCCCTTCGGCGCGCTCGACCCCGGCATTCGCAAAGACATGCACCACTTGCTGCTGGACCTGTGGCGCGAAACGAAGCTGACCGTGTTCATGGTCACTCACGACCTGTCCGAAGGTTTCAACCTCGGCACCCGCCTGCTGGTATTCGACAAGGTCCGCCACGACCCGCACGCGCCCGGCGCCTATGGCGCGCGCATCACTTACGACATCCCCCTCAACAGCGAACGCCGCGCCGAACGCGCCGCCATTGATTCGCTGCTCAACGTTTCAGAGGAGCCCGTTCAATGACTGACTCAACCACGCTGTACCCGGTTTTCGCCGAAGAGATGCTGCCCGGCGGCGGCCATCGTTCGTTCATCCTCAAACGCGGCGAACTGCTGCGCCTGACCGACCTGCACGGCAACGCCAACGTCAGCCTGACGCTGCTCAACGCTCACGAAAAAACCGAGCGGCTGAACCTGCCCGACAGCCTCAAATGCCAACACACCGCCAGGTTGAGCAACGGCCATTGCCTGTATTCGGACATGGGCCGTGTGCTGGCGGCCATCGTCACTGACACCTGTGGCTGGAGCGACAGCATTGGCGGCGTGCTCAACGCACAGGAAGTCGCCGAAAAATACGGCCAGGGCCGTTATCAGGAATTGCGCAACGGCTTCTTTCGCAATGGCGTCGATAACCTGCTGGTCGAGCTGGGCAAATGGGGGCTGGGGCTATCAGACCTGCTGATGACCCTCAACCTGTTCAGCCGCGTCGATGTCGACGAAGCGGGAGCGCTGCATTTCGCCCCGAACAACTCAAAAGCCGGGGATTACATCGAACTCTACGCACCAATGGACACGCTGGTGGTGCTGACCGCCTTGCAACATCCGATGGACCCAAACCCGGAATATGCCCCGCAACCGCTGAAGCTCAGCTGGATGAAAGCCGACGCCAGCGTTGCCGAGCACTGCCGCACTTCGCGCCCGGAAAACGAGCGCGGCTTCATCAACACTGACCGCCTGTTCGCCTGAGGGACCTTGTCATGAACGCACACAATCATCATTGCTGCGACGCAACCATACCGGCAGGCGAGCCGTTCCTGGCCGAAGTCAAGGCCGGGCAGACCGTGCGCATCCTCGATCTGCAAGGCAACCAGGCTGTCGATACGCTGTTTTTCAGTCTGAGCAACCCGCGTGAACGCTACGACGTACAACGCACCTTGCGCCGCCAGAACAGCGTGTACCTGACCACCGGCAGCGTGCTGTTTTCCAATCTTGGCCAACCGATGCTGACCATTGTCGATGACACCTGCGGACGCCACGACACGTTGGGTGGCGCATGCGCGCAAGAGAGCAACACCGTGCGCTACGCCCTGGAAAAACGCTACATGCACAGCTGCCGCGACAACTACCTGCGCGCCTGCCTGCACGACGGGCGTCTGACCAAGGCCGACATCGGTCCGAACATCAATTTCTTCATGAACGTGCCGGTGACAGCCGAAGGCGGCCTGACCTTCGAAGACGGTATTTCCGCACCCGGCAAGTACGTTGAACTGCGCGCTGAAATGGACGTGATCGTGCTGATTTCCAACTGTCCGCAGCTCAACAACCCCTGCAACGGCTACAACCCGACGCCTGCGCAGTTGCTGATTCGCGACTGACCCCGGCACCAGCCCTCAGCAACGGACGACCGTTGCGTAGATTGATCAATAGCGGGACGGCCCGCTTCCCATCACGAAACCGAGCGCGACTGGGTTTCCGGGGTTATGCCATGTTCGACAAACTGCTGATCGCCAACCGTGGCGCCATTGCCTGCCGCATCCTGCGGACCCTGCGCACCTTACAGGTCAAGGGCGTGGCGGTGTATTCCGAAGCCGACGCTGCCAGTCTGCACCTGATGCAGGCCGACGAAGCCCACAGCCTGGGCGAAGGTGGCGCAGCCGGAACCTATCTGGCGGTGGACAAGATCCTCGCCATCGCCAACGCCAGCGGCGCCAAAGCCATTCATCCCGGCTACGGGTTCCTCTCCGAAAACGCTGCATTCGCTCAGGCCTGCGAAGACGCCGGTATCGCCTTCGTCGGCCCGACGCCCGAGCAGCTGCGCGTATTCGGCCTCAAACACACCGCCCGAGCGCTGGCCAAGCAACAGGGTGTGCCCATGCTGGAAGGCACCGAACTACTCGACAGCCTGGAATCAGCCATCGCAGCGGCGCGTGATATCGGCTATCCGGTCATGCTCAAGAGCACTGCAGGCGGTGGCGGCATCGGCATGCGAGTGTGCCGCAGCGCTGAAGAGCTGGCCGACTCGTTCGAGGCGGTGAAGCGCCTTGGCCAGAACAATTTCAGCGACGCGGGTGTGTTCATCGAGAAATACATCCAGCGTGCCCGCCATCTGGAAGTGCAGGTGTTTGGTGACGGCCTGGGCGAGGTGCTGGCCCTGGGCGTGCGTGACTGCTCGGTGCAACGCCGCAACCAGAAAGTGCTGGAAGAAACCCCGGCCCCCAACCTGCCCGACGGCATGGCCGATGAACTTTGCGCGGCAGCCATCAAACTCGCCAGAGCGGTCAATTACCGCAGCGCAGGCACCGTCGAATTCGTCTTCGACAGTGAGGATCAGTGCTTCTACTTTCTGGAAGTGAACACACGTCTGCAGGTCGAACACGGTGTCACCGAGCAGGTGTGGGGTGTCGATCTGGTCAGCTGGATGGTGCAACTGGCTGCCGGAGACCTGCCGCAGCTGGAGCAATTGCAGGCTGGCCTGAAACCGTCCGGCCATGCCATTCAGGCACGGCTGTACGCGGAAGATCCGGGCCGTGAATTCCAGCCCTGCCCCGGCCTGCTGACGGCGGTGAATTTTCCGCCTGCCGATGGCCTTGCACTGCGCATCGACACCTGGGTTGAAGCGGGCTGCGAGATACCGCCGTACTTTGACCCGATGATTGCCAAGCTGATCAGTTGGGCGCCGACCCGCGAGCAGGCCAGCACCGGGCTGATCGATGCGCTAAACGAAACTCGCCTTTACGGGGTCGAGACCAATCGCGACTACCTGCGCCAGATCATTGCCGACAGGCCGTTCGCCAGTGGTCAGCCGTGGACCCGCTGCCTGGAAGGTCTGGTGTATCACGCTGACACGTTCGAGGTGTTGAGCGGCGGCACGCAGACCAGCGTTCAGGATTATCCGGGACGACTGGGCTACTGGGCGGTCGGTGTACCGCCATCCGGGCCGATGGACAGCCGCGCGTTGCGCCAGGGCAATAGCCTGCTGGGCAACCCCGAAGGATGCGCTGCGCTGGAAATCACCATGAGCGGGCCGTTGCTGCGCTTCAATACCGATGCGGTGGTCGCATTGACCGGTGCGCATATCCCGATCACGCTCGATGGCGAACCCTGCGCAATGAACACCGCGCTGCTGGTGTGCGCAGGCTCGACCCTTGCGCTGGGCACCATTGCCGGTGCTGGCGTACGCAGCTACCTGTGCGTACGTGGCGGGCTGGACGTGCCGGATTATCTGGGCAGTAAAAGCACCTTTACCCTCGGTCAGTTCGGCGGGCATGGCGGGCGGGCGTTGCGGGCCGGTGATGTGCTGCACATTGCGCCGTTGTTGGATCGTAGCGCGGGCCAGCGGATTGCCGATGAGGCACTTGAAGCGCTGCCAGACATCCGCCGGATAAGGGTCATTTACGGCCCCCATGCTGCGCCGGAGTACTTCACTGAAGCGTACATCGAGAGGTTTTTTGCAACCGACTGGGAAGTGCATTTCAACTCCAGTCGTACCGGCGTGCGCCTGATCGGCCCGAAACCCGAATGGGTGCGCGCTGACGGTGGCGAGGCCGGTCTGCACCCATCCAACATCCACGACAACCCCTATGCGATCGGCGCGGTGGATTTCACCGGTGACATGCCGGTAATCCTCGGGCCGGACGGACCCAGCCTGGGCGGATTCGTCTGCCCGGTGACCATCATCGAGGCAGACCTGTGGCAGCTGGGGCAATTGAAAGCTGGCGACAGGGTCCGATTCATCCCGGTCAGTGTCGAGGCGTGTCATGCAGAACGATGTGGGAGCGAACTTGTTCGCGAAGGCAGTATTCCTGACGCAGAAAATCCATCGGCTGTGCCGCCCTCTTCGCGGACAAGTCCGCTCCTACAAGGCCCCGCAAACTCCAGTAGGAGCGAGCTTGTTCGCGAAGGCAGTATTCCTGACGCAGGAAATCCATCGGCTGTGCCGCCCTCTTCGCGGACAAGTCCGCTCCTACAAGGCATCGCAAACTCCAGTAGGAGCGAACTTGTTCGCGGAGGCAGTATTCCTTACGCAGGAAGTCCATCGGTTGTGCCGCCCTCTTCGCGGACAAGTCGGCTCCTACAAGGCCCCGCAAACTCCAGTAGGAGCGAACTTGTTCGCGAAGGCTATATTCCTGACGCAGGAAATCCATCGGTTGTGCCGCCCTCTTCGCGGACAAGTCCGCTCCTACAAGGCATCGCAAACTCCAGTAGGAGCGAACTTGTTCGCGAAGGCTATATTCCTGACGCAGGAAATCCATCGGCTGTGCCGCCCTCTTCGCGG
>NZ_JALHBH010000114.1:0-193678 GCF_022836805.1 Pseudomonas sp. RGM 3321
GTGGCAGCATCATTTTCAGCAGTGCAGCTTTACGTTCTTCTGAGTAGAAAGGCATGACCATACTCTTGCCGCCCCCGGAATACTTTTTAAAAAGCGGGGGACACGACAACTACCCTGACACCGGGGGGAACAGCCGGCCGGACCACATAAAAAAAGTCGTCGAAGAGTCACTCAAACGACTACAGACCGATCGTATCGATCTTTACTACCAACATCGCGTTGACCCTAACGTACCCATCGAAGAAGTAGCGGGTGCTATCAAGGATCTAATCGCAGAAGGCAAGATCCTGCAGTTCGGTCTGTCTGAAGCCAGTGCCAAAACCATTCGCCGTGCGCATGCGGTGCAGCCTTTATCAGCGATTCAGACGGAATACTCGTTCTTCCATCGGGACCCGGAACACAACGGCGTACTAGCGGCCTGTGAAGAGTTGGGGATTGGTTTCGTGCCATGGGCGCCGCTGGGAGAAGGCTATTTGACTGGCACAATGGACGCTAACACCAAGTTCGATCCAAAGACCGATTTCCGAGGCACATTCCCGCGCATGTTCCCCGAAAACATGAAAGCAAACATGCCGGTCGTAGACATTCTGAGAACAGTAGCCAAGACAAAAGACGGAACGCCTGCGCAAGTCGCGATTGCCTGGTTGCTCGCTCAAAAGCCATGGATCGTGCCTATCCCAGGTACACGACGAGTAGACCATCTGACTGAAAATCTCGGTGCTTTGAATATTCAACTGACCCATGATGATCTCCTGGCAATGGAGCGTGACTTCTCCAAAGTGACGGTGCATGGCGAGCGGATGTCAGACATGCACATGCAGCAGATCGACCGCAACTGATCCGATAGTTTCGTGAAAGGCATCCGCTGAGCATGGCGCTCACTGCCATATACAATGACCAGCGGATTCCTCCACCCTACCTAGTTCTGATGCCCACGAACGAGCTCGCACACTTAGCCGACGAAGGTAGGAGAAGTGGCTGAATTTGCTTTTGATTTTAAAACGTCTTGGCTTGGCCAGGTTCCCGTGAACGAATCGGGAACCCGTCAGTTCGGACTTGTTCACCCGGCAAGGCTGCTCGCCTGGAAATTGGCGATCTGTTGCCACATCGCGATGGGGTTGGAATACATCGGAAAATGCCCGCAATCAGGAATCGGCGCTAGCCGGACACCCTCGGCCTGGATATGCGAGAGATAGGACAATGAAGCGTTCTGTTCTCCGTACATGAACATCCTTGGGCATTTCAACCCGAGGAATTTGCCCATCAAATCGGCGTTATCGGAGAGATCGACCATCGACTGAAAAATCCCCCGCACCGCGCCAGCACGTACCTTGTGCTGCAAGCTCGCAGAATACAGCGCGCTGGCATAGCCCGGGGCGTGTCGGGGACGTTCGATGCCGAAATGTGCCAGCACCTGCAGCGCTGTCTGCAGAAGAAAGGGAATGGCAATCCTGGAAAGATCATCGCACTGACTTTCACCACAACCCGATGCGTCGTACGCCACGAAAGGGTGACCTGCGAACGCGGGCTGCTGCACGATGTCGGCATAGTCCTCCTTGGTCGAACCAAAACCATGCAGGAACACGATTGGGGCAAGGACACCGGCGCGATGTATGGCAGCCACGTTCAGCTGAACATCTTCCACGGTCATCGGGAGTTGCACGTGAGTGAACGTTTCTGGTGAGGGGGCATTTCGCCTCAACTTCCGATGGGCACATCGACTCATCGAACCACCAAGGGTTTGCCGGATCCGAGTTGGTCATCAAGTATATGGGGGAGCATTGAATACCTGCCATGACCACCCAGATCCGCGTTAGAAATCGCCATTCGCGATCGCTCGTACACTCGGCGCAATTGGGGTGTAGGCGCTGATGAAGAATTGACCCATCTGCCGAAAAAACGCTGACCCAGGCAACCTTCAAGGCTAAGGCCGTCTGTACTGGGCATCTACCTATCCATGTTGGGGCAGTCTTGCCCCATCAGGGAGGGCAATTCTGCATCACCGCCAACAGATTGACGTGAAAAACAAGGCAGCTCGGGGAGCTAAATTGAGGTTTCGGAGGCGCATGCGAGATTCCCGCCTTTCAATTATGATTGACATATTAAAGAGGCTATCGACTCAAAGCTGGAAACTTTAAGCTCGTCGTCGAAAGGCCCTTGGGATGATAGAAAGCTGTCACGACTTTATAAGACCCCTACTCAGCAGTGGCCTGAATCCAGAACGGGCTGGCCTATGAACTGCTTTCGTGTGGAATGGACCATCGACCGCCCCTCGACGCAATTGCGACCTCTGGTTTTGGCGCAGTAAAGAAGTCGATCTGCTTCCCTGAGGGCTGCTGTGTAACCCTCCTTCTCGGATGCGTTGATCGCCACCACGCCCGAGCTGATTGTTACGTTGCCCAGCGGGCTGGCGGAATGCTCTATTAACGCGTTTTCAATGGATAACCTGACCTCTTCGGCAACGCTTAAAGCACCTGTTAAATCTGTGCCAGGCAACAGAATCACAAACTCTTCTCCGCCATATCGTGCGGCCAGGTCGCCAGGCCGCTTGATACCACTTCCGATAAGCCCTGCTACCTGGCTTAGGCAGTCGTCGCCCCGCAGATGGCCGTAGCGGTCGTTGTATTGTTTGAACCAGTCAATATCCAACAAAATAAGGGCGATGGATGAGTTATCTCTGGAAGCTCGTTCCCACTCCAGTTGAAAGGTAGCGTCGAAACAACGCCGATTGGCCAGATGCGTCAAACTGTCGGTCTTGGCGATGATCTCAAGGTCGGCTCTGGCGATACTCAACTCATTTTCCGCAGTGATCAGGTGCCGGATTTGCCTGTATAACAGGATGCCGAGTAAAACCAGGGTCAAACTGATCATGCCGACCAAAGCCATGGATCGATATGCATAAGCCCACCAAGGGGCGAATACATGCTCGCAGGACACACCAGCGGCGGCGACGATGGGCAATCCGGACACCCGCCGATAGGCATAAATTCTTTCCACGCCATCCACTACAGACCTCAACACAGCGGTGCCGCTGTCGCTGTATGGCAGATAGCGAGTGAACAGATCACCTTTGGCGATATTGGTGGTCATCAATGCTGCCAGCGTCGGTCGTCGAGCCAGCAGGTCGCCATTGTTCAGCGCGAGAAAAATAACGCCCTTGTCGTCCACATCCATGCGTTTGAAGAATGATTGAAAATAGGCCACAGGCACAGTCGCCAGAGCCACACCTGCAAATGTGCCATCCGCAGTATTGATACGTCGGCTGATAGGGATGACCCTGTCTCCCGTGCTGCGGCTCTCAATGATGGAACCGATGTGGATGGACTCGTCGGCGTTGTCGCGGTGATAGACGAAGTACGCGCGGTCACCGTTGTTTTTTACCTGTATACCTTGAGAAAAAGAGTTGGCGACCCAGTTGCCTTGGGCATCGTAGATAAAAAGCCCCTGAATGCCGTTGACGTTCAACACGTCCTGAGCCATCCGCTTCGCCAGTCGAGCTTGCTGAGGCCCTTCTACACCATCGTGCTCCACGCGTTCCACGAGATCACGCAGCGTATTATCAGCCTGTCGTACCGTATCCTGAGCTTGCTGCTCAGCAGCAAGAACGATGTTTGAAACCGTAATTGTGGCGGTAGCGACACGCTCACGTCTGGACTGGTTCATCTGCCAGGCTGTAGCCAAAACCAGCGATACACACACCAGAGCAATAAAGCCAATCAGTGCTTTGGTGAGCATGGAAGGCGCGAGCCTGACTGAGGAACGGTATACATGCTTCATGGGTGCGTCATCAAATTGACTTTTGAACGCTCTATGCATCTTTCGTACCCTGATAGCGGGTCTGGCCAGCGCCTTCACTTCTTGCTTGTCTTCGGTTAAAGCCTAGCTGCTGACTGGACCTCCTGGCTAATGGTCCGTGACATCCTCGCGCTGCTCCACTAAATTACGCCCCCCGAAACGCCGTGAGCCTTTCGCGCCTCAAACCTGAAATAGTGAAATTCAATGCCTGATTCCCAGACCAACCAAGCCCTGACCTCCTCCAAGCTGGAATACGAAAGCGCAATTGGTCTTTCCCAGCACGTGCCGCAGGCCAAGACCATCAGCGAGATGGTGCTTGATGCGTTCCAGACCGCCAAGGAAAGCGAAGAAATACGTGAGCTGCGTGCCGCCATTCGCTTGGCGCAGGATGAGCACGATGACGACAAAGCCTACGAACTGATGGGCGAACTGAAACGCCTCAAGGATGCCGAAGCGGCAGACAGCGCAGCACTGGCCGATCTTGGCACGCAGTTCCCTATCAGCCGGATCCTGTCCAGCTACAAGAATGACCCTGCGTTTCAGGAGCTGGTCTACGGCCTGGCGCTCAAGGTGCTGAACCAGACGCATCAGGCGATCAGCAACCCCAATACCGCCAAGAGCAAGACGACGCGTGCCCGCAAGGAAGCCGAGGTCTACACCATCAGCAAGGACGGCCAGAGTGTCAGCCTGCCGTTGCGCCCCCCGCGTTCCAACCTTAATGTCGACCGAGAGGCCCTCGAGTTCCTTGGTTTCACCTTTGTTGGTGAAGGCGATACCGCCGAACTGCAGGAAACAACCTTCGTCGACAATGAAGGCAGCGAGCTGCCGGTGACCCGTAAAAACATCGTCACCGCGCTGCAACAGGGCAAGGCATTCAACGCTTACAGCATCGCCTGATGAGTGATCGGCCGGTGACCCGATCACGCCATGGCGCCCGCCTGGCCGACCGCCGTCTGTTGAGCAAAGAGCAAGTCCAGTGGTTGCCTCCAGCCACTGGCACCGATTTACTCCAGGAGCCGATCGCCTCTCGCAAAACCATGAACCTGCGCCCGTAGCGCAATAATCAGGCTCAGCACTGACAACACAAACAAGACCCAGGGAAATACACCCACGCCCCAATGTCCAAGCAACACACCACCCAGTAACCCGCCGCCTGCAATAGCGCTGTTCCAGACAACGACATTCATCGAAAGCGCCACATCAGCGCCCTCGCCTGCCGAGTCGGCGAGCGCGGTCTGCAGAAGCGTGGCGGCACCGCCAAAGGTCAGACCCCAGATAAATACGCCTGCATAGATGGCCAGGGCCGAGCCAGAAAACAGACCCAGGAACACCGAAACCGCCGCGAAGCTCGCGAGGCTGGTCAACACCGTCTTGCGTAAATGACGATCAACCAGCCGTCCCGTTACCCAGATGCCCGCCAGCGCGGCGACACCGAATGCCAGCAATACCAAATCGACGTCCCTCGCCAACCCGGCCTCGGAAACAAACGGCGCGACGTAGGTATAAAGAATGTTGTGAGCCAGCATCCAGGTGAAGACCACTCCCAGTACCGAGCGTACGCCTGGGGTGAAAAAGACCTGACGCAATGCCATGCGCTTTGACGCGGACTGGCCAGGATAGTCCGGCACTTTGATCAACACCCAGACGATCGACAGCAGGGTCATTGCGGACATCAACCCGAATGCCATGCGCCAGCCCATCAACCCGCCCAGCCAGGTTCCCAGAGGCACGCCGAATGACAACGCGATGGGCGTTCCCACCATTGCGATTGCCAGCGCGCGGCCCTGCAACTGGGGAACGACCATACGTCGTGCGTAGCCCGCGATAAGGCTCCAGGCCAGCCCCGCAGAGACGCCAGCGAAAAACCTCGCGATCAGGGTCAGCCAGTAGCTGGAAGACAGCGCAGTGACGGAGTTGAACACCAGGAAGCCGACAATCGTCAGCAACAAGACTGTTCGGCGGCGCCAGCTTTGCGTAGCGATGGTCAGCGGAATGGCTGCCAGCAGTGAGCCCAACGCGTAAACAGTCACCATTTGCCCTGCAAACGATGCCGAGACTCCCAGGCCACTGCCGATCTCGGGCAGCAAACCCGCAGGCAACGTCTCGGTCACGATGCAAATGAACCCTGTCATAGCCAGGGCCAGCAATGCCCCGAGCGGAAGTTTTTCGCTCTGTTTCTCGTCTGTCATCATTCGAATCTCTGCACTAATATACTGATCGATACAAATATAGGCAGCGCCTGCCAGGTAGTCAACGACTTATGTATCGACTAGTATTTAAATAATTCTGGAGGAGACCTGGTATGGCACAGATGGGACGTCCACGCACGTTTGACCGTGACGTGGCAATCACTCAGGCGCTGCATTTGTTCTGGGAGCATGGATACGATGCGACATCCTTGAGCCAATTGAAGGCGAACATAGGTGGAGGCATTACCGCGCCAAGCTTTTACGCCGCCTTTGGCTCGAAACAAGCGCTGTTCAATGAGGTGATGGAGCGCTACCTCACCACCCACGGCCGGGTTACCGACAGCCTGTTTGACAACACTCTGCCGCCCAGGGAGGCGATTGAACTCACCCTTCGCCGGTCCGCAAAAATGCAGTGCGAGCCCGATCATCCCAAGGGCTGCCTGGTGGCGTTAGGCCTTATGAGCACGTGCTCGGAAGAGAGCAAGGCGATTTCCGCACCGCTCGCAAAAGCCAGGAACCTGAATCGTGCGGGTATCGTTGCCTGCATCCACCGCGCCGTTGCTACAGGGGAATTGCCCGCGACGGTGATACCGGAGGCTCTCGCTGCTGCGTTCGACAGTTTTCTTCTGGGCTTGTCTACACTGGCTCGCGACGATGTTCCACATGCCACACTGGATGCCGCAGTCACTCAAATGATGGGCCTGTGGGATAGTCTGCGTATTGTTACCGACGACCAATGACCCGCAGGTCCAGACACGTCTGCATTCCCTGGTAACGCCTTGATGCATTGCGCACAGGCGTCCAATGCCAGAATCTTCACTAAATCCTTTCGGAGAGCACCATGCTTCGCGCGTTTGAAAAATGGCTCAACCCCTTCCCGCCCGACGAGGTGCCGCCGCCTCCAGACGGTCTGGTGCGGTTTCTCTGGGCCTGCACACGGGGAGCCCGTGGCTACATCCTGGCGCTTGCGCTACTGAGTGCCGGCGTATCGATTTACGAAGCCTGGCTGTTTTCTTTTCTCGGGCAGGTAGTGGACCTGCTGTCGGCCTGGAAGGCCGGCGACGATACGGCCATGCAGGAAAGCAGCGTGCTGTGGGGGATCGGCCTGGTATTGCTGACCAGCATCGGGCTGGTCGCGTTGCGTACGATGGTCCAGCACCAGGTATTGGCGATCAACCTGCCATTGCGTCTGCGCTGGGATTTCCATCGGTTGATGCTGCGACAAAGCCTTTCTTTTTTCTCCGATGAGTTCTCTGGCCGTGTCACCACCAAGGTGATGCAGACGGCACTGTCGGTGCGTGAGGTGCTATTCACACTCATCGAAATCGCACCCGGAATCGGGGTGTACTTCATCGCGATCATTGCATTGGCCGGCGGCTTCGACCTGAAGCTGATGCTGCCTTTCATTGCCTGGATCGCCCTGTTCGGTCTGGCCATGCTGTACTTCGTGCCCCGCCTGGGCAAAGTTGGACAGGAGCAGGCTAACGCGCGGTCATCGATGACCGGGCGTATCTCGGACGCCTACACCAACATCACCACGGTGAAGCTGTTCTCCCACTCCAAACGTGAAGCGCACTTCGCACGCGCAGCGATGGAGGACTTCAAGCTGACCGGCTTTCGCCAGATGCGTCTGGTCAGCCAGTTCGAGATCGTCAATCAGGTGCTGGTGGTCGCGTTGATCATGGGTGCAGGTGGTTATGCACTGTGGCTGTGGCATCAGGGTCAGGTCGGCACCGGTGCCGTAGCGGCGATTACCGCCATGGCGTTGCGCGTCAATGGCATGTCGCACTGGATCATGTGGCAAATGACCTCGCTGTTCGAGAACATTGGCACCGTACAGGACGGTATGGAAACCTTGACCCGCGGCCCCAAGGTTAAAGATGCGCCGGATGCAGCCGCCCTGGTCACCACGGGTGGCGCGGTAACCTTTGACAATGTGAGTTTCAATTACAACGGCGAACGTCAGGTGCTCGATGCCCTGAACCTGACCATTCGGCCGGGTGAAAAAATCGGCCTGGTGGGTCGCTCCGGTGCCGGGAAATCCACACTCATCAACCTGCTGTTGCGCTTCTATGACGTAGATGAAGGAGCAATCAGTATCGATGGGCAAAATATTGCGCACGTCACTCAAGACAGCCTGCGTAGCGCCATCGGCATGGTCACTCAGGACACGTCCCTGCTGCACCGTTCCATTCGCGACAACATCGCCTATGGCCGCCCTGACGCGACTGACGCGCAAATCCACAGCGCCGCGGCCAGTGCCCAGGCCGATGGGTTCATCAGCCAACTGAGTGACAAGCAAGGCCACAGTGGCTACGACACGCTGGTGGGTGAGCGCGGTATCAAGCTGTCGGGCGGCCAGCGCCAACGCGTTGCCATCGCCCGGGTGATGCTCAAGAACGCCCCGATCCTGCTGCTCGACGAAGCCACCAGTGCGCTGGACTCGGAAGTCGAAGTGGCGATCCAGGAAAGCCTCGATGAAATGATGAAAGGCAAGACCGTGATCGCCATCGCCCATCGCCTGTCTACCATCGCAGCGATGGACCGGCTCATTGTCATGGACGACGGCCGCATCATCGAACAAGGCACCCACGCAGAACTGCTGGGCAAAAACGGCACCTATGCGCGGCTGTGGCAGCACCAGAGCGGCGGGTTTCTCGGGGAGGATCAGGGTGTGGCCGAGGACATGGGATAGACAGCAAAAACAAAATAAACAAATGCATTTTCAGTAAAAATACAATTATTCTTTGCCCATGATCAAAGAACTGAAAACGTTTATTGCCGTGGCGAGAGAAGGCACGTTCGCTGCGGCGGGCAGCAAGATCGGGCTCACCCAGGCCGCTGTCAGTGCGCAGATGCAACGCCTTGAAGCTGAACTGGGCGTCGAGCTGTTCGACCGAAAAGGACGTTCAGCCCAGCTCAACCGCATGGGGCAGCAGGTGTTGCTGCAAGGTCAGGACCTGGTGCGCCAGTTCAGCAGCCTGGGCACTACTACGGTCGGGCTACCCGCCAGCGTACTGGTGACCATCGGCGCAATTGCCTCTGTGCAACGCTCCTTTCTGCCGGAAGCGCTCGCTCGGTTTCATCAGCAATTCTCCGCATGCAGGACGCGCGTCATACCCGGCCTTTCCATGGACCTGGTCAATCAGGTGGACGCTGGCGAGATCGACATGGCAGCGATCATCCGCCCGCCCTTCTCACTGCAAAGCGACCTGCGCTGGACGACGCTGGTCCGTGAGCCCTATCGCCTTATCGTGCCTGCCGATATGCCGGGGGATGACTGGGCCGAGCTGGTTTCGGCTCATCCATTCATTCGTTACGATCGATCGTCGTTCGGTGGCCGACAGGTTGACCGGTTCCTGCGCCAGACCCATGTCTCGCTGCGCGAAGTCTGCGAGCTCGATGAACTGGATGCGATCATCAAACTGGTCGCCAACGGCGTCGGCGTAGCCTTGGTTCCGGAAACGGCAACCCTGCAGACATGGCACGCCGGTGTGCGCTCTGTAGACCTGAAAGAGCACACGTTCCATCGCGATATCGGGCTGGTACATCGCGCTCGCCGCAGCCTGACCGAACCGGTGAGCGCACTGGTGCAACTGATTAACGAGCACGCTCTGACTCGTTAGCGCTGCGCCCGCGCAAGCAGGCCCGGCGCAAAATGATGTGCGCCAGGCCTTTTACTATTTTGCGAACAGCTGACTCATGTCCTTGAACGCCTTGAACTCAAGCGCATTACCGCAGGGATCGAAAAGGAACATGGTGGCCTGCTCCCCCACCTGCCCCTTGAAGCGAATGTAGGGTTCGATGACGAACTCGGTGCCGAAGGATTTCAGGCGCTCGGCCAAAGCTTCCCACTGGGCCCATTCCAGAATGATGCCGAAGTGCGGAACCGGCACGTCGTGGCCGTCTACCGGGTTGCTGTGCACGCTCTCTTGAGAGGCGGTTTTCGGGTGTTCATGAATCACCAACTGATGCCCGTAGAAATCGAAGTCGACCCATTGGGCGCTGGAGCGCCCTTCGGAAAGACCAAACACTTCACCGTAAAAGGTACGTGTCGCGGCCAAGTCATAAACCGGGATTGCAAGGTGGAAAGGAGAAAGACTCATCAGGACTCCGATTGCAGCTCTTGGTGGCGTGTGAGGCCGGGCGGCTTAATCACTGCCCGGCGACTTGTTCAAGTTCCACTCATGCTAAAGCCGGGCGACACCAATAAAAATCAATATATATTTTCAAGAAACACAAATTATTTTTGTGACAGCCGCCACGCCCAAGTATCAGGCCAGCTCACGAGTGCAGGCCGATCCAGCCGTTGATTCCTACATACATCCCGACACAAATAATCAGGACGCTGGACAGGTAAGGTGCGCGTCGAGCGGCGGCACTGAGCCAGGGGAAACGATTCGAGGCTCTTCGCGCACCGATGGCGGCGGCCGCACCAACGGTGACCAACGTGATGGCAAGTCCCACGCTGAAACAGATCACCATCATCGCGCCCAGCGTGACCTGCTGCACCTGCAGGCACAGCAGCAGCACGGTGATGGCCGCCGGGCAAGGGATAAGTCCCCCGGTCAAGCCGAACATCAGGATCTGGCCATTGCTGACCTCTCGATGGGTGAAGCGCTTGCGGATGTCGTCGGCATGGGCCTTTTCATGGGCATCCTGGTAGCCCTCGGCGCTCAGGCTCAAGCCGCCCAGATCGCTGTGGTCATGGCTGTGACCGTGCTCATGCTCTTTGAAGTCAATGTCGTGCTCATGGCCATGGCCATGGCCTGTATGCCGGTGACTGAGCCGGGCACTTTCGAACTTATACAGCTGCTCGCCACGCCAGGTGCGCCACAGCATCCACAGCGCGATGGCGATGATCACGGCAGACGACGCGAGCTGAAAATAAGGCTCCGTGGTTTCAGCGTCCAGCCCCTGCCCCAGATACATCCCGCCGATGGCCACCAGCCAGACAACGGCAGTGTGCGAGACGGTAGCGGCGACGCCGAGCATCACGGCCTGTTTCACGGAGCCACGAATGGCCACGATGAACGCCGCCATCATGGTTTTCGAATGCCCGGGCTCCAGCCCGTGCAACGCGCCCAGCAGAATGGCGCTGGGGAAATACAGCCAGGCATGCGAACCACCTTGCTGCAACAGCTCTACGAAATTCGGCATGCGAGACCTAAAGGTATTTGGTGATTTGCTTGAAGGCTTCCAGCGGTGCCCGCTCACCCTTGGCGAGTGAACCGAGCATGTCTTCGAGGCAGTGATCGATATGATCCTGAATCAACGTGCGCTTGGCCTGGCACACTGCTTTCTCGACCGCGTGCAGTTGCTGGGCGATGTCCACACACTCGCGCCCTTCTTCGATCATGGTGATGATGCCGCGCAAATGACCGTCGGCCCGTTTCAGGCGCTTGATGACAGCTTCGTGGGACTGGTGCGTATGGCCGTGGGGATGGTCGTGTTCACTCATGGCTTGAGTTCCAGTCTGGATAATTCAGACCGGCACTGTATCCCCACAGGGGGGATAGAGTCAAAGCCTATGCGGTATACATTTGCTGAGTTTTTTTGCGCAAGCCTATTCAGAAAAACCTACTAGACGACTGGTCGGTTTACGTTTAGGATGCTCGGCATTATGAAGAAACCAGCTCAGGACATGCGACAGCACATCATTGATGTGGCCCGCTCGCTCATGACGAACAAAGGCTATACCGCCGTCGGCCTCGCAGAGGTGTTAAGCACGGCTGGTGTACCCAAAGGTTCGTTCTATTACTACTTCAAATCGAAGGAAGAATTCGGTCAGGCGCTGCTGGAAGAGTATTTTTCCGAGTACCTGGGTCGAGTCGACGCCCTCATGGCACGCCCCGGAAGCGGCGCCGAGCGGTTACTGGCCTACTTCAACTATTGGATAGAAACCCAGGGCACCGACTTTCCCGAAGGCAAGTGCCTGGTCGTCAAGCTGGGGGCGGAAGTCTGCGATTTGTCTGAAGACATGCGTGGCGTGCTCGAGGTCGGCACAGCAAAAATCATCAAACGCATCACTGCCTGTGTCGACATGGGTGTCGCCGACGACAGCATTCATCCCGAGGGCGATCATGAAGGATTCGCAGAATCCCTCTATCAGCTCTGGCTTGGCGCTTCCCTTCTGGCGAAGGTGAACAAGTCCACCGAATCTTTCGAAAAAGCACTGACCATGACCAAACGCCTGCTGCGGTAGCGGGCATTTTTTTTGTCTTTTTAAGTAGACGACTGGTCTACTATATGGAGTATTTGATGAATGATTCCCGTAAAACTACCGACCTGTTTTCCCCCGTCACCCTGGGCTCCATGGAGCTGGCGAACCGTATTGTGATGGCACCGGTAACACGCAGCCGCTACGGCGAGGATGGTGTTCCCAATGAACTGCACGCAACTTACTACGCACAACGCGCTACGGCAGGGCTGATCGTCGCCGAGGCGACAAACATTTCCGCTCAGGGTCGAGGCTATGCCGCGACCCCGGGAATCTGGAGTGACCGACAAGTCGCAGGCTGGCGCCTGGTGACCGACGCTGTACATGCAGCAGGAGGCAAGATTGTCAGCCAGCTATGGCACGTGGGGCGATTTTCCAGTGTCGACCTGCAACCCAACGGCGAGGCACCGGTAGCGCCCTCCGCCATCAAGGCCGAGGGCAATACCTACACCGCCGACGGTTTTGTACCTGTCTCCATGCCGCGCGCACTGGAAACCGGCGAAATCCCCGGCGTCATCGAGCAATACAAACACGCCGCAGAGAACGCCAAAAGGGCCGGTTTTGATGGCGTTGAAGTCCATTCGGCCAACAGTTACCTGCTGGACCAGTTTCTGCGCGACTCGACCAATCAGCGCACCGACCAGTATGGCGGTTCGATAGAAAACCGCGCTCGCCTGACGCTGGAAGTCACCCAGGCCATCGTGGATATTTGGGGCAGTGACCGCGTGGGTATTCGCTTGTCGCCCGTGACCCCCGACGCCGGTAATACGGCACCCGACAGCAACGTCATGGGCCTTCATGGCTACCTGATCCAGCAACTGAACACATTCAATCTGGCCTATCTGCACTTTGTCGAAGGCGCCACTGCCACCTCCCGTGAAGTGCCGGAGGGTGTCGACATGGATGCCCTGAGCGCCGGGTTCAACGGTCCGTTCATTGGCAATAACAACTATGACCTGAAGATGGCGATCGAGCGTCGGGCGCAGGGCAAGATCGACGCCGTGGCTTTCGGCCGCTTGTTCATATCCAACCCCGACCTCGTCGCCCGTCTGCGCCACGGTGCCGAGCTGACCATTGCACCACGTGAGTCGTACTACGGCGGCGGTGCCAAAGGCTATATCGACTGGCCAATGGGCAAGTACTAAGCCACTGCCGGCCTCCTCCCCTTCATCAATTCCCAGGATCCCGGAAATACCGCGACAAAGGAAAAACACCACATGAATTATCTCGACAAGAAAACAGTCATCGTCACCGGCGCCTCGTCGGGGATCGGCGCAGCAACAGCCAAAGCGCTGGCGGCATATGGTGCCCATGTCGTGGCTGCCGCACGCGACGAAGAAGGTCTGGTCGTTCTGGTCAGTGATCTACAGGCTTGCGGTTACAAGGCAGTGAGCTGCGTGACTGACGTCACCAGCGCTGACGAAACACAACGGATGGCGCAGTTCGCCAATGACACCTATGGCTCTGTGGACATTCTGGTCAATAACGCAGGCCTGATGCTGTTCTCCAACTGGGTCGATCTCGCGACTCGGGACTGGCACGCGATGGTCGACGTAAACATCAAGGGCTACCTGAACTCCATAGCGGCAGTCCTGCCGTTCATGCTCGAACAGAAGGCTGGTCAGATCCTGAACATGGATTCGGTCGCAGGTCATCAGGTCGGTTCGGCAGCGGGCGTTTACAGCGCTACCAAGTTCTTTGTCCAGGCGATGACCGAATCGATGCGCAAGGAACTGGGCGTGCAGCACGGTATCCGCGTCAGCACGGTCAGCCCCGGGGTGATCAACACCGGCTGGGCCGACAAGGTCACTGATCCTGAAGGCCGCAAGGCAGCCAAAGCGCTTAATGAGATCGCCATTGCGCCTGAGGATATCAGCCGCGCCGTGATCTACGCCCTCAATCAGCCAGCCAACGTAACCGTGAACGATCTGATCATTTCGCCAACCCGTCAGGACTGGTAACCGGACAGACAATCCTGATTCACCCGCAAGGCAAACAATTCCTAATCCAGGAGTAATACCCCATGAGCAAGAACATCAAAGCCGTCCCGACCACCGATTACAACGCAGTTATCGCAACGGCCGGCAAGTACGTAGAAGGCTTGCGTACAGGCAGCGTTGCCACTATCGAGGAAGCCTTTCATAAAGATGCGGTGATGTATGGTTTCACCAATGGTCAACTGCTGGGTGGACCGATCAGTAACCTGTACACCTTCGTCGAAACCAATGGTACCGCTCCAGACATCACAACGCGCCTGGACGTCCTTGCCATTACGCCCACCACGGCAGTGGTCCGGGTCGATATGGAAAAGGATGCTATTGGTGCGGACTACAACGACTACCTGACGCTGATCAAAATCGACGACAGCTGGAAAGTGATTGCCAAGGTCTACCATCAATTCGAAGGTTAACGCGGCTGGAATGCGCCGATATTGCTGAGCGTCGGCGCACGGCCAACCAGAGGAAGATTTCATGTCAAAAGTTTTTGTCATCGGCGCAGCCGGAAAGGTCGGCCAGCGCCTTCTGAAAAACCTTGGCGGCGGCGCTCATGAAGTGATCGCACTGCACCGTAAAGAAGACCAGTCGGCGGCAATCAAAGCGACTGGCGCCATACCATTGCTCGGCAACCTCACCGAGCTGGACGCTTCGCGATTGGCCGCTGCGATGACAGGCAGCGATGTCGTGGTTTTCACCGCCGGGGCTGGCGGCGCGGGCATTGAGCTGACCAATGCCATTGATGGCAAGGGCCTGGAAACCGCTGTTGATGCAGCCGTGCTTGCCGGGGTCAATCGCTTCCTGTTGGTGTCGGCATTTCCTGAAGCAGCACGCGGCACGGACACCTCCGCTGGCTTCGAGAATTATATGCGGGTGAAAAAACAAGCCGATGTGTATCTGGCCTCTTCCGCACTGGACTGGGTGATTCTCAGGCCAGGCACCCTGGTCGACAACCCGGGGACCGGTGAAGTCTGCGCAGGTCCGGCTATGGCATATGGCGAAGTACCGCGCGATGACGTAGCCGCTTTCCTGGCTGCACTGGTCGATCGACCCGAGATATCCCGCCAGATCATCGAACTGGCAAAGGGCGCAACACCTCTCAACGAGGCATTGCGCATGCTCAGCCAGCGCTGATGTTCGTCACAAACGACTAGACCAGCTCACTGTCTTTGATGTTGGCAATCGGCCCGAGAATGGCTGGATCGAAGTCGCGCAGTGGCGCGCCCTGACGCAACAACTGTGGCAGGTCCGGATTGGCCAGCGCACCCTTGCCCACTGCGATGATGTCCGCACCCTGGCGAAGCACCTGGTCGGCTTTTTGCGGATCGTGCAGGCCGCCATTGGCGATCAGCGCAACATCCGGCGCGTAGCGACGGGCCAGTTCGACCAGGCTGGCTTGACCCTGGGTAAAGGCCGGCTGCCATGCTTCGTGTTCGGTCACATGGATGTAATCGACCCCGGCATCGGCCAGCGCAGCGAAAATGACTTCGGCATCGCCCTCGCCCCCGGCCCATTTGTGCTGAAAGTCGTTGACCTTGCCTTGTGAAAGACGCACGCCCACCGGTGCCTGCCCGGCGACCTTTTTCACTGCGGCGATGACATCGAGCGTCAGTCGCAGGCGCTGTCCGACCCCACCGCCCCACTGATCGGTGCGCTGATTGCTGTAGTCGGTCAGAAACTGATCCAGCAGGTAGCCGTTCGCACCATGTATCTCGACACCGTCAAAGCCTGCAATGCCGATAGCCAGTTGCGCCGCGCGGGCGAACCCATCAATGGCCTCGGCAATATCCTTGTCACTCACGCCTCGCGGAACCTGGTAGCTGCCCGCGCCGTAATAGAACGCCATCTGTTCGCCCTTGGGACGAATGGCCGAAGGGCCCGCCGACTCGCTGACGAAGCGATTGGTCTGGCTGAGTGCGCCGGCGTGCATGAGCTGCGCAATCATGACACTGCCATGCCGGTGCACAGCATCGGTCGTGGCACGCCATGCCTGCGCCTGCTCGTCATCAGTGAGCCCGGGCTGGAAGCGGTAGCCCTGGGAAAAACGGCGATCGGTGTAGTTGCCCTCGGTGATGATCAGGCCAAAACCGCCCTTGGCGAACCGCTCGTAATAGCGCGTCATGGCCTGCGTTGCACTGCCCTGCTCGTCCGCGCTCACGCGTGTCATGGGCGCCACCGCAAACCTGTTCTTCAGTTTCAGATGACCTCTGTCGAACGGGGCTGTAACGTGTTTGTTTGTCTCGCTCATGCTTCAAATCCTCACTGTGCAGACCGGCTGCGGATTGCCCGCAGTCATTGACAGAACCTGCAGTAACGGTAAGGGCTGGCGCAGCCCATTGGAACCCGGCCGTGTAGATAAGGCGCTTTAACGAAAATGGATAGAATCCATGCAAATATCTGATATAGAGGTGTTCGCCGCCATTGCTTCCAGCAGGAGTCTGTCGGAAGCGGCGCGTCGACTCGGGTTGTCGCCGATGGCCATCTCCAGGCGTCTGGCTGCGCTGGAAAACGACCTGGGCGTCAGGCTGGTGCACCGCACAACCCGCTCGGCATCACTGACGCCGGAGGGCGAAGTGTTTCTGCCGCACGCCAAAACCATGCTGCACGCCAGCGAAACCGCCCGCGCGACGCTGAAGGCCGATGCCGGTACGGCCAGTGGCGTATTACGGGTCACAGCACCCAGCGTGTTTGGTCAGACCGTCATCATGCCGCTGCTGCCAGCCTTGATGCAGGACAATCCGGCACTGAGCATCGACCTGACGCTGTCGGACAGCATCGTGGACATTGCCGGGCTGGGCATCGATGTCGCCATTCGGATTGCCACGATACGTGACTCCGCCCTGGTGGCCAGATCGCTGGCACCCAACCCTCGGGTCGTGTGTGCAAGCCCCGACTACCTGGCGCGGCGCGGCCAGCCATCGTTGCTGGACGAACTCGGTCAACACCCGTGCATCACCTTGCATGCGATGCCTTACTGGCCGTTCATCAGAGAGGGCGAACCGGTGGCCATCCGCGCTCAGGGGGCATTCTCGGCCAACAGCGTCGAAGCGGTGCGCAAGGCGTGCAAACAGGGCCTGGGGCTGGCCATGCTGACCTATTGGGACGTTCAGCAGGAAATCCGTGAAGGTAGTCTTCAACAGATACACTTCGAGGATGTCATCCCAGAGCAGCTGTCGGTGACGGCCGTATTGCCAACCCGCCACCGCGTACCTCACCGGGTACGCCTGTTCGTTGACCGTCTTGAAGCAGAGCTCAAGAAGAATGCGGTTTGAAGCAAGATGCCATCGGTATGGCAGACTCAAGGCGCAACCTGTATCGGCTCAAACCGGCTACAGTTTCGCCCCTCATGCTTGGCCCGGTACAAGGCCCGGTCGGCTTCCGCCAGCAACGCTATGGCGATCAAGTCAGGCGCAAGGCCGATTGCAGCGCCCGGGCTCGGGACGGGCAGCGCACCAGCCTCCAGACTTGCTACCCCCACCGACACGGTCACCCGGCCGAAGTCACTGGTTTCATGGGGCTTGTTGAGGCCTTGAATGTGCTGCACGATTTCATCCGCCAGACGACAGGCGCCCTCTGCCCCGGTATCCGGCAACAGCACGGCAAACTCCTCGCCCCCATAACGAGCTACCAGATCGGTCGACCTGTGCGCGCACTTTTTCAAGGCGTGTGCGATGGCAATCAGGCAATCATCGCCTTGCAAATGGCCATAGTGATCGTTGTAACGCTTGAAGAAATCGATGTCGAGCAACAGCAGCGAAAACGCACCTTGGTTGCGCCGCATACGCAGCCATTCGCGCGCGATACTCTCGTCGAGGAAACGCCGGTTGGCCAGCCCCGTCAGCCCATCGGTCTGGGCCAGCAGGTTGAGCTGGTCCATCGCCATTTTCAAGCGCAGGTGGGTCTTTACTCGCGCCGTGACGATCAACGGCTGAATAGGCTTGCCGATGAAATCCACCGCCCCCAGCGCCAGTCCGGCTTCCTCGATACGGGTTTCGATGTGGCTGGTGATGAAGATGACGGGAACGTCTTCCAGCAATTGATCGGCCTTGAGCGTCTCACAGACTTCAAAACCGCTCATTCCGGGCATCTCGGCGTCGAGAAGGATAAGGTCAGGACGCATTTCCCGGACCATCTTCAAGGCCTGGGCACCGCCCGTGGCAAAACGAATCCGCCCCAGACCGTTCAGAATTTTGCTCAATACGCGAATGGCGGAAATATCATCATCGACAATCAGCAGGCTAGGTACAGGTTGCATGGTGGGTGACGCTCCTTTTTATAATTCCGCACGCTCGAGCAGGTGCAGTGCCTGCTCGAACTCGAGCCCTTCAATGGTCTGCCAGAGCTGTTCGACCAGTGCCTGTCCGGCCAGCTCCTGAAGCGCCACAGCAGCCAGCGGAAACTGGTCCAGCGCAGCGATATCATGGTTTTCAAGCAGTTCACGCAAGGTCGACAATGCCTGTCGGGAAACATCGGGATCCGCATCGATACGCGGGGCCGGTGTCCTTTCCTCAAGCAACGGCGTGCGGTCTTGCAAAGCATGGAAAGCGGCACTCAGGGCTCGCAACGCTTGCTCCGGGTCCGCACCGTTGCGCAGCAGGGTTTCCGCCTGCCCGGCATGCAGGCCCACTTGTGTGGCACCAAGCAGCAGTGCAGAACCGCGCAATTTGTGCAGATCAGCCATTGTTTGATCGGGGTTTTGTCGCGCCCGTGCCAGAACACTCTCGCTCTCGCCGAACGCGGCAAATTCACTGAAAAAGCGCCGCAGGGACGAGAGAAACAAGGGCACATCATTGCCTAGCCGAGCGGCGACCTCCTGGGTGTCGATACCTTCGATAACCGGCCATGCAGAGCCTGTCGATGCTTCCTGCAGCAAGGTGCCAACCGCCAGCGGAGCGCCTCGAACACGCTCGACCGCACGACGTACCGCCCGGATCAAGGCCGCGGGGTCCAGAGGTTTGGTGAGGAAATCGTCCATACCCGCCAGCTCGGCCTGCCGCCGCTCTTCTGCCAGGGCGCCTGCGGTCAACGCCAGCACGGGCAATCGTGTCAGGCCCAGTTCGCTGCGCAAGCGCCGCGTCGCCTCATAGCCATCCATTTCCGGCATCTGCACATCCATCAGCACAGCATCGAAGAAATCCGGTGTCTGCCGCAGTCGTTCAAGGGCCAGCAGACCATTGCTGCAGGTCTGGACCACAGCGCCCTGCTGCTGCAACAACAGGCTGGCGACCTCCAGGTTGATCTCGCTGTCGTCCACCAGCAGCAGGTGCAATCCACTCAACCATAGCGTCATGGAGGTATCCATCCGCGTGGCCTGGATCACCCGTTCGGTGCTGCCCTGATACCTGGCGATACAAGCGTTGACCGCGTTGAACAAGGCCGAGCTGTCCAGCGGCTTGAGCAATACCTTGTCGACCAGAGGGTGCAGTTCTGCCCGGATCTCGGACGGGGTCACCAGAATGACCGGAAGCGGCGTTGCCTCGATCAACTGCTGCACCTCCTCAACCTGCGGCTGCTGCCAGTCCACCAACAGTACATCCGGCAATGCCGCGTTAACGTGATTACGCTCCTGCAAGGCAGTGCGCAGGTCATGTTCGCCGGTCAGACTCGCCACACGCCAGCCCAGGCCGCGGCATAAGCGTTGCAACGCCATGGACGATTGCGCGTCGTCGCTGAGCAGCATGACCTCCAGACTGCTTCCCGGGCCGGACGGCTCCAGGTCGCTCTGGCTGATCTGGAACGGCAACTCCACCCAGAACTCGCTGCCTGTGCCGAGTTCGCTCTCCACCCCTATCCGGCCGCCCATCTGCTCGGCCAGCCCGCGCACGACCGACAAACCCAGTCCGGTGCCGCCAAACCGCCTTGTGGTAGACGCATCCGCCTGTGTGAACGGCGAAAACAACTGGCCGAGCACATCGCCCGGTATGCCGCAGCCGGTGTCCTGCACAGAGAAGCGCAAGCAGCAGGTGTCGGCGTGATCGTCTTCACGCCTCACCGTCACATCGACACCACCCACGGTAGTGAACTTGAGCGCATTGCCGACCAGATTCATGAGGATCTGGTTGACCCGCAAAGCGTCACCTCTCAACTGGCCAGGCAGCGGCGTTACAACGTTGATAGAAAAGCGCAGGCCTTTTTCCTGTGCCTGGGGCGTGAACAGCTCGCCCAGTTCGTCGAGCAATTGCCGGGGACTGAAGGGGTTATGTTCCAGGCGCATCTCTCCCGCCTCGATCTTGGCGATGTCGAGGATATCGTTGATGATCCCCAACAATGTCCGGCCGGCGATCTGCAATTTGGTCAGCAACTGACGCTGCTGGTCGTTCAAGGCGGTGTTGTGCAGCAGGTGGGAGATGCCGATCACGGCATTCATGGGCGTGCGGATTTCATGGCTCATGTTGGCCAGAAACAGACTCTTGGCCGCGTTGGCGGCCTCGGCGCTGGACTTGGCCGCGTGCAACTCGGCGCTGTGGTGCAGCCGTTCGGTGATGTCCTGAGCAATACCCAGATGACCGATGAGTTCTCCGTCGGCGGTACGGATCGGGGTGATAATCATCAGCACAGGCACCGTCGTGCCATCCTTGCGCACGTAGGTCCATTGCCGGGTTTCCGAGCCTTCACGGGACGCTTTGCAGCAAAAGACGTCAATACCTTCGATCAGGGTGCCGTATTCACGACTCAGCTCAGCGGAGCGTGCAGCCACTTCTTCAGGAAGATGAAACACCCCTGGGCCATTGCCACTGAGCATTTCCGAATTACTGTAGCCCAGCAGCAATTCAGCGCCCCGATTGAACACAAAGATCTGCCCCTGTGTATCGGTAGCGATGATCGAAACCTCCGAAGAAGCGTCCAGCACACCCTGCAGCAAACCCGCCACTCTGGACAGCTCCGCAGTGCGCTCGCTGACCTGCTGTTCAAGCTGTGCGTTGAACTCCATGAGGTAGCGTTCGACGCGCTTGCGGTCGGTGATGTCGTGCATCATTTTCGCCGCGCCGAGTATGGTGCCGTCAGTCTCGCGGATGAAACTGCAGGTAATGGTCACATCGATCAACTGGCCGTTCTTGTGCAGCCGCCGGGTTTCCAGCGTCGGCCCGCGCTCACCGCGGGCCACCCTTTCCAACAGCTGTTCGTCTTCATGAACCAGCTCTGGCGGAACCAGCAGTGGCGCCAACGGGCAGCCCAGCACTTCGTGCTCGTCGTAGCCAAACATCTGCTCGGCAGCCCGGTTCCAGGTGATGATTCGACCGTCCAGGGCTTCACCGATAATCGCGTCGCTGGAGTTTTCGACGATTGTTGCCAGCCTGGCCTGACCGGCAACCACCTGCTGTTTGCGCTGACGGGACAGCAGCAGCGTGCCGACCAGCACCGTCAACATCAGGCTGACCAGCGTGCCGATGAGGAACACCCTGCCCGCCGGGACCGGATCGAGGGCCGCGATAAATACCGGGTGAGCACCTACCTCCATGCGCCACACGCGCCCATAGATCTCCCGCTCGAAAGCATAGGTCTGCAAGACCTCCTGATCATGATCGTTTTCCGGGGTCTGGTAGATCAGTTGCCGACCTTCATTGACG
Organism: Pseudomonas sp. RGM 3321; assembly: GCF_022836805.1. Lineage (NCBI taxonomy): Bacteria > Pseudomonadati > Pseudomonadota > Gammaproteobacteria > Pseudomonadales > Pseudomonadaceae > Pseudomonas > Pseudomonas sp. RGM 3321. Next base: position 21,767 of record NZ_JALHBH010000114.1, read on the forward strand.
TCATAAAGCTTCAAGTGCAGCCTGTGGTTCAAGGGGTCCAGATTGCTCATCACCTCCCGCATGGCCAACGGTGCATAGGTCCAGCCGATCAGGGACGTTTCACGCTGGGCGATATCGGTGGGGATTTCAGGGGTGCTGTAAACCGGTAACAGGAATAGAAACGCGCGCATGTGATCATCGTTGTCCTGCAGCAGCGTAAGAGGCGCCGACAGGGTTGCAGCGCCGCTGCGCATGCCCTGGCGCGTCTCTGCGACCTCAAGCGTAGATTGTCTTCGACCAAGCGCCAGTGACGTCGCCATGGCTGCCGGTTTATCGCGCGCGCGGTCGCACGGCATCTGTCAGCAGCCACCTGCAACTCATGGAATCGACCCAGCTGATGGCTAAATGATAGTTATCCTTTTTTAAGGAAACCTTAGCGCCTTTATCGACTGAGCACAGGCAAGACTTGACAAGCCATCAGTGCCTTATTTATGCGGGTGTGTTCGACAGGTTGCGGTGTACGACGAAGGAAGGAAGTTGGCTGGGCCCGGTCATGCTGGCCAGCCCTGCGGTTTCAGCTTGAATCGTAAGCTTGTTCGGCGTAACCAGTGCGATTGCCGCTTATGCAGGAAAACGAACCGGCATTGAGCCGGTTCGCCATTCAGTCAATACCGTCAGGCCTCTGCCATCAAGGCTTCCAGCTTCCGCCTTCGACGATGACCGCGTTGGGGTCTGTGCCCTCGGCAAGTTCCGGGCGTACATACTGGTCGTAGAGCTTGAGCAGGTATTTCTCTTCGCCCAGTCTGGCCAGTTCGGTATTGACCCAGTCGCGCAGCTCGATATTGCCTTTTTTGACTGCAGGGGCGATTGGCGCTTCGTCACCGAGTTTCTGCTCCAGCACGCGGTAGCCGGGGTTTTTCTTCGCCCAGCTGAACAGCACCAGATTGTCCTGCGCATATGCATCGCCACGACCATTGGCCAGCGCCTGCAGCGACTCGGAGTTTTTCTCGAACTTCAGCACTTTCCAGTCAGGGTGATTTTTCGTCAGCCAGATATCAGCGGTGGTGCCGGTGGTGACGATGGTGGTCTTGCTCGCCAGATCGTCCAGGGTCTTGACCGGGCTGGCTTGCGGCACCAGCGCCTGGACTGCAACACGCAGATTCGGATGGGTGAAATCCACCGCCTGCCGACGTTCCGGCGTGACGGTCATGTTGGCCAGAATCAAATCTACCTTGTCACTCTGCAGAAACGGTATGCGGCTGGCGGGTTCAACCACCACGAACTCGACCTTCTTCTCGTCGCCCAGCAGGTCCTTGGCGAAACGCTTGCCCAGGTCAGTGTCGAAACCGACGTACTGGCCCTGCTCGTTGACGAAGCCAAAAGGCGGTTTATCGCTGAACACGCCGACAATCAGCTTGTCACGGGCCTTGATGGTTTCCAGGTAGCTGCTGGACGGTGAAGGGGCAGCCTTGGCCACGGGCTTCTGTTCGGCAGGCTTGTCGCAACCGGCCAGCAGGGTGAAGGCAATCAACGGTAATACGAGGGCAGTCTTGAAGCTCACGATGCTTTCCTTTTTGGCATGTTTTCCACGTAGGAGAACCTCTCCAGGAACTGCTGCGCGCGTGCGGTCTGCGGGGCGCTGAAGAAAGTTTCGGGGTCGTTCTGTTCCGCGATCCGGCCGCGGTCCATGAACAGGATTCGGTCGGCCACCGCTCGGGCGAAGGCCATTTCATGAGTGACGATGAGCATGGTCATGCCGCCTTGGGCGAGGTCGAGGATCACTTCCAGCACTTCCTTGACCATCTCCGGATCGAGGGCTGCGGTCACTTCATCGAACAGCATGACTTTTGGGTTCATGCACAGCGCGCGCACGATAGCGATACGCTGCTGCTGGCCGCCGGACAGCTCGCGCGGATAGGCGTCACGCTTGTCCGCCAGGCCCACCCGCTGCAGTAACGCCTCGGCCTGCTGACGAGCCTCGGCTGCACTTCGTTTTTGCACGCGCAACGGGCCGAGCAGAATGTTGTCGAGTACGGTCATGTGCGGAAACAGGTGATAGCTCTGAAAAACCATGCCGATTTGTTGCCTGACCAGCCGCCAGTCGGCGTTGGCGGGCAGCGCCTTGCCGGCAAAGTGCAGGCTGCCGGCATGACCGAGCTCGAGGCCGTTGAGGCAGCGCAGCAAGGTGCTCTTGCCACACCCGCTGGGGCCGAGAATCACCACGACTTCGCCCTCTTTCACGCTCAGGTCGATGTCTCGGAGCACCGGAGTGTCACCGAAGTTTTTGCTGAAACCGGACAGTTCGATCAATGTGCTCATGCGTGATTCCAGCGCCGTTCAAGCACACGCGAGGCGGCCGACAGCGGATAACAAACGATAAAAAAGAATAGAAACAGAAAGCCGTAGATCAGCACCGACTCGTACGTGCGCTCGATGATCTGCTGGCCGACCTTGGTCACGTCCACGACTCCGATCAGGACGGCGAGCGAGCTGGTCTTGATCAGCCGCGTATAGACATTGATCACCGGCGGCGTCAGTCGCTTGAGTGCCTGTGGCAGCAGCACGCGACCATACAACTGGCCGAGACCAAGGCCGATTGCCAGGCCTGCTTCGCGTTGCCCGCGAGGAATCGAACGCAACCCGCCGCGCACCACCTCACCGACCTCGCTGGCCCCCCACAAAGAAAGCACCAGCACTGCGCACCAGAACGCTGGAATACTCACGCCAAGGAAAATCGGCAACCCGAAGAAGAACAAGTACAGCCAGACCAGCACCGGAATCGCCCGGAACAGCTCCAGATAGATCCGCAACGGCACCTCCAGCCAGCGTTTGCCAAGGCTGCGCAGCACGCCGTAACCCACGCCGCCAATACTGCTGAAGACAATTGCCAACAGTGAAATCCCTAATGTGCGCCCTGCCCCCGTGATCAACTGCGGCGCAGACACCCACAACAACTCAAGATCCGAACTGGCCATGCTGGAGCCTCCTTTCCAGAAGACCGAGCAACAAAGACAACGGCAGGAACAGCAACACACACAGGCCGGTCATCACCGCGAGCATCTCGTAGGTTTTGTAATACAGGGCAATGTAGCTCTTGGTGGTGTAGAGAATTTCCGGCACCGCGACAGCCGAGACCACGGTGGTCTCCTTGAGCAGAAAGACGAAATTGGCGAACAGTGCCGGCAGGCTGAGGATGCCCGCCTGCGGCAGAATCACGTGGCGCAGTAACTGCCAGCGGGACAGGCCGATGGACAACCCCGACTCGATCTGTGTCTTGGGCACCGCCTCTATGCCGGCGCGCAGAATCTCGGTCAGGTAAGCACCGCCGAGAAAGGTCATGGCAATCACTGCCGACGCGAAACCCGACACGCGAATCCCCAGCGTCGGCAAGGCGAAATAGATGAAGAACAGTTGAATCAGCAACGGCGTGTTGCGTGCCAGCTCAACATAAACCGGCACCAGACGGTGCAGGACCGGCACCTTGAACGTAGCAATCGCCGCGTTGACAACCGCCACCGTCAGTGAGGTCAGAATTGCAATCAGCCCCACCTGGAGGGTGACACCAATGGCTTTGAGGAAAGCAGGCAAGGTGGAAATGGCAAATGCGTAATCGAAGGTCATTGCTGGCCTTCCACATCGGGATAAACGGACAGAAAACACATCAGGCGGGGCCTTGAACTTACGTATTGATATATAGCTTAACCTTCTGTTTTGTATAAATTTAATACCTTTTTCGCATAAACATAGCGCGAAAAAGGTGCCTGCCTGGGCGCCCCATACCCGTCACGTGCCAGTATCAAGTGGAATGAACACTTGCCCAATCAGTATGCGTGGGGCTCCATGAATTGGCGGTAGCGGGTTCTGCAAAACCGGATTGGCCCGAGGTGATGCAGGGCGTCTGCCTGGCTGGAATGTCTTCGCGAAGACGCTACTGCCAGTGCTCACACAACCGCACCAGCTCATCAACCACATACCTCACCTTGGGCCGCAAGTGAGAAACCCTGGGCCATACGGCATGTACTTCAACGGGCTCTGGTTCATAGCCTGCAAGCACCTCAACCAGTCGGCCCGCGTCAATGTCGTCCTTGAACAGGCAGCGCGGCATCTGGCACAGGCCGACGCCGGCGACGGCTGCCAGGATCATGGCCTCGCCATCGCCGATCTGATGTGCGGAAGGTGGCGCGTAGCGAACGGTTTCCTGACCTTCATTGACTCGCCAGGAGAGTGGTTGGCCCCGTCGATGGCCGACGATGCAATGGTGACGATTCAGATCTTCCAGGGTGTCAGGTACGCCAAAACGGGCGAGATAAATCGGCGCGGCGCAAATAGCCCAGCGTTGTCGCGCAAGCCGGCGAGCAACAAGGCCGCTGGTATCCTTGAGTTCTCCAAAACGAACCAGCAGGTCGATCCCCTCTTCAATCGGATCGACCAAGTGGTCAGAAAAAGTCATATTCAACTGCAGCGCGGGATACTTGTTAGCGATTTCAAATAACAACGGGGCGACAACCCGGCGCCCGAATGCCACGGGTATATCGATGCGCAATCGTCCGGACGGTTCGCGGGTTCCCGGAGCCAATCCGCTTTCAGCCGCACCGATTTCTTCGAGCGCGTTCGAGCAGGCGATGAAATAGGCATCGCCATCAGCAGTCAGAGATATTCGACGGGTAGAGCGATGAAACAGCTGGACGCCCAGTCGCGCTTCAAGGCGGGCTATGGATTTGCCGACGGCCGATTTCGAAATACCCAGTCGCCCGGCTGCCTCGGTAAAGCTATTCGAACGCGCTGCCACCACAAAGGTGATGACGCCTTGGAACGAGTCTATGGGAATCATAACCGCCCTGAAAAGTAGACAATAACTCTACCCACTTTAGAGTTTCAGGCAGTTTATCGCCAGACACTTCTACCCTAGCATGGCGGTATGTCTCTGGCTGATCACATCAGACCGAGTTTTCAATCCCAAACAGGAATACATCATGCCCGTCGTACGCGTCAGCTGGTTCGAAGGTAAAGAGCATGCTCAGAAAGCCGCCGTAGCTGCTGAAATCACCGAAAGCATCGTCAAAAACACGGGGACTCCTGCCGAATACATCTACGTCATTTTCGAAGACGTAGCACCGTCGGATTGGGCAGGTGCGGGCAAATTGTTCGGTGAAACTCCCGCCACGCCCTGAACCTGCAGACTGCATAAATGCAACGACTGGATCAGCGTTGCATCCTCACCTGTCCCCCTTGGGGGCCGACCGTGGAAGAGATCACCATGCATCCACATATTTCCTGCTTATTCTCGCTTGCAATCAAACCCGGCGACTTTGCCGAGTTCAAAGCGCTGATCGCCCAGGTCGTTGCCGCCACCCGGAAAGAGCCCGGCACCCTGGTTTACGAGTACAGCGTGAATGAAGATCAAAGCGTTGCGCATATCCTTGAGCGCTATAACGTCGAATCCGTTGTCAGCCACGTAGACATCACCTTCGCCCCGTTCGGCAAGCGCTTCCTCGAACTGTGCACCATCACCAGTCTGGTTGTGTACGGCACACCAGATGCCGAGATCCGTAAACGCCTGGATCCGTTCGGTGCCGTGTACATGACGCCGTTCGACGGCTTCAGCCGCTAATTGATTTGATCTGCGCAGACTCGACTGCAAAAAATCGGGGCTGCACTTGTTTCCCCCTTACGGCACAGAGAGCACCATGTCTATTATCGCTGACCTCATCAAGTCCCGATTTTCCGCCAACAACTACGACACTGAGCGCAAACTATCAGATCAAGCGATCACTGATCTGATTGATCTGGCCACCCATGCGCCGTCCGCCTTCAACCTTCAAAACTGGCGTTTCGTGGCCATACGCAGTGAAGAAGCAAAAGCACGTTTGCTGCCCTTGGCCTATGGACAAAAGAAGGTGGTGGATTCAGCCGTGACATTTATTGTGTGTGGCACCCTGAATCCGCATCAAACGATTGCAGCGTCGCTGAAGCCTTCGATGGATGCCGGGGTCATCGACAAGGCCATTTATGACATGTGGGTGGGCGCCGTTCAGGGTATGTACGCTGAAAATCCACAACTGCAGCGCGATGAAGCCATCCGTTCAGGCTCGCTGGCCGCCATGACGCTGATGCTTGCAGCTAAAGGCCAAGGCCTTGATTCAACCCCCATGATCGGCTTCGACCCAGCGGCGGTTGCAGAAGCATTCAATCTTTCACCTACTGAAATCCCCGTGATGCTGGTGACCGTCGGTTATCCAGGCGAGAGCAACTGGCCGCAAAAGCCGCGTAAAGCCGTTCGCGAAGTGCTTGAGTTTATCTAGCACACAAAGTGCGAACGACGCATCGCTTAAGCAACACTGTCAAACCCGACATCACGACGACCAGGTCACTCTGAAGGAGCGTCCCATGGCCAACCCGACCGGCCCGCATGACAACATCAGTTCCAAAGTTGAAATCGAGTATCCCGATTTTACAAAACTGCCTGATCAGGTACGGGAAAAATTCGAGAAGCTTCCAACGAAGGTCAACTTCTTTCGAATGCTGGGTTACAGCCCCGGAGCATTTATTCCTGTCATCGACCTGACCAACGCAATATTCAGGGACCTCACCCTCTCCGACTATCATAAGGAGATGATGGTATTGCTGCTGGCTGCGCATGAGAACGTCGCCTATGAGTGGGAACAGCATGTTTCCATCGCTCAAGTTGCGGGGGTTCGTCCTGATCAGTTCGTCGCCATCGCAGAAGGCTGCCTGGAGGATGCCACAGCGTTCAAAGAGGACGAGCGCGTCCTGCTTCGGTTTGGCCAGGCCATTATCGACAAAGGCAAGGCCCCGGGTGTGCTGTTCAAGCATACCTTGCAGCACTTCTCGCTCCAGGAGCTGAGCGATGCCATTCTCGTCATTGGTTTTTATCGGATGTTGTCAGGCTACATTCAGACCTTCGATATCGCCGTTGATGCCCAGTCGGATGGCAACTGGATCAAAGGCTGATACCGACGCATGCCTGCTTCCTGAAGCATGGATCGATGGCTGTCCCGCCATCGACCCACCTCCTCCTTTCAACGGTCGCGGCACGCGGAATGATCGAGCCTGGTCTGCGTGGGCAACGATCAACCCGTACGGCCTGCCAAAGGCCTGGGGCGATGCCAGGACCTGTCCATCACCCTTTTTAATTGCAGGTGTTCCTTCTTGAAATACCCATTAAAAGCCATATCGCTCAACGCATTGCTTGATGAAGATTTCTACTTTCCCCATGAGATCATTGGTCAGCCCTTTCGTACCTCCGACTTTACTGATCTGAAGATAAGCAGCTTCACCACCAGCGACGGCGTTAATCTCGGCTATTGGGAAGCCGGCGCCGGGCAACCGTTGATCTTCATCCCCGGCTGGTCTGCCAACGGCGCAATGTACTTTCACCTGATGCACATCCTGAGCCAGCACTACCATGTGTATGTGCTGGACGTGAGAAATCAGGGCCTTTCTGAGCGCGTCGACTTCGGTAATCGCATTTCACGGTACGCCATGGACGTGAAGGAGTTCGCCGGCCATTTGGGCGTTTCGCAGGCCGACTACTGCGGCTGGTCCATGGGCGCATCGGTGATGTGGGCCTACATCGATCTGTTTGGCACGCAAGGCATTCGCACCCTGAGCATCATTGACCAGGCACCCTCGATTTATTGCCACGCCGACTGGACGGAGCAAGAACGGCTCGAGGCCGGGGCGTTCACCACGTCGCCCGAGCGAATGATTGCATCCTATGCGCAAGGCATCGCCACCAACAGGCTGGTTTCCGCAAGCCGGGTTGTCGAGCGAGCGATGGCGATGGACTCGCCCTACTTCCATAACGTCATCAGCCTCGTACAAGAGGTGTTTAAAGATGACATGGCATTTACCAGGCAGGTGCTTTTCGATCACACAACCAACGACTGGCGAGACGTCATTCGGTCAAAGATCAATGTGCCGACCGCAATCTTCACCGGTGAGTACAGCGACTGGCTGGAGAGTCAGCACTGGATGAGCTCGGTTATCCGGAACTCGGTACTTCATGTGTACACCAAAGCCGAGCAAGGCGATCACTTCCTGGCGTTCAAGAATCCAGTGAAATTTGCGGCAGACCTGCGCAGCTTTTTGCAGTAACGGCGATTCGGTGGGTGGCCGTACTTCCGGGTTTCTGTGTGTACGGACGTTCCTGATACAGCGCTCCTTTTATCCGGCTGATACCTTCACTGCCCCTTATATCAGCCGGTTTTTTTTCCAAAGGTCTGTCACTGCTCCCATACTGGATGGGCGAATCGCTCAACCAGAAAGTTGATCAGCGATCTTACCTTCGCGGGTAAATGTTTACGGGTTGGATACACCACGTAGATCCCCAACTCGACCGATTGATACTCGGGAAGTATTTCGACCAGATCGCCTCGGCGTAGATCCTGCGCCACCATAAAACTCGGCTGCAAAGAAATGCCACCACCGGCCAATGTGATGGCGCGGCAGGTGTCCCCGTTATTACACCGAACCACCGAGCGCGTGTGCACACTTTCACTGCCTTGGGGCCCCTCGAATTGCCATTCAGTGCCACTGGCAAAGTTGCTGTAGGCCACTACCCCGTGCTCTGCCACATCCGATAGTTTTTCAATGGGCGCGTGGCCGGCCAGATACGCAGGCGACGCACACAGGCACATCCGGGTGCTGGCCAGGCGTCTGCCTACCAACGACGAATTATCCATGCGTGCGATACGCACCGCTGCATCAATACCTTCGTCAACCAGATCCACCAGCCGATCGCTCAGGCTGATTTCCAGCTCGACCTTGGGGTAGGCGCTCATGAAATCGGCCCAGATCGGAGCCAGGTGCAGCACGCCAAAACTGACCGGGGCGTTGACTCGAAGCACTCCGCTGGCCTCCGGCGAAGCAGACGATACAGCCTTCTCTGCCTCATCTATCATGGCCAGCACCTCACGGGCCTGGTGATAGAACTGACGCCCCTCATCCGTCAAGGAAAGCCGCCGAGTCGTGCGGTGCAACAACCGCGCGCCGAGACGCTCCTCCAGCGTGCTCACGTAACGCGAGATGGCTGCCTTGGACATGCCGAGTGGCGCGGCTGCCCCGACAAAACTGCCCTTATCAACAACGGTGCAGAAGACCTGCATTTCCAGTGCACGATCCATGATTGGCTCACTTAGTGGAACTATTCATCACATTCAGCCCGATTTATCCCTGCCTGGCAATCTATAAACTGGGCCCATCGAAACGCAACTCAACTCAGAGAGAGGCAGTCATGAAAATCACAGTAATCGGTACCGGCAACATGGGCTCAGCCTTTGCGAAACAGCTTTCTGCCGCAGGGCACAGCGTCCGCATCACTGGCCGTGACAGCAGCAAGGCGCAGGCCCTGGCCGACCAGCACGCGAATGTCAGCGCTTATGTAGCGTCCGAAGCGTTGGGTGACAGCGAAGTGATCGTGGTGGCCACCGCCTATGCCGATGCGACCGCTGCACTGCAAAGCCTGGGTGACCTGACCGGTAAAGTGGTGATCGATATCACCAACCCGCTGAGCGCCGACTACATGTCATTGACCGTCGGCCACGTCACCAGCGCCTCGGAAGAAATCGCGAGGGCTGTGCCGCAAGCCAACGTTGTGAAAGCGTTCAACACCCTGTTCGCTCAAGTGCTCGCCGATGGTCCGAAGTTCGCCAACGACCAGACCGGCAGCGTATTTGTCGCCAGCGACAGTGAACGCGCCAAGCAAACCGCTATCGCGCTGGCTCGCAGCCTGGGCTGGAACACCGTGGACGCTGGCGGCCTGGTTAACGCTCGCTATCTGGAGCCACTGGCGGGTTTCAACATCTACCTCGGCTACGGCGCGGGTCTGGGCACTTCGGTCGCTCCGGTCTGGCTGAGCAAGTAAGCAACACATCATCAATCAGGAGCAGTCACCATGAATACTTCATTCCCCCTGCTGTTTGTGTCTCATGGTGCTCCCACGTTCGCCATCGAGCCCGGCCTGGCAGGCCCGAGACTGGCCAGGCTCGGTCGTGAGCTGCCAAAACCTGATGCCATCGTGGTTGTCTCGCCGCACTGGATGACCCGTGGCGAAGTCAGGGTTACGTCGAGCACAGCACCTGAAACCATTCATGACTTTGGTGGTTTTCCGGGCGCTTTGTATAAGTTGTCCTACCCGGCTCCGGGCGCACCAGCGTTAGCGAGTCATATTGTTGAGCTGCTGCAGACGGCGGGCTGGCAATCGCGGCTCGATTCCGCTCGCGGCCTGGATCACGGTGCCTGGATACCACTTATGTATCTGGCACCCGACGCAGACATACCGGTCGTTCAGGTGTCCATGCCCGCCACGCTTGACACACGCAGCGCCTGGCAGCTCGGCGCAGCACTCAAGCCACTGCGCGAGATGAACGTATTGATCGTGGCGTCAGGCAGCCTCACCCACAACCTGTACGAGTTCCGCGGCGCAACAAGCCACGGCGCCGACTACGTCAAACAGTTCGCAGCATGGACCGGCCTGACCCTGCAGGCAGGAAACATTGATCAGTTGCTCGACTACAAGCAGTACGCACCTTCAGCCGAACGTGCACATCCGACCGATGAGCATTTCCTGCCGCTGTTTATTGCGCTCGGGGCAGCCGGTCACGGTTATCAGACACAGGTAATGGACGGCGGTATTACCCACGGCGTTCTGGCAATGGACAGCTACCTGTTTACCTCAATTGATAGCGAACGATTCGAGTCAGCTCAAACCGTTCTAGGTGTGAAATAACCTCATGCAAAACATCAACTTCTCTGAACCCGCACGCGAGTCCGAGTCGGGTATTTTTTTCCGTAAGGCATGTAGCACTGTCAACCCAAAGGCACGGTTGCTACTGCTTCACGGAGTAGGATCGAACGAAGCCAATCTCGCCAGTCTGGCCGCGTCGCTGCCCGAAGAGATCGAAATTCTGTTGCTCCGCGGCCCGCTGCAACTGGGCCCTCAAGGCTTCGCCTGGTACCAGGTCAACTTCACCAGCGATGGACCTTCTTTCAACCAGGAGCAGGCTGAGTCCAGCCGCCAGTTATTGATCCGGTTTATTCAGGCGCTTCCCCCGCTGCCCACTGTGATCGCCGGGTTCAGCCAGGGCGGCATCATGAGCTCAAGCGTCGGCGTCACAAGACCTGAGCTAGTGGCAGGTTTTGCGCTGCTGAGCGGGCGGATGCTGCGAGAAATCGAGCCAAAGATTGCGCCACGTGATCAGTTGCAAGGCCTCTCAGCCTTCATCGCTCACGGCCAGCAAGACAACGTACTGCCGATTGACTGGGCACATGAAGCTGACGCCTGGCTCAGCCGGATCGGAGTGCAGCACCAGACTCATTTTTACGACATGGCCCACGAGATCATTCCGCAGGAACTGGCTGACTTCTCGCAATGGCTGGATCGGACACTTTTGCTTTCCAACTGAACCCCACTGCTTATTTAACACAAGGAATTTTCCATGATCGATTCACGCACCGCACCTTACGCCGCTTTTGTATTGCGTCTGGCACTGGGCCTCATGTTCATCGCCCACGGCCTGACCAAAGTATTGGTCTTTACTCCGGCAGGTACTGCTGGCTTTTTCGAATCCATTGGCTTTCCAGGCTTCCTTGCCTATCCGGTTATGGCCTTCGAAGTGATCGGCGGTTTGATGCTGGTACTGGGGGTCTACGCCCGCTGGGTTGCTGCAATCGCTGTTGTTCAACTGTTTGTCGCCGCCACCGTGCATTTCGGCAACGGCTGGAGCTTCACCAATGCTAACGGTGGCTGGGAATATCCGATCTATCTGTCCGTCACAGCGCTGGTGCTCGCTCTGCTGGGTGATGGCGCATTTGCTGTGAAATCTTCCAGAACGCAGTGACAGGCACCTATCGATGCTCGGCCCAAAGACAACGATCCAAGGGTCGAGCATCATCAATTGGAGAAAATCACATGAAGTCTCGTGCTGCAGTTGCATTTGAACCTGGCAAGCCGCTCCAGATCGTCGAGATCGACGTCGAGCCGCCACGCAAGGGCGAAGTGCTGATCAAGATCACCGATACCGGTGTATGCCATACGGATGCTTTCACACTTTCGGGCGATGATCCGGAAGGCCTGTTCCCGGTAGTACTTGGCCATGAAGGCGCCGGCATCGTCATGGAAGTAGGCGAAGGCGTGACCAGCGTGAAAGTCGGTGACCACGTCATTCCGCTGTACACCGCCGAATGCGGCGAGTGCCTGTTCTGTAAATCGGGCAAAACCAACCTGTGCACCGCTGTGCGCGCCACTCAGGGCAAAGGCGTGATGCCGGACGGCACTTCACGCTTCTCCTACAACGGCCAACCCCTGTACCACTACATGGGTTGCTCGACCTTCAGCGAGTACACTGTTGTCGCTGAAGTTTCTGTCGCGAAGATCAATCCAGACGCCAACCCCGAGCACGTCTGCCTGCTCGGCTGCGGCGTGACTACCGGCATTGGCGCGGTGCACAACACGGCCAAAGTCCAGCCTGGCGACACAGTCGCGGTATTTGGCCTGGGCGGCATCGGTCTGGCGGCGATTCAGGGTGCGCGTCAGGCCAAGGCAGGACGCATCATCGCTATCGACACCAACCCTGCCAAGTTCGAACTGGCCCGTTCGTTTGGCGCTACCGACTGTGTGAATCCAAAAGATCACGAACAGCCGATCCAGCAGGTGATCATTGAGATGACTGGCTGGGGTGTCGACCACTCCTTCGAATGTATCGGTAACGTGCATGTGATGCGCGCTGCGCTCGAATGTGCCCACCGCGGCTGGGGCCAATCGATCGTCATTGGTGTCGCCGGTGCCGGTCAGGAAATCTCGACCCGTCCCTTCCAGCTGGTCACCGGCCGTACCTGGAAAGGCTCGGCGTTTGGCGGCGTAAAAGGCCGTAGCCAACTGCCTAAGATGGTTGAAGACGCGATGAAAGGCGAGATCGAGCTGGCACCTTTTGTCACTCACACCATGGGCCTGGAGCGCATCAATGAAGCGTTTGACTTGATGCACGAAGGCAAGTCGATCCGCACCGTCATCAAATACTGATGTCGTCCACTGTTCCGGGGCAGTTGCCATGGAACCTGTTCCAAGTCACCCCTATAGCTGGAGGTACACTGTGAGCGATGTAAAACTTCACCCTGCGCTGGATAACGGCATTAAATCCGCTGCTACCGACTTTGCAGGCGGCACTCTGCAGTGCCTTTGCCCGACCGACAAGGTTGAGGTCAAAGTCGATGCTCAAACACTGCATAACCACGCCTGCGGTTGCAGTAAATGCTGGAAACCAGCGGGCGCCAGGTTTGCCGTCATCGCGGTAGTCGATCGCAACAAAGTCAGCGTTACCGTCAACGCAGCCAAACTGACCATCATTGATGCAAGCGCTACCATCCAGCGTCACGCCTGCAAAGAATGTGGTGCCCACATGTATGGTCGCATCGAAAACCAGAACCACGCGTTCCACGGTCTGGATTTCGTGCACACCGAACTGTCTCCTCAGACAGGCTGGGCTGCGCCCGGTTTTGCCGCGTTCGTCTCGTCGGTCATTGAAACGGGTACGCCGCCAGCTGAAATGGACGGCATTCGCGAACGTTTCAACACGATGGGTTTGCCAACCTACGACTGTCTTTCCCCGGCACTGATGGATGCCTTGGCAGCACACGTAGCGAAGCAAAATGGCGTTCTTCAGGCGAGCTGAGATAATCCCTGGCGGGCATCGCCCACCTTACCAAGCGTGGTGATGGCTTATCCGGAACGCATGCACTGAACCATACAGCACTCACAAAGCCCTCCTGACTCGAGGGCTTTGTCGTTTCCGGGGCGCGCTGCAGACCCGTTACAGAAATTGGCCATGCACCATAAAATACCAATAGAGCATAATTAATAACTTTATAAATCATAAAAACCTATATTAGCTTAGAACAAAAAAGAATTTTACAGCGCATAACCATAAGAATACGGTCTTAAGAAATCAGTGCTGAAGCACTGTGCTCGACTTGAAGAGGACCTTCCATGCGCCGTACACCACCTTCGACTTTCTCAGATGGATTCGTGACTCGGAGCACAATGCGATGACCCGGCGCCCGCTCCTCTCGCGCCTGCTGTTTACCGTCGTCACAGCCGTTACCCTGCTTGGCTGCTCACCTTCCGGCCAGGACAACCAGGCAGCCACAACCCTCAAGGTGGCGTTCTTCAGAGACAACACCACGCTGGTCAGCCTTGACCCCTTTCAGGTGTACTGGCTGGAGCATCGGGTGGTGCTGCGCAATATTGCCGAGTCCCTGACCGATCAGGACCCGCAGACCGGCAAGATCATTCCCTGGCTGGCGGAGCGCTGGGAAATCAGTGACAACGCGCTGGAGTACACCTTTCACTTGCGCAAGGACGTGACCTTCAGCAACGGCACACGTTTCGACGCTCAAGCGGTGAAGACGGCCTACGACGCGGACAAGTCGTTCGCCGCACAATTGCCAGCCACCTTCGGCGCCACTTACCTCAAAGGTTACGACCATGCCGAGGTGCTGGACGACTTCACCATCAAACTGGTGCTGGCCCAACCCAATGCGGGCTTTCTGCAAGCCACCTCAACCACCAATCTCGCCATCCTGGCTCCAGAGTCTTACACGCTCAGCGTCAAGGAGCGCTCTTTGGGCGCGATCATTGGCACCGGGCCATTCGTGCTGGAGCGCTATACCCCGGAAAGCGGTTTGCGCCTGACCAAACGCAAGGGCTATGCCTGGCCATCGGCCAATGCGCAGAACAAGGGCGAAGCGCATCTGGACGCAGTCGAGGTCAGCTACGTGCCGGAAGAAAGCGTACGTAACGGCCAGTTCGTTCAGGGGCAGGTCGATATTCTCTGGCCGCGCAACCCGTTCTCCGAGGTGGATCTCAACCTGTTCAAGTCCAGGGGCGCGACCATTCAAAGCCGGTCGCTGCCAGGACCGGCACTGAACCTGTACCCCAACACACGCGGCAATCGCATTCTTGCCGACCGTAACGTGCGCCAGGCTTTGCAAAAGGCAATCGACCGCAAGACCTATGCAGCGACGGTCTACAACCCGCAGTTCCCGGTGGTCTCCGGTGTCTTCGACATCACTACACCGTTTTACAAAAACCAGGCCGACAAGCTTGCCTATGATCCTCAGGGTGCCGAGCGCTTACTCGACCAGGCTGGCTGGCAGAAAAATGCCGACGGCTATCGCTACAAGGACGGCAAACGCCTGAAGCTGGCCTACAACCTGTCACCCGCCGAAACCGCTGGCGATGTACTGATCCAGGATCAACTGCGCAAGGTGGGCATCGAACTCAAGCTCAACGTGGTGACCACCGCCGAATGGGCCGCTGCCAATGCGGCAGGCAATTATGACCTGACGTACAACTACATGACCCGCGCCGACCCGATCATCCTGCAGACCATCATCGACCCGCGCAGCGCTAACAGCTCGACACTGGCGACCAACCTTTACGCGCTGCAAACACTGCCCAAAGCCCTCGCGTTGTTCGACGCCGGGCTTACCGCGACGCAAAGCGAACAGCGCGCCAGGGCCTATGGCGAGTTGCAGGACCTGCTGATCGATGAAGGTTCGGCATTCCCGGTCTACGAGCGGGTCTGGCAAGCCGCCACGGCGAAAAACGTACGCAATTTCCACTGGACGGCGGAAGGCTTTGCGCTGTTCAACGACATCGAGATCGCCACGCCATGAGCCGTTATATCCTCAGCCGGATCGCCCAGGCGCTGCTGGTACTCTGGGGTGCCTACAGCATCACCTATTTCATCCTGTATCTGCTGCCCGGCGATACCTTGTCGATCATGCTCAGCGCCTCAGGTGTCGAAATCGACTCCCTGTCCGCGCAGGACCTTGCTCAAGCCAAGCTCTATTACGGGCTGGACCGAGGCGTCTTCGAGCAATATGTCGATCTGCTGTGGGGCGCTGTTCAGGGTGACTTCGGCAATTCGCTGACACTCAATCGTCCGGTTTCGGAACTGCTGGTCGAACGTCTGCCGCAAACCCTGAGCCTGGCGGGGCTGGCCATTGTTCTGTCGCTAATCGGTGGCGTCGGGCTGGCTTATCTCACCGCCTACGTGCGCTGGCAGCCGTTGAAGGTCGCCTTATCCCGGCTGCCGTCGCTGGGTTTTTCAGTACCGGTGTTCTGGATGGGCCTGTTGTTCATTCAGCTGTTCGCATTCAGCCTTGGCTGGTTTCCAGCGACCGGCAATCAGGGCTTTTCCAGCCTGATATTGCCCGCCGTCACACTGGCGATACCCAGCGCTGCGGTGTACGCGCAGGTTTTGCAACGCGGCTTTCAGGGCGTCTGGAAAGAGCCCTATATCGTCACCGCTTATGCCAAGGGCCTGACCCGCGCGCAGGTTCAGGCCCGCCATGCGTTCAAGAATGCTGCCCTGCCGCTGCTCACACTGATCGGCCTGCAAGTGGGCAACACGGTGTCCGGCGCAGTGCTGGTGGAAACCATTTTCGCCCGCTCCGGGGTCGGAAGACTTGCCCAGGAAGCCGTTCTGCGCCAGGACATCCCGGTGGTACTGGCCATCGTTGCGGTCTCCGCAGCTGCGTTCGTCGTGGTCAATCTGATCGTTGACCTGCTGTATCCCGCGCTGGATCCGCGCATCGCCCACACGCCAAAGGTCTCCTGACGCCATGACTATCTTCGACAACCGCCTTGCGCGCCTGGCCCGCTTTGTTGATTCCGCTCAAAACCTTCCCGGCAAAAACGCACCTGCCGCGCAGTGGCGGCGACGCAGCAGCCTGAGTCGCGCCGTGCAGGCCGCCAGGCCCCTGCTGCGCCGCCCGGGGTTTCTGCTCGCTGTGGCAATGGTCGCCTTCGCATTGCTGGCCGCGCTGGCACCCAACCTGCTAAGCAGCTACGCGCCTTACGCCACCTCGCCCAGCGACAAGCTCACCGCGCCAAATGCCGCGCACTGGTTCGGCACCGACGAACTGGGCCGTGATCTCTACACCCGCGTGGTACACGGATCGAGCCTGTCGGTACAAGCCGCATTGCTGGCGGTGGGCATCGCTATGGCCGGAGGCCTGAGCCTGGGGGTGGTTTCCGGTTTTGCAGGCGGGCGCATCGATGCGGTGATCATGCGCCTGATCGATGTATTGCTGGCCCTGCCCGGCCTGTTACTGGCGCTGGCGATTGTCACCGCCATCGGTTTCGGCACCATTCCGGTGGCCATCGCGGTGGGCGTAGGGATCATCCCCGGCTTCGCACGCACCACCCGTGCCGAAGTGCTGCGGGTCAAGACCCTGCCTTACGTCGAAGCGGCGCGTCTGGGCGGTGCCAGCTGGACCCGAACCCTGCTGCGCCACATTCTGCCCAACGCCTGGGGCCCAGTGGCGGTGCTTGCCACACTGGATTTCGGTGCAGCGATTCTGGCGACTGCGGGGCTGAGTTTCCTCGGCTTCGGTGCCGAACCACCGGCTGCCGAATGGGGCACGCTGATCGCCAACGGTCGTCACTTCCTGATGACCGCACCCTGGGTGTCGCTGCTGCCGGGCCTGTTCGTGGTTGGCGTAGTGTTCAGCTTCAACCACATCGCCCGCACTCTGGAAGAGACTCAACGATGACCGATACCGCTCAACTGATCGACATTCGCCATCTGAGTGTCGCCTACCGTTTCGACGGCCAGACCAACCAGGCCGTAAGCGGCGTCTCGTTTCAGGTGGCCAGGGGTGAAACCGTGGCAATTGTCGGAGAATCCGGGTCCGGCAAGTCGACCCTGGCCAACGCCATACTCGGCCTGTTGCCAGACAACGCGACGATCACCGGCGGCGAGCTTCACGTCGATGGTCACGACCTGAGCCACGCCTCCGAGCGAGAAAAACGTCGGGTTCGCGGCCGAGTGATCGGTCTGGTGCCGCAAGACCCGATGGTCGGCCTCAACCCTACCCTGCGCATCGGCCGGCAAATTGCCGAAGCACTGATTCAGGCCCACGGCCGGCGTTACCCGGCGGTGGATGCCGATGTGCTGGAGTTGCTGCAACAGGTCGGTCTGGACAAGCCGGTATTGCGCGCCCGCCAGTATCCGCACGAACTGTCCGGTGGCATGCGTCAGCGCGTGCTGATCGCCATTGCGTTGGCGGGCAACCCTCGCCTGATCATCGCCGATGAGCCCACCAGCGCTCTGGACGTGACAGTGCAACGCAAGATCCTCGATCACCTGCAACGCCTGGTGGCCGAGCGTGGCATTTCCCTGCTGATCATTACCCACGATCTCGGCGTGGCTGCCGATCGTGCTGACCGTGTGCTGGTAATGAACAAGGGCAAGCTGGTCGAGCAAGGCCCGCCGCAACAGATACTCATCATGCCTCGCCATACCTACACGCGCGCTCTGATCGCGGCAGCACCGGCTTTCGGCCAGCGCAAGAGCCCGGCAACAGTGCGCGCGGTCGCGAGCAGCGACACACCTCTGCTGACCCTGAGCAACATCGGCAAGACCTATCGTCTGCCCTACGTAAAAGGTGAAGAAGCAGACTTCCAGGCATTGCAGGACGTCAACTTCAAGGTTTATCCCGGCCAGACCCTGGCCATCGTCGGTGAGTCCGGCTCTGGCAAAAGTACTGCGCTGCGCATTGCGCTAGGCCTGGAAAAACCCACGCACGGGCGAGTTTTGCTGGACGGCCAGAATGTCACCGACCTGGGCTGGCGCGAGTTCAGACCGCTACGGCGGCGCATCCAGCTGGTCCAGCAAAACCCTTTCGCAGCCCTCGATCCACGCTTCACGCTATTCGAAAGCATCGTCGAGCCACTGGTCTCGTTCGGCCTGCTCAAAGGCCGCGAACTGGAGCAGGCCGCGCGCCAGTTGATTGAGCGAGTGCACTTGCCCGTGGCGTATCTGGACCGGCTGCCCCGTGAGCTTTCCGGTGGCCAGCGTCAGCGCGTGGCGATTGCCAGAGCGCTGGCCCTGCAACCGGATCTACTGCTGCTCGATGAGCCGGTTTCGGCACTGGACGTGTCAGTGCAGGCCCAGATTCTCGACTTGCTGGTCGAACTGCAATCCGAATCCGGCATCGCCTACGTGCTGGTTTCACACGATCTGGCAGTGGTCGCCAGCGTTGCCCACCAGGTACTGGTGCTCAAGCATGGCAAGACCATCGAACAAGGTCCTGCCAGCGACGTTTTCGAGCGGCCTGAAGCCACCTACACGCAGGAATTGATCGCTGCGATACCTGGCCGCCGCGTTGAACTGCAGGTCGCCGCGCAGCAGTAATCGCCCGAGTCGCACCGATAAAACAAAAGCCCTGACGCGTAAACGTCAGGGCTTTTTGTTATGGAATGTGTGGGCAGCACTTTGGCGCTGCCTTGAACCACCGCTCAACAGGTGCAGCACATCATCGGCATACCGGCTGATTTGCGCTTGAGCATCGCCTATACCTTTGGCGCCATAGCCTCACCGGTTCGGCGTTTGATAATTCATGAGCGCCGTTTGAAAGCTATGCGTACGTAACCAGAATCAAGCCAAAGAACATAATTGTTAAACGGTTCAGTGATTGATAAGCCGTGCGCCGGGTGCCGCGCAGATACCGGCAGGTATCGACTCACTACTCACTGATGGCAATGCATCATTCCGGGTGATAGTAACCTTCGTTTTATTCGATTCGTTAATAACACCCCCCGCGCAACAGAATCCGTCCATTCTTTACTATCGGCGGAACTTCCCATGCATCAGACACTCAGCCATCTGCGCTACCCCCTCACCGCCCTCGCCCTTATCGTTATCAGTGCTTGCGGCCGCGCGCCTGAAGCCACCAGTGCGCCTGGCGCAGCCAAGGTCAGCGTGGCCAAGGTGCTGGAGCAGCCGATCAACGAATGGGATGAATTCACGGGTCGTCTTGAAGCACCGGAAACCGTCGAGGTTCGCCCAAGAGTGTCTGGTCAGATCGATCAGGTAGCGTTCACCGACGGTTCGCTGGTCAAGAAAGGCGACCTGCTGTTCCAGATCGATCCGCGTCCGTTCCAGTCCGAAGTTCGTCGTCTTGAGGCACAGCTGCAACAGGCCCGTGCCGTTGCACTGCGCAGTGACAATGAAGCCCAGCGCGGCGAGCGTCTGCGTACCAACAACGCGATTTCCGCCGAACTGGCCGACTCGCGCACTACCTCGGCGCAGGAAGCCAAGGCCGGTGTCGCGGCCATTCAGGCGCAGTTGGATCTGGCTCGACTGAACCTCAGTTTTACCCGTGTTACCGCACCGATTACAGGTCGTGTCAGTCGCGCAGAAATCACCGCTGGCAACATTGTGACCGCAGATGTCACCGCGCTGACCAGCGTGGTCTCTACCGACAAGGTCTACGCCTACTTCGACGCTGACGAACGCGTGTTCCTCAAGTACACCGAGCTGGCCCGCAAAGGCCAGCGCGGCCAGACCACACCGGTTTACCTGGGCCTGTCCAATGAAACCGGCAACCCGCACCTGGGCCAGATGAACTTTGTCGACAACCAGGTCAACCCCAGGACCGGCACCATTCGCGGTCGGGCGGTGTTCGATAACGCCGACGGTGATTTCACCCCCGGCCTGTATGCCCGTCTGAAACTGGTGGGCAGCGGCACTTACTCGGCGGTGCTGATCAATGACGAAGCAGTGGGCACCGACCTGGGCAAGAAGTTTGTGCTGGTCATGGACAAGGACAACAAGCCTGCCTATCGGGCTGTCGAGCTGGGCCCGAAAATCGAAGGCCTGCGCATTGTCCGTAACGGTCTGGGCAAGGACGATACCATCGTCGTCAAAGGCTTGCAGCGCGTGCGTCCCGGCCAGCCTGTGGACCCTGAAGTGACACCGATGGCCAGCGCCGACACCCTCGCAGCATTGCTCAAACAACGCCAGGCTCTCGAAGCCAGCAACCTGCCACAAGTGGCGCCCAAAGCGGCCGTCAAAATCGCCAGCGCCACTGCGCCGCGCGGCTAAGGGACTCGTCCGATGAACTTCTCCAAATTCTTTATTTCCCGGCCGATCTTTGCCGCAGTGCTGTCGCTGCTGATCCTGATCGCCGGTGCTATCTCACTGTTCCAGCTGCCGATCAGTGAATACCCGGAAGTGGTGCCGCCCACGGTAGTCGTGCGCGCCAACTTTCCCGGCGCCAACCCCAAGGTCATCGGCGAAACCGTAGCCTCGCCGCTGGAACAGGCCATCACCGGTGTGGAAGGCATGCTCTATATGTCGTCCCAGGCCACTGCCGATGGCAAGTTGACCCTGACCATCACCTTTGCGCTGGGCACTGAACTGGACAACGCGCAGGTGCAGGTGCAGAACCGTGTGACGCGTACCGAGCCCAAGCTGCCGGAAGAAGTGACGCGCATCGGCATTACCGTGGACAAGGCCTCCCCCGACCTGACCATGGTTGTGCACTTGACCTCGCCGGACCAGCGCTACGACATGCTGTACCTGTCCAACTACGCCGTGCTCAACATCAAGGATGAGCTCGCGCGACTGGGCGGTGTCGGTGACGTGCAACTGTTCGGTATGGGCGACTATTCGCTGCGGGTCTGGCTGGACCCGAACAAGACTGCCTCACGCAACCTGACCGCCACCGATGTGGTCAATGCGATTCGCGAACAGAACCGTCAGGTTGCCGCAGGTCAGTTGGGCTCACCGCCCTCGCCGAATGCCACCAGTTTTCAGATGTCGATCAACACCCAGGGCCGTCTGGTTACCGAGGAAGAGTTCGAGAACGTTGTGGTTCGCGCAGGCGCTGACGGTGAAATAACTCGCCTGAAAGACGTTGCGCGCATCGAGCTGGGCTCCAGCCAGTATGCGCTGCGCTCGCTGCTGAACAATCAGCCTGCCGTGGCCATCCCTATTTTCCAGCGGCCCGGCTCCAATGCCATCGACATCTCCAACGATGTACGGGCCAGAATGGCCGAGCTGAAAAAGAGCTTCCCGGAAGGCATGGACTACAGCATCGTCTATGACCCGACGATCTTCGTGCGCGGCTCCATCGAGGCGGTGATTCACACCCTGTTTGAAGCACTGATCCTGGTCGTGCTGGTGGTGATCCTGTTCCTGCAGACCTGGCGCGCTTCGATCATCCCGCTGGTGGCCGTACCGGTGTCACTGATCGGCACCTTTGCCGTCATGCACATGTTCGGC
Organism: Pseudomonas sp. RGM 3321; assembly: GCF_022836805.1. Classification (NCBI taxonomy): domain Bacteria; kingdom Pseudomonadati; phylum Pseudomonadota; class Gammaproteobacteria; order Pseudomonadales; family Pseudomonadaceae; genus Pseudomonas; species Pseudomonas sp. RGM 3321. The sequence goes on from NZ_JALHBH010000114.1 coordinate 43,843, forward strand.
TTCTCTCTAAACGCGCTGTCATTGTTCGGGCTGGTGCTGGCAATCGGCATCGTGGTGGACGACGCCATCGTGGTGGTGGAGAACGTCGAACGAAACATCGAGCTGGGGCTTGAACCGGTTGAGGCCACGCACAAGGCCATGGCCGAAGTGACCGGACCGATCATCGCCACCGCGCTGGTGCTGTGCGCGGTGTTCGTACCGGCAGCGTTCATTTCCGGCCTGACCGGACAGTTCTACAAGCAGTTCGCATTGACCATCGCCATCTCGACAGTGATTTCGGCCTTCAACTCGCTGACCCTGTCGCCTGCGCTGGCCGCGGTACTGCTCAAAGGCCACGATGCGCCCAAGGATCGTTTCTCGCGTTTCCTTGACAGAATCCTTGGCGGCTGGCTGTTCCGTCCGTTCAACCGCTTCTTCGAAAAAGCCAGTCATGGCTACGTCGGCACCGTCGCGAGGGTCATTCGCAGCAGCGGCATCGCGCTGTTGGTGTATGCAGGCCTGATGGTCCTGACCTGGCTGGGTTTCGCCAGCACGCCGACCGGTTTTGTACCCAGCCAGGACAAGCAATACCTGGTGGCCTTTGCCCAACTGCCGGACGCTGCCAGCCTCGACCGAACCGAAGACGTCATCAAGCGCATGTCCGAGCTGGCACTCAAACAACCGGGCGTGGAAAACGCGATTGCCTTCCCCGGCCTGTCGATCAACGGCTTCACCAACAGCCCGAACAACGGCGTGGTGTTCGTCGCCCTCAAACCGTTTGACGAGCGCAAAGACCCCAGCCTGTCGGCCAACGCTATTGCCGGCGCCCTGAACGGCCAGTTCGCGTCGATCCAGGAAGCGTACATGGCGATCTTCCCGCCACCTCCGGTACAGGGGCTAGGCACCATCGGCGGTTTCCGACTGCAGATAGAGGACCGTGGCAACCTGGGTTACGACGAGTTGTACAAGGAAACCCAGAACATCATTGCCAAGAGCCGCAGCGTGCCGGAACTGGCCGGGTTGTTCACCAGCTACACCGTCAACGTGCCGCAGGTGGATGCCGCCATCGACCGCGAGAAGGCCAAGACGCATGGCGTTGCGGTCAGCGACATCTTTGACACCCTGCAGGTTTATCTGGGCTCGCTGTATGCCAACGACTTCAACCGTTTTGGCCGCACGTATCAGGTCAATGTCCAGGCGGAGCAGCAGTTCCGTCAGGATGCCGACCAGATCGGTCAGCTCAAGGTGCGCAACAATCTGGGGGAAATGATCCCGCTGGCAACCTTCGTCAAAGTCAGTGACACCGCAGGTCCCGACCGCGTAATGCACTACAACGGCTTCATCACGGCAGAAATCAACGGTGCTGCCGGTCCGGGCTTCAGCTCTGGTCAGGCGCAGGCGGCGGTCGAGAAACTGCTGCGTGAAGAGCTGCCCAACGGCATGGTTTACGAGTGGACTGACCTTACGTACCAACAGATTCTTTCGGGCAACACGGCGCTGTTCGTCTTCCCGCTGTGTGTTCTGCTGGCATTTTTGGTACTCGCGGCTCAGTACGAAAGCTGGAGCCTGCCGCTGGCGGTGATCCTGATCGTACCAATGACTCTGCTTTCGGCGATTGCCGGGGTGATGATTGCCGGTAGCGACAACAACATCTTCACCCAGATCGGGCTGATCGTACTGGTGGGCCTGGCGTGCAAGAACGCGATTCTTATCGTCGAGTTTGCCAAGGACAAACAGGCCGAGGGAATGAGCCCGCTGGATGCAGTCCTGGAAGCATGCCGACTGCGCCTGCGTCCGATTCTGATGACGTCCTTCGCGTTCATCATGGGTGTTGTGCCACTGGTGCTTTCCAGCGGTGCAGGTGCAGAAATGCGCCATGCCATGGGGGTTGCCGTGTTCTCCGGGATGCTGGGGGTCACGTTCTTCGGCCTGCTGCTGACGCCGGTGTTCTACGTGCTTATCCGTAATTATGTCGAGCGCCAGGAGGCCCGCAAGGCCGCCAGGGCACAAAGACTGCAAAACCTGCCTGCGGAGATGCATTGATGAGCGCGTTCAAACTCTTCCTCCCGAGCCTGCTGGTCATGGCGCTGGCAGCCTGCGCCGTCGGCCCGGACTACAAGCCACCGGTTACGGCGCCAGCACAACTAACGTCCGCAGCCAAGGGCAACTATGACCGCAGCAAAGTGGACACCGTCTGGTGGCAGCAGTTTGAGGACCCGACCCTCAATAAACTGGTGGCCCGGTCGCTGGACGGCAACCGCGATCTGAGTGTCGCCTTTGCCCGCCTGAAAGCTGCACGGGCGATTCGCGATGACGTTGCCAACGACGCCATGCCGGTGATCACCAGCCGGGCCAGCAGCGACCTGGGCAAGGGTCAGCAACCAGGTGTGACAGAGCGGCGCGTCAATAGCGAGCGTTACGACCTTGGCTTGGACATGGCCTGGGAGGTCGACCTGTTCGGACGTATTCAGCGCCAACTGGAAGCCAGCGATGCCGATCAGGAAGCCGCCGAAGCCAATCTGTATCAGCTTCAGGTGACTTTGATTGCCGAGGTGGTCGACGCCTACGGGCAGCTACGCGGCGCGCAGCTGCGTGAAGCCATTGCCCGCGACAATCTGAAAAACCAGCAGAGTTCTCAAGACGTGACCACCCAGTTGCGTGATGCGGGTGTGGGCAACGAACTGGATGTGGTACGCGCCGAGGCACGACTGGCAGCCGTTGAAGCGACCGTGCCGCAGTTGCAGGCCGAACAGGTTCGCCAACGCAATCGTATCGCCACGTTGCTGGGCGAGCGCCCGGAAAACCTCAGCGTCGACCTGAGCCCGAGCAAACTGCCCGCTATCGCCAAGGCCCTGCCGATTGGCGATCCGACACAGGTGCTGCGCAATCGGCCCGACATCCGCGCCGCCGAACGCCAGCTAGCCGCCTCGACCGCACGCATCGGCGTGGCGACCGCTGACCTGTTTCCACGGGTCAGTCTAAGCGGCTTTCTGGGCTTTACCGCTGGCCGCGGCTCGCAGATCGGTTCGTCAGCGGCCAAAGCCTGGTCACTCGGCCCCAGCATCACTTGGGCAGCTTTCGATCTGGGCAGCGTCAGGGCGCAAATTCGCAGCGCCGACGCCGATGCCGAAGGTGCGCTGGCCAACTATGAGCAGCAGGTATTGCTCGCCCTGGAAGAATCGGAGAACGCCTTCAGCGATTACGACAAACGCCAGCAACGGCTGGTTTCGCTGATGCGCCAAAGCGATGCGAGTCGTTCCGCAGCCAGGCTGGCTTCAGTGCAGTACCGCGAAGGTACAGCGGACTTCCTGGTCCTGCTGGATGCCGAGCGCGAGCGTCTGGCCGCCGAAGACTCTCAGGCACAGGCAGAAATCGAGCTGTACCATGGCATCGTGGCCATTTACAAGGCACTGGGGGGCGGCTGGCAACCTCAGGCCTGATATGCCGAGCAGGTCGTAAACCCGCCCCGCGCCCATTCAGGACGCGGGGCTTTTTTTGTCCATAAGCCGACGGCATCATGATTGCCGTTTGACAGCTGCCACCCACTCCCCGAAGCTGCAACCCGTCAAGCATTGGAAATCGATATGCCCAGACTTTCTACCAAGGGGTTATCGCCTCAACCCACTACTCGACATCGCTGGCTGATCGGCGCAGCGGCTGCGGCGATGCTGGCGCTATCACTGGCCTTCTGGTGGTGGCGCCTACCCGTTCAGACCGTTCCCGCCAGGTTGAGCCACACCTACGCTCAGGCACTGGAACAGGCGCAAGACGGCAAGCCCGGCGCTGCACGCGTGCTGTACCAACAACTGGCACGAACCGACCTGTCTGACGAGCAGCGCATCAACCTGCTCGCCGAATTGAGCGACTACCCCAGCCCTCAGGCCCTCAAATTGCTCGATGCCGCGCTGGGTGACCGATCCGCACAGGTGCGCGAAGCGGCTATCGATGTCAGCGTCAGACTGGTCTCCAACAGCCAGCGCAGCCTGCTGCTGGGCCCATTGCTGGACGACGACGAACAATCCGTCAGATTCCGCGCCACCAGTGCCCTGCTCGGCCTGTCACCGGATGAACTGGGCGTGTACTTTGCCGTGCTGCAGCAAAGTGCCGAGGCGTTTCAAGAGTCGCTAAAGAGCCAGCCGCAAAACGCACAAAACCAGTTGCAACTGGCCAGACTGTACCTGCAGACCGGCGACCTGGAGCCGGCAGTCGCCGCGCTACAGAGGGCCACAGCTCTGGAGCCGGGCAATATCGAAGCGGCGCTGGCGCACATTGAGCTGCTGGATCGCAAGGGTCAGGCTGAGCAGGCTCGCAGCCTTTTCGCCCAGTTGCTGGAGCATAACCCCGGTTCGTCCATGCTCCAGCACGCGCTGGGCATGTGGCTGCTTAACCACGGGCAGGCAGAGTTTGCTGTGCTCAGCCTGGCAAAGGCTACAGAGCTGGCGCCCGATAACACCGACTATCGCTATGATCTGGCGGTTGCCCTGCATTCGTTGCACGAGCTTGAGGCGGCGCAAAGACAGTTGACGCAGATTGTTCAAAGCCAGCCCGCGAACCGCAAGGCCAGAGTGCTGCTGATTCAGTACTGGAAAGAAAATGGTCAGCTGCAAAACGTTCAGATTCTGCTGGCGGAGCTCGAGCAGCAGAACCCCGACGACCCGGTGTTGCAACAGGGACTGTAGGGTCAGAAAAGCAACAAAAAGGCAGGCCAAGGGCCACCTTTGATGCGGCTACACGCCTTTCCATCCGCTGCCTTCAGACATTTTTGCTCTTTTCGCATCTGCCAACCCTCATGCCTGTCAGATGTTTCTCCTTTTAAGCCGTCCAGTGTCGCATGGCACGTTTTCCATCAGCGACTAATGTCGGAAATAACTTACACAACAGCTCACCTGATAAAGCAGGCTTCATCGCCTATATTCAACATCCCCCACCACGAGTATTTAACGAATTTGAAAAAGGCTATTTTCTAACTGGAAAAAAAGGTGCATCATTTGCGGGCTACTGAGTTATAACTATCCTCTGCCTGCGCAATGATAAGCCGCAAAGGCCATGTTTCAGCATAGAAACCGCAGGTACAGGGCAGCATCGAGTGAGCGAATCGGTCAATCAGTTTTGTCTCATCGCTTTATAGGGCTGACAACAGCCATTACATTGTTGGAGTGTATTACTTGTCCAGACTTGCCGAGTTTCGAGCAGCAGAGAAAGCCCTTCAAGAACAGCTGGCACAGCTGGAATCCTTGAAGAATGACGCCGGGTTGAAGAAGGAAATCGAGTTCGAGCAAAAGCTCCAGGACCTGATGGGCACCTACGGCAAAAGCCTGCGTGACATCATCGCAATCCTTGACCCATCAAGCGCTACGTCGCTGGTCGCACCCGCCGGGCCAAAGCGCCGTCGTGCACGCGTGGTCAAGGTTTACCAGAACCCGCATACCGGCGAGCTGATTGAAACCAAGGGTGGTAACCACCGCGGTCTCAAGGCGTGGAAAGAGCAGTACGGTGTAGACACTGTTGATTCGTGGCTTCGCGCCTGATTAAAACTTTGTCAATTGAAGCCCTGCACTTGCGGGGCTTTTTTTATCTACCCGTACGTCAACTGAGCACCTTCACACTGCATCTGCCTGATCAAACGCCCATACACAGTTGACTGCCTACCCGCCTCTGACATTCATACACATGATTAAGTGAACTGCCCGGTACATATACTTCCAGCGCGTCAGGCATTAATACCGTTGAAATAATGACGCCAATAAAAATTCATCGATTATTCGTTTCAGCACGCAGTTACAAACCTGAACAGTTGCTGAAATGTGTAGAGTAATTGTTCGGTTTATTCGGTGTAATGAGCGATAAGGCAATTTGTTACTGCGTGCTTCGCCGCATCGAAGATCGGCGGATGGCCGATACCGCGCAGCTTCACACTTTTTTCACATGGATTCTCGGATGATGAAGACCGCTAAAGGAATAGCGCCCCATGCCCGCCTCGGCGGGCTTCTTTTTGTCTGCGAAAAGGCAGATGTCACTGCGTAACGTCCAGACGCAGACTCTCGCGAATACGCAGTGCCTCATCCTTGTTGCTCGCATAGCCGTCTGCCGATCCCGCATAAGACAACGACCAGGCCAGATCCTTGCTGGCGGCCGCGACCAGTGTCTGGGTCAGCACGTGCACACCGTTCTGGGTAATGGTGCAGGTGGTTTCGAGCGCGGGCACCACGCTGAGCCGGCTTTCGCGGACATGCGTGCAGGCGCTCTGCAATCCGCTGCGGGCAAAATTGACCTGAACCGACTTGCGCATTTCCAGCAGAACGCCCTGAACGTTGACTTCATGCCCCGGCGTCAGGCGCGTCTGGGTGAGCTCCATGACCATCAGCGGATTTCCACTTTGATCGTTTTTAACCGCGCGCTGTCTGACCTGCACGGAAGGTTGAACGGGCTCGCCCGACTCGGTCGGTAACGACTCGACCTCCCAGCCTGCGGGCCAGACGATCATTGCATCGGCGGCATGGACCTGGGCAGTGCCCAGCAGCAGGAACAGGCACAGGCTTGGCACGGAGCGTCGGTAGTGCGAAAGGATCATGATCGGGTCGCCAGAACGGTTGACCGGAAATTCTGAGCCTGTTGTCGGCATCGAGCAAGGCCGACGCGACGTTATCCAAGCCGGGTTTGGCACTGCTCGCCCTGCCCCGTATCATTTGGCATTATTTGTACATTCTGTTGGAGACACATTGATGAGCTTGCACGAACTCAACACCCTACCGGGCGTCACAGCCAATCCTGAAGCGGCCACCCGGCAGTTTGTGTTCAACCACACCATGCTGCGCGTCAAGGACATCACCAAATCGCTGGACTTCTACACCCGCGTGCTGGGCTTCAGCCTGGTCGAAAAACGTGACTTCCCGGAAGCCGAATTCAGCCTGTACTTCCTGGCGCTGGTCGACAAGGCGCAGATCCCGGAAGACGACGCTGCGCGCAACGAATGGATGAAGTCGATCGCCGGCATTCTGGAGCTGACCCATAACCACGGCACCGAAAGCGATGACAGAGCGTCGTACCACAACGGCAACAGCGACCCGCGTGGCTTTGGCCATATCTGCGTGTCGGTGCCTGACGTGAAAGTCGCCTGCGAGCGATTCGAAAGCCTCGGCGTCGACTTCCAGAAGCGCTTGTCCGACGGCCGCATGAACAGCCTGGCCTTTATCAAGGACCCGGATGGCTACTGGGTAGAGATCATCCAGCCTACACCGCTCTGAGACTGGCGGTGATCGCTCCGGCAAGGAGCGATCAGCCTGAAAAACAAAAAGCCCCGTGATCGCTCACGGGGCTTTTTGTTTACCACTGTCCGATCAAGCCGGTGCGGAGGTACGGATCAGGTGGTCAAAGGCGCTCAGGGAGGCCTTGGCACCTTCGCCCAGGGCGATGATGATCTGCTTGTACGGGGCGACTGTCACGTCACCGGCAGCGAAGATACCCGGCACCGAAGTTTCTCCACGGGAATCGACCACGATCTCGCCACGCGGCGACAGCTCGATGGCACCTTTGAGCCATTCGCTGTTGGGCAGCAGACCGATCTGCACGAAGATACCTTCGAGCGGCACGGTGATCTCTTCGCCTGTGGTGCGGTTCTTGTAGCGCAGGCCGTTGACCTTCTGCTCATCACCCGTCACTTCAGTGGTTTGCGCACTGGTGATCACGGTCACGTTCGGCAGGCTGTGCAGCTTGCGCTGCAGCACCGCGTCGGCACGCAACTGCACGTCGAACTCCAGCAGTGTCACATGGGACACGATACCTGCCAGGTCGATTGCAGCCTCGACACCCGAGTTACCACCACCGATGACAGCGACGCGCTTGCCTTTGAACAACGGACCGTCGCAGTGCGGGCAATAAGCCACGCCCTTGTTACGGTACTGCTGCTCACCCGGCACGTTCATCTCCCTCCAGCGTGCGCCGGTGGCAAGGATCAACGTCTTGGCCTTGAGGCTGGCACCGCTGGCAAACTTCACTTCATGCAACTCGCCGGCTGCGCCAGGAATCAACTTGTCGGCGCGTTGCAGGTTCATGATGTCGACTTCGTACTGCTTGACGTGTTCTTCAAGCGCCACGGCCAGTTTCGGCCCCTCGGTATGCTGTACCGAGATGAAGTTCTCGATGGCCATGGTGTCGAGCACCTGACCACCGAAACGCTCGGCGGCAACACCGGTGCGGATGCCTTTGCGGGCAGCGTAGACCGCCGCCGCAGAGCCCGCGGGGCCACCGCCCACGACCAGCACATCGAAAGCCTGCTTGGCGTTGAGTTTTTCCGCCTGACGCGCACCGGCACCGGTGTCGATTTTGGCCAGAATCTCTTCCAGGCCCATGCGGCCCTGGCCGAACAATTCACCGTTCAGATAGATGCTCGGTACCGACATGATCTTGCGATCGGTGACTTCGTCCTGGAACAGCGCACCGTCGATAGCGACGTGCTTGATACCAGGGTTCAGTACTGCCATCAGATTCAGTGCCTGGACAACGTCCGGGCAGTTCTGGCAGGACTGCGAGAAATAGGTTTCGAAATGGAATTCGCCCTCAAGCGCGCGAACCTGTTCGATGGTTTCCGCACTGACCTTGGGTGGATAGCCGCCGACTTGCAGCAGCGCCAGGACCAGCGAGGTGAATTCGTGACCCATGGGGATACCAGCAAAACGCAGGCTGATATCGTGGCCAGGGCTGCTCAGCGAGAACGACGGAGTACGTGCGTCGGTGCCGCTGTCATTCAGGGTGACGTCCTTGGAAACGCTGATCACATCATTGAGCAGTGCAAGCATTTCCTGGGACTTCGCGCCGTCATCAAGGGACGCGACGATCTCGATGGGGCGAGTAACCCGCTCCAGATAGGATTTCAACTGGGCTTTAAGATTGGCGTCCAACATGTGGCGGCTTCCTGTTTACAAAGGGTAGAAATAACAACGCCCAGGCGATGACCGCCCGGGCGTTTTTTGGGGCGATGCGGTTTACTTGCTCAAGAGCTCAACGCCCCCAGCCGATTCATGCGACTCAGATCTTGCCAACCAGGTCCAGGGACGGAGCCAGAGTAGCTTCGCCTTCTTTCCACTTGGCTGGGCAGACTTCGCCCGGGTGAGCGGCAACGTACTGAGCAGCCTTGATCTTGCGCAGCAACTCGGAAGCGTCACGGCCAACACCGCCGTCGTTCAGCTCGACGATTTTGATCTGACCTTCAGGGTTGATCACGAAAGTACCGCGATCCGCCAGGCCGGCTTCTTCGATCAGTACGTCGAAGTTGCGGGAGATGGTCAGGGTCGGGTCACCGATCATGGTGTACTGGATCTTGCCGATGGCTGGCGAAGTGTTGTGCCATGCAGCGTGAGCGAAGTGCGTGTCAGTCGAGACACTGTAGATCTCAACGCCCAGCTTCTTGAACTCTTCGTAGTTGTCAGCCAGGTCTTCCAGCTCGGTCGGGCAAACGAAAGTGAAGTCGGCCGGGTAGAAGAATACGACAGACCACTTGCCTTTGAAGTCGGCGTCCGAAACGTCAACGAAAGCGCCGTTCTTGAATGCGGTAGCCTTGAACGGTTTTACTTGGCTGTTGATGATAGGCATCGGTATATCTCCTGATGGGTTGGATGGGTTGTTAATTCGATGGAGTGAAGCTTACGCATGATCAGTGACAATCGCTCATTGGCAAACCTGATGTCACTGATTGCTTTTCACTATGAAGGCAGCTTATCGATAGAAGAAACCTTCGACCCGTTCCCTGTCTCCAGGTTGCCCGGGAACGGCGCGGCGTCAATGTAGCGCATCGCCGACTTGATGTCCCTCCAGCCTACATAAGACATCAATGACTTGAGGTCCCAGCCATTGCTGTGCGCCCAACTCGCGAAGCCGCGGCGCAACGAGTGGCTGGTGTAGTGTTCGGCGGCAATGCCTGCACGCTGGAGAGCCTGACGCAGCAACGGGATAACGCTGTTGGAGTGCAGCCCCTCCTCGCCAAGATTACCCCATCGATCCACCGCCCGAAACACCGGACCGCGCACCAGCGCAGCGCAATTGATCCACTCTATATAAGCCTGCACCGGGCAAAGCCGCTGCAAGGCGGGGGTCTGATACGTTCTGCCCAGGTTATCGCGATCACCCTTGCTGCGCGGTAGATAAAGGCTGATGCCCGAGTGGGCGATGGCCTTAACGTCCTGCACTTGCAGGCGACACAGCTCGTCGCTACGAAAGCCGCGCCAGAACCCCAGCAGAATCAGCGCCGAGTCACGACGACAACGCAATAGCCGCGGCTGATCGTGTTGCGCCTCTGCATCACGTATCTCGATCTCCAGCCAGGCAATGACTTTCTCCAGGTCTTGCAACTGCAAAGGCTCAGCCTGCTTCTCTTGTGCCGGATGCAACGCACGAATGCCCTTGATGACTTTACGCACCATGGGCGCCTTGGTGGGATCGGCAAAACCCTGACTGATATGCCATTGCGCAAGCGCTGACAGACGCAGCTTCAAGGTGTTGGCCGATAACTTTCCGGCATGGCTGGCCAGGTAACGCGCCACGCTTTCGCTGGTCGCCGGCAGAAACCCGCCCCACGTCACTTCGAAATGCTCGATGGCCGCCCGATAACTGCGGCGCGTGTTGTCACGGGTTGCCGCATCGATATAGCGATCAACGTCATTCATGGTTCAAGCCTGCACGGTGTACCGGAGAAAGCGCCGAAAAATGAACTGACAACGCCTGACACGGGATAATACGCCAATATCCCGCGTTAATTAATTCAAAAAATAGCTAATTATTTCAAAACATATAGTATGTAATTACAGAGTACATACCACAGTACGAAATCGTAGGAGAGAGCATGGCCCGCGGCGGTGTAAACAAGGCATTAGTGCAGAAAGCGAGAGCGTCGCTGCTGTCCCGAGGCGAAAACCCCAGCATCGATGCGGTACGTATCGAAATGGGCAATACCGGCTCGAAAACCACCATCCACCGCTATCTGAAGGAGCTTGATTCCACGCAAGCCCCGGCACCGGATATCAATGAGGAATTGAGCGACCTGGTCGCGCATCTCGCCCAGAGGCTTCAGGAACAGGCGCAAGAGCGTATTGATCAGGCGCACGATCAGCACCAGACCGAACGCGACACCCTCCAGCGGCAACTTGCGGCCACTCAGGAGCAGATCGGTCAACTGGAACGGCACGCACAGCAGCGTGAAGAAGCACTGGAACAGCAGGCTGCCGCCCTGCTCCACACGCAACGCACACTGCAGGATGTACAGACAGAACACGCCAGACTGCTTCAGGCCAATCAGGACATGGAGGCTCGCCTGCACGACAAGGACGGGCAGATCCACTCCCTCGAAGAAAAACACCGGCACGCACGCGAGGCGCTGGAGCACTATCGCAACGCGATCAAGGAACAACGCGAGCAGGAGCAGCGACGCCACGAAGGTCAGGTTCAGCAGTTGCAAATGGAACTTCGACAGACGCAGCAAGGTATCTCCATGCGCCAGGAAGACATCACACAGCTGAATCGTGACAACGAGAGATTACTGGCTGAAAACCGCAGCACCCTGCGTGAACTGCACGAACGAAAAGACCTGCTGAACCAGGCCACTACCCAGGCTGCCGCTCTGGCAGAACAACAGCATCACGCCCGCACCCAATGCGCCCTGCTGGAAGAACGGTTACGCGGCGCGCAGGACGAAAACGCCGCGCTCAAACAAGGCATGAGCGATGCGCAGCAACAGAGCCGCATGCTTGAACTGTTGCTGACCAAGAAGGAAGCAGCACTGGAGAACCTGCAGATCAGGCTCGATCAGCCGGACAAGCCTAAAGCCACAAGAAAGAAGCCAGCGGACAAGCCATGACCAGAAGCTTCAGGCAACCGCAGCCTTGCCGCATGGCAGCTGCAAATGAACCCGGGTACCCTGACCTTCAGTGCTTTCTATATGCACGTGCCCGCCACTCTGCCGGGTAAAGCCGTAGACCATCGACAAACCCAGCCCGGTGCCCTGACCTACCGGTTTGGTGGTGAAAAACGGGTCGAACACCTGGTCGATAACATCCCGAGCAATGCCGCAGCCGTTATCTTCGACACTAAGCTGTACGTAGTCGCCAGGCAGCAAACCCTCTTTTTGCGCCGTCAGTGTTAACGAGCGACTGCGCACGCACAGCCTCCCTCCGACAGGCACAGCATCGCGAGCGTTGATGACCAGATTCAACAAGGCATTTTCCAGCTGATGCTCATCGGTGCGCACCGCGCTCAAGCCCTCCTCCAGCTCGATCTGCAGATGCGCATGAGCACCGACCGTGCCTCGCAACAGCTCCTCCATGGAGCGGACCATGCAATTGACGTCCACTACAGTGACGTTGAGCGACTGCCGGCGGGCAAATGTCAGCAGCCTGCGGGTCAGCGCGGCAGCACGGTTCGCCGAGCTCGCTGCCGCATCCAGGTAACGCTCGACCTCACCGATCCGCCCGGCCGCTACACGCAGCCTGATCATGTCCAGTGCGCCAATCACGCCGGAAAGTACATTGTTGAAGTCATGGGCGATGCCTCCGGTCAACTGACCGATCGCATCCATCTTCTGCGCATGACGCAAGGCCTCTTCAGCCATCGCCCGCTCGGCAATTTCGGCCTGCAGCAACTTATTGGCGGTTTCCAGCTCGCGCGTACGCTCGGCGACGCGTAACTCAAGACTCTCGTTGAGTTCGCGCAACGCCTCTTCTGCATTGACCTGAGCGGTGATATCGGTGTGAGTACCCAGCCAATGGGTGATATGGCCCTGAGCATCGCGCATGGGCAGTGCACGCGACAGAAACCAGTTGAAGGCACCGTCCTTGCCGCGCAGTGGAAAGGTGTCTTCCCAGATCGAGCCCGTCGAAAAGCAGTACTGCAAACGCGCCAGCACACGCTCGCGATGCTCGGGATGCAGTAACGAACGCCAGCCCAGAGCCGTCATCGCCTCGAGCGACGTCCCGGTGTATGCGTACCAGCGCTCGTTATACCAATGGGCGTGCCCCTGAGGACTTGCAGTCCAGGCCAACTGACTCATGTTGTCAGCCAGGGTTCTGAACTGATGCTCGCTTTCACGCGATGCACCAATGTGCAGCGCGACTTCACGATCCTGCACGGCCAGATGCTGGCGCATTCCGGCCGATGGTTTTTCTCTGTTCACGTCGGGATCCGTCCTTTTCAAGCCTTGTCCCGGAGCTCTTCCTGACCTCCGGGTATTGCGCTGCCTGACGTTAGCGTTTGGCAGGCGTGCGCATGGTTACAAACTCTTCTGCAGCAGTCGGGTGCACGCCGATGGTGTCATCGAACACCTGTTTGGTCGCGCCAGCCTTGATGGCAATTGCAAGGCTCTGGACAATTTCGCCTGCATCGGGCCCAACCATGTGGCAGCCCAGTACGCGGTCGGTTTTCGCATCCACAACCAGTTTCATCAAGGTGCGTTCCTGATCGTCAGTCAGGGTCAGCTTCATCGGCCGAAAACGGCTTTCGAACACCTGCACATCATGACCAGCCTTGATCGCATCCTCTTCGGTCAACCCGACTGTACCGATGTTCGGCAAGCTGAAAACCGCCGTTGGAATGTGATTGTAGTCTACCGGGCGATACTGCTCCGGCTTGAACAGACGACGCGCAACGGCCATGCCTTCAGCCAGCGCAACCGGAGTCAGCTGCACACCACCGATGACATCGCCGATGGCCAGGATGGAAGGCTCGCTGCTCTGATAGAGCTCATCAACCTTGATATAGCCATGCTCATCAAGTTTGACGTCAACACTGTCCAGCCCGAGATTGTCGAGCATCGGCCGACGGCCAGTGGCGTAGAACACGCAATCAGTCTCGAGCGTACCGCCGCCTTTCATCGAAAGCAGCAGGCTGCCGTCGGCCTGCTTGTCGATGCGCTCGATATCGCTATTGAAGCGGATCGTCATGTGACGCTTGAGCAACTCTTCGTGAAGATGCGTGCGAACGCCGCCATCAAAACCACGCAAAAACAGCTCGCGACGGTAGACCAGCGTAGTGTCGGCGCCAAGCCCGTTGAAAATCGAGGCGAACTCCACCGCGATGTAGCCGCCACCCACAACGACGACACGCTTGGGCAACGTTTTGAGGTAGAACGCCTCGTTGGAGGTGATTGCGTGCTCGCGTCCTGGTACGTCAGGAACCTGTGGCCAGCCGCCGGTGGCAATCAGAATGCGCTCGGCACTGTAGGTCTGACCGTTGATTTCGACCTGTTGCGGACCGGTCAATTTTGCGTGCCCTTCGAGCAGCGTCACGCCGCTGTCGACAAGCAACTTGCGATAGATGCCATTGAGGCGATTGATCTCCCGATCCTTGTTGGCGATCAGCGTTGCCCAATCGAATTCGGCTTCACCCAGCGACCAGCCAAAGCCCTTGGCATGATCGAAATCTTCGGAAAAATGCGCTCCGTAGACCAACAGCTTTTTGGGCACGCACCCGACGTTGACGCAGGTTCCACCTAGATAACGGCTTTCGGCCACGGCTACCCGCGCACCAAAACCGGCAGCAAAACGTGCTGCCCTGACACCGCCCGAACCGGCGCCAATTACAAACAGATCAAAATCGAAGGCCATTGCTATCTCCTGGGCAGAGTTACAGCATAACCGCACGGCGGCTATTCAGAAATGAAAAAGCCACCCGGAGGTGGCGTTTTCACAGCATCGTCATTCAGGTATCAATGAGCTTTGCCGGTCTTGTAGAAGTGCTCGAAGCAGAAGTTGGTAGCCTGGATGTAACCTTCCGCACCACCGCAGTCAAAACGCTCGCCCTTGAACTTATAGGCGAGTACGTTGCCTTCGGCAGCCTGCTTCATCAAGGCGTCGGTGATCTGAATTTCACCGCCCTTGCCCGGCTCGGTCTGCTCGATTTTCTCGAAGATGTCCGGAGTCAGGATGTAGCGGCCGATGATCGCCAGGTTGGACGGCGCATCTTCAGGCTTTGGCTTTTCAACCATGTTGGTCACGCGGAACAGGCCCGGCTTGATTTCTTCACCGGCGATCACGCCATACTTGTTGGTTTCCTGCGGATCGACTTCCTGAATGGCAATGATC
Organism: Pseudomonas sp. RGM 3321; assembly: GCF_022836805.1. NCBI lineage: Bacteria > Pseudomonadati > Pseudomonadota > Gammaproteobacteria > Pseudomonadales > Pseudomonadaceae > Pseudomonas > Pseudomonas sp. RGM 3321. The sequence goes on from NZ_JALHBH010000114.1 coordinate 58,884, forward strand.
GAGCAGCCATAATGCTTGTGCAGTTTGACCATCTGCGCCAGCACGCCATCACCCTCAGGGTTGACGCACAGGTCATCAGCCAGAACCACGGCAAAAGCCTCATTACCAATCAGCGGACGACCGCTGAGAATGGCATGCCCGAGACCTTTCATTTCAGTCTGGCGAGTGTAGGAAAAGCTGCACTCGTCGATCAGTTTGCGAATACCAACCAGGTACTTTTCCTTGTCCGTACCCTTGATCTGATGCTCAAGCTCGTAGCTGATATCAAAGTGATCTTCAAGAGCGCGCTTGCCACGACCGGTCACGATGGAAATTTCGGTCAGGCCTGCCGCGAGGGCTTCCTCAACACCGTATTGGATCAGTGGCTTGTTGACCACCGGCAGCATTTCCTTGGGCATGGCCTTGGTCGCTGGCAGGAAGCGAGTGCCGTAACCGGCTGCAGGGAACAAGCATTTCTTGATCATAAAAGTCCTTGGTAAGGGCTGTTGGTGTTAACGGCGCAGTCTAATCAGGAGGCGGTCACCTTACAATGCCCCGCCTTTGGCCGTCCGATGCCATGATAGAGGAATCCTCAGGCAGATAGTTCCGCACTTCCTGGATATTGCCTACAGCCAATTGCAGACTGGACCACACTCCAGCCGCCGCAAAAGCCCGCCGCAACAGTGCTGCGCACGCGTTTTCGACTACAGAAGCATCTATGTTCTGCTCCAAAAGAACTACAGCAGTGGCCAGCGAACGACGAGCTATTTATGATGAAAAACATGGCGGAACGATGGCACCCATTACCAGTCCAACGTTCGCATTTGTCATTCTCTGACCTTATCTTGAAGCGAAAAACATGATCAGAATCCTCTCCCTACTGTCCATTATTGTTGCTCTGGGCCTGACCGGCTGCGCAACCGCCTCCAACACTTACCTGAAAAACGGCAAACAGGGCTTGAGCATTGACTGCTCCGGCGAGGCGATGTCCTGGGCAAGCTGCTACGAAAAAGCGGACGCGTCCTGCGCGGGCACAGGTTATGAAATTGTCGGCACGGACGGCACTCCGCAGCCTGCGGAAAGCGAGAAGACACTGGGTGTGGACGTAGGTAACTACAAGAGCCGTAGCGTGCTGGTAGTCTGCAAGTAATCTAGCCTGCCGCCCTGCCCGAAGTGGACAGGGCCTGCTGAGCCCGCCTGAGCGATCAACCTGAAATGCACGCTTCGGCAGCGTTCTGAACATCCCTGAAGCGGATAGGCACGTTGGCAAGTCGTTCATAGACCTTGATCGTACTGCCGCCCGAGCGGCTCTCGACATCGACGACTGCCGCAGGCGATTTGCTGAGCTTTTGCGCCACAATTACGCGCAAGCCATCATGGCGAGGCTCGATAAGCGGCGGCTTGCGACTGCTGGCGATCTTGCCAACGAAGCAATCGGCATACTCCTTGGGATTCTTGCCCGACATCACGTTCATGGTGGGGGGTGTATGTTCGATGTCATTTACTGTGGCACAGCCAGTCATTGCCAGAGCCAGGACTACTACAGCCAGTTTCATACAAAGCCTCCAAATAAAGGTCCTACGACAAGCTGACGCGCAATTAAATCCCGACTGAGGCAATATTTGCGAGAAACACGGCAAATTAGTGTCCACCGACGTCAAATTGCGGGCATCACATGCTATCGTTTTGATTTTTCAGAAAAACCCCCATTCGGAGCCCGTCATGAAATTCGTACACCAGCGTGAGCATCTCAACGAGGACGACCTGGTCGTTATCGAGTGCTCGCAGACCTGCAATATTCGTCTGATGAACGATGCGAATTTTCGCAGCTTCAAAAATGGCGGTCGACACACCTATCATGGCGGTGCATTTGACACGTTTCCGGCCAAGATCGCCGCGCCGAGCACCGGTTTCTGGAACATTACCATCGATACCGCAGGCCGCAAGGTAGATACCAATGCCGGCCGCAAACCGCCTTTCACTCACAAGATCAAGATCGTCCGGCGCTCGACCTCACGCCTGGGATGATGCAAGGAGTCACCGTGAACAATCCAGCCCCGCGCACGACCAAATTTGCTGTCAGCTACAAGCTCAATGGCGAGCGCCGCTTCGAGTTCGCCCAACTGCAATCGGCATCAACCGAAGAAGCCGAAGCCGCCTTGAAAAAAATGCACGGCCAGAGCGACGATCAGATCACCGACGTGAAGGTCAGCAAGGCGCTCTGATACCCGCAGGAGCTCGACCCGACCATGCAACGCAAAGGTGACACGCCCGCCAACCTGGATATGTTTGCCGACCAGACAGCCCAGCCTGCAAGCAACGAGCTGATCGGGCCTGGGTCATGGCTGCTCAGAGGCTTTGCGCTGCCTGTCATGCCACAACTGCTGGCCGCCCTTGAGGCGATACTGGGCCTCTCCCCGTTCCGACACATGCAGACCCCCAGTGGCTTGAGCATGTCTGCAGCGCTGAGTAGTTGCGGACAACTGGGCTGGATAACCGACCGTCATGGTTATCGATACACCGCAACCGACCCACAAACAGGACAGGCTTGGCCGGCGATGCCGGATGCCTTCATGCAACTGGCTCAGGACGCTGCGCTCGCAGCAGGTTATGCCGGATTCGTGCCTGACGCCTGCCTGATCAATCGTTACATCCCTGGGGCGAAGATGTCTCTGCATCAGGACAGAAACGAATACGACCATCGCTGGCCAGTGGTATCGGTATCGCTGGGTATACCGGCCATTTTCCAGTTCGGCGGCTTGCTGCGCAGCGATAAGACCCAACGCATCTCACTGTTTCATGGCGACGTAGTGGTCTGGGGCGGCGAGGACCGGTTGCGCTTTCACGGCATTCTGCCGATCAAACAGGCCGAGCACCCGCTGCTCGGTGAACAGCGGATCAACCTGACTTTTCGCAAGGCTGGCCGCGACGGCTGATCATGCGCCTTCCAGCTCGCCCGACGTGCGGGCCAGCGCGGGGCACACGGCCCGGTGCAAATTCAATGCGGTGTTGATAATGCCGATGTGGCTGAACGCCTGAGGGAAATTGCCCAGCATGCGGCCATCTTTCGGATCGTATTGCTCCGCCAGCAGGCCGACGTCGTTGCACAGATCACACAGCCTCTCGAACAGCCGTGCAGCGTCATCAGCCCGCCCTAGCAGCACGTAAGCGTCAGCCAGCCAGAACGAACACACCAGGAAAGTCCCTTCGCGACCGGCAACACCATCAACACTGCGCTCGTTGTTGTAACGCAGCAACAGGCCATCCTGCATCAGTGTGCGCTCGATCTGCGCGACAGTGCCGGTGACACGTGGATCTTCCGGCGCAAGAAAACCGGTCAACACAATTTGCAGCAGACTGGCGTCGACTTCTTTCGAGCCATACGTCTGCACGAAACTGCCAAGATCAGCATCAAAACCGTTGCGACAGACATCAGCATGGATCTCGTCTGCTACTAGCCGGTAGTGGCTCGCCAACGCACGATCCTCATCGTTTTCGGCAGCCTTGGCGATCTGAGTGGCGTTTCGGTCGAAGGCTACCCAGGCCATGACTTTTGAATGGGTGAAGTGGCGCGGTTCGGAACGAATCTCCCAGATACCAGCATCCGGCAGGTGACAGATCTTTTCCAGATAGGGCATGACCACCTTGGAGATCGCCACGCTGCGCGGGTGCTGCGGCATGCCGCCTCTCAGCGCCTGGATCATGGCATCGGCAACCTCGCCATAAACGTCCAGTTGCACCTGAGTCGCCGCGCCGTTGCCGACCCGTACCGGCAGCGAGTTCTCGTAACCACTCAGCCACGGGAGTTCGTACTCTTGCAAACGTCGCTCACCGCCTACGCCGTACATGATCTGTACCTGTTCCGGGTTGCCAGCAACCGAGCGTAACAGCCAGTCTCGCCAGGCGGTCGCCTCCTCGAAATAGCCCAGATTCATGAACGCCAGAAGGGTCATGGTGGCATCACGCAGCCAGCAATAGCGGTAGTCCCAATTGCGCTCGCCACCCAATTGCTCGGGCAATGAAGTGGTCACGGCGGCAACAATGCCACCGGTAGGAGCATAGGTCATGGCTTTGAGGGTGATCAGCGAGCGCTTTACCTGAGCCGTCCACGGCCCGACGTCAGGACAGCGATCAGAAAACTCCCGCCAGTAGGCAGCCGTAACCTCCAGCGCCTGATCGGCATCAATCTGCTCAGCCAGCGGCTCGAAAGACGGCTGATACGCCAGCGTGAAAACCTTGCGCTCGCCCTCACCGACATGAAAATGGCTGGCGGTGTGATGATCCTGCGGGTGCAAGGCCACAGGACTGCGCAGCACGAGCATTTCCGGCCCGGCCACGGCAGTCAGCGTATGTTCGTCCCTGCGCTCGACCCAGGGCACACTGCTGCCGTAATCGAAGCGAATGGCGAGGTCCACACCGAACTCGACACGCCCGGACAGCCCGACCACGATGCGCACCACATGACCAGTCGTCTTCATGGGCATGAAATCGATCAGCATGGCGCGACCGTCACGGGTTTCGAAAACAGTTTCAAGAATCAAGGTGCCGTCGCGGTAACGGCGCTCGACAGCGATAACCTCGGCAGTCGGCGCAATCTTCCAGCGGCCATGCTCATCGCTACCCAATAGAGCGGCGAAACAGGCCGTCGAGTCGAAGCGGGGGAAACACAACCAGTCCAGCGAACCATCACGGGCGACTAGCGCCGCTGTCTGACAGTTGCCCAACAATGCGTAGTCTTCGATCAGTGCCGCCATTCAGAAATGCCTGTCGTGATGATGATTCGTCAGCGTGCGCAAACCGCCCGATCAAGCCGGAAGAATGTAACGCTCGATGGCGACGGCAACGCCGTCCTGCTCATTGCTATCTGTAACATGATCAGCCTGTCCCTTGACTGTCTGCTCGCCCTGCCCCATTGCAATCGACAATCCAGCCTTGTGGAACATCGCCACGTCGTTGCCGCCGTCGCCTATGACCGCCGTGCGAGAAAGGTCGACTCCCAGATAATCCGCCAGCGCGACCAGAGCGGCACCCTTGTTGGCCTCCAGCGCGGTCACATCCAGGTAGTATTTTTGCGAACGCGCCGCCAGCGCGAGCCCTTCGATCAGCGGATTGAGCTGCGCTTCAAGGGTTTTGAGCAACTCGAAATCAGCACTGGCCGCGACGATCTTGTCGACGCGATCCAGGTACGGCTCGAAACTCTCGACCTGAACATAGCGGTAACCCAGCGCGTCGAGCTCATGATCCACGTAATCGGCATCAGGATCGAGCAACAGCCACTGATCGTCGGCAAACACCCAAGTGGCAGCGTTCTGGCCAGCAAACAAATCCAGACATATCTTTACTGCGCGCGGGTCAATGTGATGAGCCACGAGCAGGCTACCGTCGGGATGAGTGATGGTGCCGCCATTGAACGCCACGGTGGGTAGATCCACCTCCAGCACCTCAATCACCTGGCGCATGGCCCTGGGTGGGCGACTGCTGGCAAGCGTGAAATGGATACCCGCCTCGCGCAAGCGCCTGATCGCGTCGATATTGGCCTGGCTAAGACTATGGTCGCGGCGCAAAAGTGTGCCGTCGATGTCGGACAGCAAGAACTGTACGGGCAGTTCAGACATTCAATTCTCTCCATTCGCGGCCATCACGGCTCAGCAGATCTTCACCCGCTTGCGGGCCATCCTTGCCAGCTTCGTAAAGCTGCACTTCCGGCTGCGCGGACCAGGCGTCGAGGAACGGCTGCACTGCACGCCAGCCGTTCTCGATGTTGTCGGCCCTTTGGAATAGCGTCTGATCACCGGTCAGGCAGTCATAGATAAGGGTTTCGTAACCTGTGGAGGGCTGCATCTCGAAGAAATCCTTGTAGGCGAAGCCCAGAGCGATATCTTCCATTTTCAGTTCCGGGCCAGGACGCTTGGCAAACAGATCGAACCACATGCCTTCGTTGGGCTGGATCTGAATCCTAAGGTAGTTGGGCTTGAGGCGGTCAACTTCGGTATCGCGAAACTGCGCATAAGGAGCAGGCTTGAAGCAGATGGCGATTTCCGTACTGCGAGCACTCATGCGCTTACCGGTGCGCAGGTAGAACGGCACCCCGACCCAACGCCAGTTGTCGACCATGACCTTAAGCGCGACATAGGTTTCGGTTGTGCTGTCGGGCGCCACGCGATCTTCCTGACGATAGCCGACAACCTCCTTGTCACCCATCGCGCCTTTCGCATATTGGCCACGTACCGAGTTGGCCAGAGCCTCCTCCTGACTCCAGGGCCGGATCGCTCCAACCACCTTTGCTTTCTCGCCGCGAACGGCATCGGCACCGAAAGCGGCCGGCGGCTCCATGGCAACCATAGCCAGCAACTGGAACAAGTGATTGGGCACCATGTCGCGCAATGCACCGGTGTGTTCGTAAAAGCTGCCACGGGTTTCGACGCCTACGGTCTCCGCCGCCGTGATCTGTACGTGGTCGATGTAGTGGTTGTTCCAGAACGATTCGAACAGGCCATTGGAGAAACGGCTGACCAGAATGTTCTGCACCGTTTCCTTGCCCAGGTAGTGGTCGATGCGGTAGATCTGCTTCTCGCTCATGACCTTGAGCAGGCAGCCATTGAGCTCGACCGCACTGGCCAGATCGGAGCCGAACGGTTTCTCGATCACCACACGGCGAAATTCGTCGCCGTTTTCCTGCAACAAACCTGACGAGCCCAGCCGCTTGGCTACTTCACTGAAAAAGCGGGGCGCGGTGGCCAGATAGAACACAGCGTTCGCAGTGCCGGTGCTCTCGATCTTGCTGGCGATGTCCTGATAGGTGGAGTCGTCGAGGAAATCACCCTGCACATAACTGATGCGCTCGGCCAACTTGCTCCACAGCGCAGGATCGAGTGGGTCCTTGCCGCCACCGGCAACCTTGCCGGCGGCTTCATCGCGAATGAAGTTTTCGAGCTTTTTCGCAAAGTCGGCATCGCTGATCGCATTGTGATCAACGCCGACGATGTGCAGCCCTTCATCCACCAGACTGTCGCGTGACAGGTTGTAAAGTGCCGGCATCAGCAGGCGCTTGACCAGATCTCCATGGGCACCAAACAGAAACAGGGTCGTGGGGGGAGCCACTTCGGCTTTTTGCTCGGCGCTGCCACGCGACAGGCCCATTACTTGGGTTCCTTGTGGCCACCAAATCCGAAGCGCATGGCCGACAGCATCTTGTCTGCGTAGGAACTCGCCTGACGTGAGCGGAAGCGCGCAAACAAGGCACTGGACAGCACTGGAACCGGAACCGCCTGCTCGATGGCAGCTTCAATGGTCCAGCGCCCTTCGCCACTGTCGGCAACCGAACCGGAAAACGCATCCAGTTGCGGGTCTGTCGCCAGAGCATCAGCGGTCAGATCCAGCAGCCAGGACGACACCACACTGCCACGACGCCAGACCTCGGCGATATCGGCGGTGTTCAGGTCGAAACGCTGCTCCGCTGGCAGATGCTCGGAGTTTTTCTGCTTGAGAAGATCGAAGCCCTCAGCGAAGGCCTGCATCATTCCGTACTCGATACCATTGTGGATCATCTTCACGAAATGACCGGAACCCGCAGGGCCGGAGTGGATATAACCGCGCTCGGCGCGGTCGTCGGCCGAGGTACGGCCTTTAGTCCGCTCGATCGAGCCAAGGCCTGGTGCCAGCGTTGCGAACAGCGGATCCAGGCGCTCGACAACAGCGGCCTCGCCTCCGATCATCATGCAATAGCCGCGCTCAAGCCCCCATACCCCGCCCGACGTGCCGACATCGACGTAGTGCAGGCCTTTTTCGGTCAGTTCCTGAGCTCGCCTAATGTCATCCTTGTAGAAAGTATTACCGCCGTCGATGATCACATCATCGGCGTCAAGCAACTTGCTGAGGGTCTGAATGGTCTCTTCGGTCGGCGCACCTGCCGGGAGCATTACCCAGATGGCGCGTGGCTTGTCGAGCGCATCGACCAGTTCCTTGAGGCCTGCAACTGCAACCGAACCGTCCTTGGCCAGGGCGTTACGTGACGCTTCATCGCGGTCATACACAACAGTCGTGTGACCGTTCAACATCAAGCGGCGTGCGATGTTGCCGCCCATGCGGCCCAGTCCAATAATCCCAAGTTGCATGAAGGTGCTCCTTAAATCGTAAAAAGGTGCCGCACTTGCTGTCCAGCGCATCGACAGGTTGCGAGCATGCTGGTTAGTCAAGCGAGGCGGAACGTCGGTTCCCTTGCGAGAAGATGAAGGCGTCTGCGCCCTCCTGTGGTGCATTTTGTCGCGATTAATAAACATTCGCGACAATTAAAAATAAAAAAGTTCCAAAATCATGCAAAAGAAATCAAAATCGCTGCCGATAGAGAGGTAAGCAGCGGCGCTCATGGATTGAAAGTCATTGCCACGGACCTTTCTGAGGTTGAATCCGCCATTTGCGAGGTGAGCAATGGGCACTGTACTACCAGCACTTGCACCACAAACCCTGTATGTCACGATCCGCCGCGACGAATTGCGTGCATTGAAAGAAGAGCGCGAGCAGTTGCAGAAAAAGGTCGCTCATTTGAGCTCGATGCTGCAGCAACCCCACTTGTCTGCACCCGGCAAGATGCTTCAAGCCTGACTGCCATTGCATCACCCCTTAAAACGCTTCAGGGCAAGCCCGATATTCTGGCTTGCCCACCTGATCTATCCTCACAGCCTGCACCCCCTTCCCTGTCCGATTCTGCTGAACAGCCCTCCCTTGCCCTCGATACGGCTGCACGCAAACCTGCTGCGTACCTTTACACCTTATAGCTTATAGCGCCTTCTGCCAGAACATGGCACGCCCCATTTCAGGGCTCAACTGGTAATTGTCGAAACCGAGCTTCCTGTAGGCACCTTGCGCCGCCTCATTGCCCTCCAGAACCTCAAGCGTCAGTTTGCAGCAGCCTCGCTGACGTGCAATTTCTTCCACCTTGAGCAACATTTTCTGGCTGATGCCCATGCCCCGGTATTGAGAGACGACCGCAACGTCGTGAATATTAACCAGCGGACGGCAGGCAAAGGTTGAAAAACCCTCAAAGCAGTTGATCAGCCCTACCGGCTCCCCGGAAATGAACGCCAGCACACTGAACGCATAGGGACGCTTGGCCAGCTCTATAGCCAACTGTTGACGCGTATCGCTCGACAGAGGCCGACCTGTGCCCATGACATCCATCGAATATTCGTTCAGCACAGATCCGATCGCCTCAGCGTGCACGGGATTTGTGTAACTCGCTTGCAATACAAGTACCTCGGGGGCTTCCATTTCCATCCTCGTCAATTCAATCAGTGATTCAGTGAAGTCAGTCAAAAGGTAATTATTTCAGGCCAGCACACTATTTCGGGCCAGCACTGTGACTGGAGCGTCTGGCCCGATTCTATCCTGCCTCGCCCCAAAATGTTCCAGCTCGGATGTAGGAATTTTCTCGCCACGCCCACAGATTGACCGCCAGACGCACCCAGAAAAGGCGCGACGCACCGATAGGGCTCATGAGCGCCTCCTCTCACCTGTTTTTTCCGCCAAGAAAGAAACCCATGACCTCGACTGTCGAACGATCCGACGACTGGTCATGTGTGGTCGGGACTCGAATTTCACCCGTAAAAAAGCGCAACGACTGCCCGGCTGGCCGTTCCAGCGTACCGATGAGCGCGGCGTCAAAGCCCATGCCAGACATTCGCACAGAAAAAAGTCGAAACTTCTCCAAGACGCCCCGGTCAGGTGAATAGAGCATCTATGCTATTGGCTGACATTCGGTAATGGCGACATCACGCCGCTTTGTCACTGCGCATGGTCCAAACGGGTATTGATCTTGCGTAGTGCACGTATGTGTACCCGGCCATAGGAAATGGCCAATAAAAATCAAGTGATGCACCAAGACTGTTTTAAGGGGAAAAATCGATGATTAGCGCCGCTGTCAAAACCCAGAAGGGAGAGAGTTTTAACCAGCCTGTCGGCGAGCTGACTCATCTGCCAGTCTTCTCTACCAAGAACGTTCCTTTGCTGCAATTACCAACCTCGACAGTTCAGCCCACGCCGACAATGTCTCAGGTCAGCAGACGCAAAGTGTTATTCGTGACCTCGGAATTGGCCGACCTTGTGAAAACCGGTGGACTGGGCGACGTATCTGCCGCACTGCCACGAGCAATGCGCCACCTGCATGACGTGCGGGTTCTGATCCCAGGTTATCCGCAGGTCATCAATAGCGGAAACCCGATCCATATCATCAGCCAGTTGGGCGGGCATGCGGCACTGCCACCTTGCAAGGTGGGTCGCATGGACATGAAAGATGGCCTGGTGATCTATGTATTGATCTGCCCGGAGCTCTATGAGCGTGAGGGCACGCCTTACGCCGACAGCAATGGCCGCGACTGGTCCGATAACCATATTCGTTTTGCCCGTCTGGGGCTTGCGGCTGCCGAGTTCGCAGCTGGCGAAGTGAAAAGCCAGTGGTGCCCCGAGCTGGTCCATGCCCATGACTGGCCTGCCGGTCTGGCACCTGCCTACATGCGCTGGCGCGGGCAGTCCACGCCAAGCATCTTCACCATTCACAATCTGGCCTATCAGGGGACCGTGAGTACCGCTTCGAGTCGTGAACTGGGCATTCCAGATCAAGCGATTACCCCGGAAGGCATGGAGTTCTACGGCAAGCTGTCCTTCATCAAGGCAGGCATGGCCTTCGCGAGCCACATTACCACCGTGAGTGCCACCTACGCTCGGGAAATCACCACGCCAGAGTTCGGTTGCGGCCTGGAAGGCTTTCTGCAGAGCAAGGCTGACAAGGGCCAGCTCAGCGGCATCCCCAACGGAATCGACGAAAGCTGGGATGCAGCGACCGACGAACACCTGATCTGCCACTTTGCGCCGAATGAATGGACGCGCAAGGAAATCAACGCTGACTATGTGCGTGAGCTGTTTGAACTGGATGCCTCGACCGGGCCGCTGTATGCGGTGGTTTCGCGCCTTGTGTACCAAAAAGGGCTGGACCTGACCATCGGGGTTGCAGAGCACATCGTCAACAATGGCGGACAGATCGCAATTATCGGTCGCGGCGAGCCTGAGGAAGAAGATGCCATGCGCGAGCTGGCCGCCCGCTTCCCGGGGCGTATTGGTGTGCGTATCGGCTTCAATGAAACCGACGCACGACGCATGTTCGCCGGCAGCGATTTTCTGTTGATGCCCTCTCGCTATGAACCCTGCGGTCTGAGCCAGATGTATGCGCAACGCTTTGGCTCCCTGCCTGTCGCACGTAACACAGGCGGACTGGCGGACACGATCGAGGACGGCGTGACCGGCTTCCTGTTCAAGGAATCAACCATCGAAAGCTACACCGAAGCCCTGAACCGTACGTTTCAGGTATTCGCCCACCGTGAGCTGCTCAACGCCATGCGCTGCCGCGCAATGGCCGCTCCCTTCAACTGGCATCAGGCGGTAGAGCCCTACGCAGATCTCTACCGTGACCTGTTGAAGAAAAACGTGAGCATTTCCAGCAACTAACCAGGTTAAGGATCAACGGATGCCACTGCGTACAGACGATAACTGGCGCCACGGCGCCGTTTTGTTGGACACTGAACACACCCGGTTTGCCCTCTGGGCACCGGATGCCAACTACGTAAATGTCGAACTGCAGGATGGCCAGTCACTGGCCATGCTGCCCCAGTCGGAAGGCTGGTTCGTCCTTGAGGCCCGGTGCGAAGCGGGCACTCGATACCGCTTCAAAATCGACCATGAACCGGAAGTGCCTGACCCCGCGTCTCGCGCGCAGGTCGACGACGTTCATTCGCAAAGCATCGTTGTCGACCCTCTGGCCTATTCGTGGCAAAACACCTCATGGAACGGCCGACCGTGGCATGAGGCGGTAATCTATGAACTGCATGTAGGTGCGATGGGCGGCTATGCAGCGGTAGAAAAACACCTCCCGCGCCTCGCGCAAATGGGCATCACCGCGATTGAACTGATGCCACTTGCGCAGTTTCCCGGTGATCGCAACTGGGGCTACGACGGCGCTCTGCACTACGCTCCGCAATCGTCCTATGGCACTCCGGAACAGCTCAAGCACCTGATCGATACAGCTCACGGCCTTGGTCTGATGGTGATACTGGATGTGGTGTACAACCACTTCGGCCCGGACGGCAACTATCTGGGAAGTTACGCCAAGGAGTTTTTCCGCAGCGATCTGCATACCCCGTGGGGCGATGCCATCGATTTTCGCCGCCCGCAGGTGCGCGACTTCTTCGTCGACAATGCATTGATGTGGCTGCTGGAATACCGCATCGACGGCTTGCGCATGGACGCTGTGCATGCCATTCGCGACGAAACGTTCCTGCCAGAATTCGCAACTCGCGTACGCGGCCAGATCGAGCCCGGCAGGCACGTGTGGCTGAACCTTGAAAACGAGTTCAACCAGGCCGGTCTTCTGGAAAAAGGCTTCGATGCCCAATGGGACGACGACGGGCACAACACTCTGCACGTGCTGCTGACCGGTGAAACCGACGCCTATTATTCCGACTTCGCTCAGGAGCCTACGCAAAAGCTTGCGCGCCTGCTCAGCGAAGGGTTTGTCTATCAGGGCGAACAGACGCGGCATGGACACACGCGAGGCGAGCCCAGCGGCCACCTTGCGCCGACTGCCTTTGTGTTGTTCCTGCAGAACCATGACCAGATCGGCAACCGCGCACTCGGTGAACGTTTGCCGCAGCTGTGCACGCCTGCTGCGCTGAAGGCCGCAACCGCCCTGTTGCTGCTTTCGCCGATGATTCCGCTGATGTTCATGGGCGATGAGTGGGCGGCCAGCGAACCGTTTCTGTTCTTCACCAGCCACCATGGCGAACTGGCCGATGCAGTGCGCGAAGGACGTCGCAAGGAGTTTGCCGACTTTGCCGCGTTCGCCGACCCGGAAAAGCGCGAGCACATTCCCGACCCGAACGACATCAAGACATTCGAGGCGTCGCGTCCGGCGTTTTCCGCCATTGATCTTGAGACCGACAAAGGCCTGGATCACCGCAGCTGGGTCGACTTCTATACACAGTTGCTGGCTTTGCGGCATAAGGAAATCATGCCGCGCCTGGCCGGTGCGCGCTTCCTGAAAACCGATATTCTCGGCGACAAGGCAGTCAGTGCACGCTGGACGCTGGGCGATGGCAGCGAGCTGCGTATCGACCTTAACCTCAGCGAACAGAGTGTCGATGCCCCGGCGCAGAAAAATGCCCGGCAGATATTCTCCAGCGCGGCAAAATCGTCCGAACTTTCCCCGCAGGCGATCCTCAATCCTTACACGGCCATTGTCAGCCTGACAGCAAGTGATGTTCTGGAGGAACTGGATGAACAATGAGCAATTGGAGAGGCTTGCGACCGAGGCAGGGCTATCGGTGCATTGGGTCGATGCCAACGCTCGGCCGCAGACTGTCAGCCCTGATGTACTGCGCAAGGTTCTGGAAGCGCTGGGCTACCCTGCTGAAAACGGCGAGGCCATCGATGCCAGCCTGCTAAGCCTGCAAAACGCCAGCCACGGCAAAAGCGCACCGCCGCTGCTGACGGTCGACACGGACAGTAATCTGGATCTGTCCGAGTGGTTCGCGCCGCAAACGCCATTCACGCTGCACCTCGAAGATGGTTCATCGCTGGACGCCAGGCTCACCGCGTCCGGCGAACTTCCAGCGCTGGCACCGCCCGGCTATCAACAGCTGGAAATTGCCGGTCAACATCTGACCATCGCTGTCGCCCCTAAAACCTGTTTCAGCATGGCAATGGCCACCGATGCGCCGAAGCCACATGGCTGGGGTTTGACTGCTCAGCTCTACAGCCTGCGCCGCGAGGGCGATGGCGGTTTTGGCGATACTGAAGCACTGGAGAAGGTTGTTCGCGCTGCCGGAGAGCGCGGCGCCGATGCGCTGGGCATCAGCCCCATTCATGCAATGTTCGCCAATGATCCACACCGTTACAGCCCTTATTCGCCGTCCAGCCGGCTGTTTCTCAACAGCCTGTACGCATCGCCCGGTGCCATTCTGGGTGAACATGCATGGCGTCAGGCGATAGAAGATGCGCGCGTCGGCGACGAAATGAAGCAACTGGAAGCACAGCAGTTGATTGACTGGCCTGCTGCTGCCCAAGCCAAGTGGAAAGCGCTGCACAAGCTGTATGAAGGGTTCAGTGCGGGTGATCACCCCTTGCACGAAGACTTCAACAGCTTCCGCCACAGCGGTGGCGAGGCCCTGGAGAATCACTGCCGCTTCGAAGCGCTGTGTGCCGAATTCGAAACATTGAATATCGGCAACAACTGGCATGAATGGCCGAACGAGTTCAAAGACCCTCGCAGCGAAGCCGTTGCAGCATTTGCCGAAGCGCACAGCGAGCACATCAGTTTTCATGCATTCGCTCAATGGCTAATAGCCCGCGGCCTGGAGCGCGCGCAGTCTGCAGCGCGCAGCAGTGGCATGCGCATCGGCCTGATCGCTGACCTGGCTGTCGGTGCCGATGGTGCCGGAAGCCAGGCCTGGAGTCGTCAGGACGAGTTGCTGTCGGCCCTGACCGTTGGCGCACCACCCGACATTCTCAACCGCGCCGGACAGAGCTGGGGGATTTCGGCCTTTTCACCGGACGGCCTCAAACGTAATGGGTTTCGCGCGTTCATCGAAATGCTGCGTGCCAATTTCGCCCATGCTGGCGGCTTGCGTATCGATCACGTCATGGGCCTGCAACGGCTATGGGTCATCCCGCATGGATCGCCGCCCAGCGAAGGCGCTTATCTGAATTTTCCTCTGGATGACATGCTGCGCCTGCTGAGTCTGGAATCCTGGCGGCACAAGGCGATCGTGCTCGGTGAAGACTTGGGCACTGTGCCTGAAGGCCTCAGCGACAAACTCAGCGCCCGGGCGATTCTGGGCATGCGCGTACTGCTGTTCGAACAGAATAACGGTCAGTTCAAACCCATTCTTGATTGGTCGGACCAGGCACTGGCTACCACCAGCACTCACGATTTGCCGACACTGGCAGGCTGGCTCAGCGAGCTGGACATCGAGTGGAATGCACGGCTGGGTCACATTGACGAGCAGCATGAATCGCAGTGGCGTGAAGAACGCGGGCGCGAATGTGCAAGCCTGCGCCGAGCCCTGAGCCAGAACGTCGAAAGCCTGCCGTCAGACAGCGAAGACCCGGAACAGATCATCGACGCGAGCATCCGTTATCTGGGTCATACGCGCGCTCCGCTGGTGCTGCTGCCGATGGAAGATGCGCTGGGTGTCGAGGAGCAGGCCAACCTGCCCGGCACCATTGACAGCCACCCGAACTGGCGCAGACGCCTGCCCGGCGATGCAGCCTCCTTGCTTGATAACCCGAATGCTGCTCGACGACTGGAATTGCTCTCCCAATCCCGGCTGCAAGCTGCGGAGCGTGACCAATGACCCGTCCATTACAGCCTTTGCGCGCTACCCAGCGTTTGCAATTTCATAAAGATTTCACGCTCGACGATGCGGTGCCACTGGTGCCCTACTTCGCCAGTCTGGGGATCAGCCATGTCTATGCCTCGCCGCTGCTCAAGGCGCGTGCTGGCTCAATGCATGGTTACGACGTCGTCGACCCGACCGTCATCAATCCGGAACTGGGAGGCGAGCCTGCCCTGCTGCGCCTGGTGTCGGCCTTGCGCGAACACGGCATGGGGCTGATTCTCGACATCGTCTCCAACCACATGGCCGTCGGTGGTGCAGATAACCCCTGGTGGCTGGACCTGCTGGAATGGGGTCGTCGCAGCCCGTACGCCGAGTTCTTCGATATTCAGTGGAATTCGCCGGACCCGTTGCTGGAAGGCCAGCTACTGCTGCCATTTCTGAGCAGCGATTACGGCACTGTCCTGCAGGCAGGGGAAATCCCGCTGCGGTTCGACGCCGAGCACGGCTCGTTTTACATCGAGCACTACCAGCATCATTTCCCGATCTGCCCGCTGACTTATGATTCATTGCTACAGGCAGTCGAACACCCACAATTGAAGGAAATAGGCCAGCGCTTCACTGCGCTCGCTCAGTACCCGCAAGCCTACGAACGCGCACGTCAGGCGAGAACCGAACTGGCCGAGCTGGCGAAAGATCCGCAGGTGCTCAAAGGCATCGAGCAGATCCTTGCGCACTTCGACTCCAGCAAGCCGGAAGGCTTTCAGCGTCTGCATCAGTTGCTGGAACGTCAGCACTATCGTCTGGCCAGCTGGCGCACTGCCGGTGATGACATCAATTGGCGGCGCTTCTTCGACATCAACGAACTGGGCGGTTTGCGTGTCGAACGGCCGCAGGTATTTGAAGCCACCCACGGAAAGATATTTCAGTTGATTGCCGACGGACTGGTTGACGGGCTACGGATCGACCACATCGACGGGTTGGCCAACCCACGTGGTTATGGCCGCAAGCTGCATCGCAGGGTCAAGAGCCTGCTCAAGCTGCGCCCTGCCGAAGCGCAAATTGATCACCTGCCTATTTTCGTCGAGAAAATTCTGGGGCCGGATGAGCCATTGCGTGAAGACTGGAGCGTGGACGGTACGACCGGCTACGAGTTCATGAATCAGGTCTCCCTGTTGCAACACGACCCCAAGGGTGAGGAGCCACTTGGAGAGCTGTGGAGTCGACTGACAGAACGTACCGCTGACTTTGATCAGGAAGTGCTGGTAGCCCGGGATCTGGTCCTGCACGGCACGCTGGCAGGCGATTTCGAGAACGTCGCGCAGTCGTTGCTGCAAGTTGCACGCAGCGACCTGATGAGTCGTGACCTCACGCTGGGTGCCATTCGCCGGGCCTTGCTGGCGCTGGTAGTCAATTTCCCGATCTACCGCACTTATATTTCGGTTTGCGGCCGTTCGGCGGAAGACGACCGCTATTTTCAGCAGGCAATGGACGGCGCGCGCACCACTTTGAACGAAGGCGACTGGCCAGTGCTGGATTATCTGGCACGCTGGCTGGGTGGCGAAGCATGGCGAAAACTGCCACGCGGACCGCTGCGCAAGCTTTACAAGAATGCGTGTGTACGGTTTCAGCAACTCACCTCCCCGGTTGCCGCCAAGTCAGTCGAGGACACTTCGTTCTATCGCTCTGCAGTGTTGCTGTCGCGCAACGACGTAGGCTTTCATCCGCAGCATTTCAGTGCCCCGGTGGAAGACTTCCATAAGGTCTGTCTGGAGCGTCTGGAAAAATTCCCCGACAACTTGCTGACTACTGCGACGCATGATCACAAGCGTGGCGAGGATACACGTACACGCCTTGCTGTCTTGAGTGAGTGCGCGCCGTGGTACGCCGAACAGGTAGAGCGCTGGAGACAGCTGGCGGTGCCGCTGAAAGGCGAAGAACCGGCCATCAGTGCGGGTGACGAACTGATGCTCTATCAAGCGCTGCTAGGCAGTTGGCCGCTTAGCCTGGAGGGCGAAGATGCTCACCAGGCATACGCGCAACGCATGGTGCAGTGGCAGGAAAAAGCCCTTCGCGAAGCCAAGCTGCAAAGCAGCTGGAGCGCACCGAATCAGTCCTACGAAACGGCGTGCCGTGAATTTCTTGAACGCTTGCTATTGGCTCCTGAAGCGCTGGCGTTGCGTCAGTCACTGAGTGCAACGGCCAATCGTATCGCAACCGCCGGGGCACTCAACAGTCTGGCGCAAACCTTGCTACGCTTGAGCGTACCCGGTGTTCCCGATTTGTATCAGGGCACCGAGTTCTGGGATTTCAGCCTGGTGGATCCGGACAACCGGCGACCGGTCGATTACGCAGCCCGGCAAAAAACGCTGGCAGAAGATGCAAGCGCTGCTGACCTGCTCGATAACTGGCAGGATGGCCGCATCAAACAGGCGCTGATTGCGAAGGTTTTGAACCTGCGCGCCGAGTATCCAACGCTGTTCAGCGAGGGGCGTTATCAGCCTCTGGAAATAAAGGGTAGCCACGCCGAGCACGTGATGGCTTTTGCCCGGGAGACACAAGGAGTGCGCGCTATCATCGTAGTCCCACGCACAAGCAGTGAACTATTGGGTACTGCGCAAACTCCATTGATTAATGCTGCCAATTGGGGCGACACACGGATTATGCTTCCGTTTGCCGACTCTGGATCTGACTGGAAAGGACTCTTTTCCGACGGTGTCACAACACACGTTCGGGAGATACCGCTCAGTGCAGCGCTTGAAAGATTTTCCGTCAATTTGCTTATTCAAACTATGTAATAGCTGGGAGTCTCAAGATGAGTGCCGACGAAAAAAGAATTCGCGATTTTGCTTACCAGATCTGGGAGTCCGAGGGTAAGCCCTCTGGACACGACGAGCGTCATTGGGAAATGGCGCGCAAGCTTGCAGAAGCCGAAGCCCTGGCACCGAACAAGTCCAGCGTGCGCAAGTCGAGCAAGCCCAAGCTGCCTGAAGTAGACAGTGCCAAGGCGCCAGCCAAGGGCGCGGCCAAACCTGTGGCGAAGTCAGCACCAGCAGCAAAGCCAGCGGCCAAGCCCGCAGCTGAAGCCAAGCCCAAGCCAGCAGCCAAAGCGGCTCCCAAACCTGCTCCCAAAGCAAAGCCGGCTGCCGCTGCGCCAACTGATGCCCCAGCCAAGCCTGTTGCCAAGAAGCCACGCAAGCCGTCGAATTCTTGAAACTCTTCTGGCCGGGCGCCAGTCAATTGTTGCAGGTCTCGCTCTGATCGGAAATGAGGCCTGCGGCACTCCCACACTTTATCGTCAATATTGAAGCCCTCGCGGCTTCGATAGCGGCCTTGGCCGCTCAGAAAATCATTCGACGTCAGGAAGTCATCATGAATACGAAGTCCACTACACCGGCAGAAGATAATTCAGCCCCGCAAGACAACCCAGGCAGTACTCCGTCTCGCATTCGTGAAGGACTTCCCTTTCCTCTCGGCGCCAGCTGGGACGGCCTGGGTGTCAACTTTGCCCTGTTTTCAGCCAATGCCACCAAAGTAGAGTTGTGCCTGTTTGACTCGACCGGTGAAATCGAACTGGAACGCATCGAACTTCCGGAATACACCGATGAGACGTATCACGGTTATCTGCCAGATGCGCACCCGGGTCTGATCTATGGCTATCGCGTCTACGGCCCTTATGACCCCAAGAACGGTCATCGCTTCAACCACAACAAACTGCTGATCGACCCGTATGCCAAGCAACTGGTCGGCGAGTTGAAGTGGTCTGAAGCACTGTTCGGTTACACCATTGGTCATCCTGACGGCGACCTGAGCTTCGATGAACGTGACAGCGCGCCCTTTGTACCGAAAAGCAAAGTGATCGACGAGGCCTACACCTGGGGCCGCGATCAGCGCGTCGGTACGCCGTGGGACAAGACCATTTTTTATGAAACCCACGTGCGCGGCATCACCATGCGCCACCCGGAAGTTGCCGAAGAGCTGCGCGGCACGTTTGCCGGTCTGGGATCAGCTCCCGTTGTCGACCATATCCGCAAGCTGGGTGTGACCTCCGTCGAGCTGCTGCCGATCCACGCTTTCGTCAACGACCAGCATCTGCTGCAGAAAGGAATGACCAACTACTGGGGCTACAACAGTATTGCGTTCTTTGCGCCAGACCCGCGTTATCTGGCGAGCGGCAAGATTGCTGAATTCAAGGAAATGGTTGCGCACCTGCACCATGCCGGGCTGGAGGTCATCCTTGATGTGGTCTACAACCACACGGCCGAAGGCAACGAGCTAGGCCCTACCCTGTCCATGCGCGGCATCGACAACGCCTCCTATTACAGGCTGATGCCGGACGACAAGCGCTATTACATCAATGACTCGGGCACCGGCAACACCCTCGACCTGAGCCATCCGTGCGTATTGCAGATGGTCACCGACTCCCTGCGTTACTGGGCTTCGGAAATGCATGTCGACGGGTTCCGCTTCGACCTCGCAACCATTCTGGGTCGTTACCACGACGGTTTCGACGAACGCCACAGCTTCCTCGTCGCTTGCCGTCAGGACCCGGTGCTGCGTCAGGTCAAATTGGTTGCCGAGCCTTGGGACTGTGGCCCTGGTGGTTATCAGGTCGGCGGGTTCCCACCGGGCTGGATGGAATGGAACGACAAGTTCCGTGACACCGTACGTGCCTTCTGGAAAGGCGACGAAGGCCAGCTGGCTGACTTCGCGGCGCGCATGACTGCCTCCGGCAACATGTTCAACCAGCGCGGCCGGCGTCCGCAGGCGTCAGTGAACTTCATCACCGCGCACGACGGCTTCACGCTGCACGACCTGGTGTCGTACAACGACAAGCACAACGAAGCCAACGACGAAAACAACCAGGACGGCAGCAACAATAACGTGTCCTGGAACCACGGCGTTGAAGGCCCGACCGAAGACCCGGAAATCAACACCCTGCGTCTGCGTCAGATGCGTAATTTCTTCGCCACCTTGCTGTTGGCACAAGGTACGCCGATGATCGTCGCCGGTGACGAATTCGCCCGTACTCAGCACGGCAATAACAATGCCTACTGTCAGGACAGCGAAATTGGCTGGATCAACTGGGATCTGGACGAGGACGGCGCAGCGCTGCTCAAGTTCGTGACCCGCGTGATCAAGCTGCGCCAGACCTATCCGATCCTGCGCCGCAGCCGTTTCCTGGTGGGCGATTACAACGAAGAAATCGGCGTCAAGGACGTGACCTGGCTCGCTCCGGATGGCGATGAGATGAGTGTCGAGCAATGGCACGATGCCAATGGCCGTTGCCTGGGCATGTTGATGGATGGTCGCGCACAGGAAACCGGTATCCGTCGTCCAGGTGCCGACGCCACGCTGCTGCTGGTCGTCAACGCGCACCACGACGGGGTCAATTTCACCCTGCCGGAAGTGCCTGAAGGCACCCATTACGAGTGCCTGATCGACACCAATCAGGATGATGCCCGCAGCAAGGAGCACTTTGCGTTCGGTTCGCAATATACCGTCACGCCGCGCTCGCTGCTGCTGTTCGAACTGAAGCGCGAAGACCAGCAATGATCGATGCCTTGAGTGAGTTTCTCGACTGGCGCAAGCACGGTTATGCCGATACGCGTGCGCTGGGCGAGTGCTTGCAGGCATTGGTCAACGAAGGTCTGGATCAGCTCCCCTTGCCTGCCAGCGGTCAGACACTTGAGCGCTGGCGGGCGCTGGCCTGCATTGCAGGCCATGACCTGGGGTTGTGCAAGTTGTACGAGGGGCATACCGACGCCTTGGCGATCATGGTGGAACTGGGTGCCCCGCCCCCCGAACAATTCAGCACCTGGGGCATGTGGGCGGCAGAGCCGCCGCAGGCACGGGTGAATATCATCGGTACTGGCGATTCACTTCGTCTGAATGGCCGAAAAGCGTGGTGTTCCGGTGCTACGGCCTTGAGCCATGCATTGATTACCACATGGGATGAAGAGCATCGCCAGCAACTGGTGGCGGTGCGGCTCGACCAGCCCGGCGTGCATATGACCAGTGATGGCTGGCGCGCAATAGGCATGGGCGCCACCGGCAGCGTCGAAGTAGTCTTCGAGGACGCTACCGGGCTAGCGATCGGAGCGCCGGGCGGCTACCTGGAACGGCCCGGCTTCTGGCAGGGCGGCATCGGCATCGCGGCCTGTTGGTACGGTGCTTCACGCTCCATCGCTCAGCGTTTACTGGCACAGATCGGCAAACGCGAAGAGCCGCACGCTCTTGCGCACCTGGGTGCTGTGGATGTCGCGCTGCACGCAGCAATCGATGTACTGCGTGCCGCCGCTGCGCATCTGGATCAGGCCCCGGCTGAAAATGCCGAGGTGCTTGCAAGACGTTGCCGTGCCTACGTCGAGCAAGCTGCGGAGCTGGTCATTCAGCATGTGGGCCGCGCGGTAGGTGCCGGTCCTTACTGCAAGGACCCACATTTCGCTCGACTGATCACCGACCTGCCGGTTTTTCTGCGTCAGAGTCATGCCGAGCAAGACCTTGCTGCTCTGGGTCAATTGACGGGTAAACGGCTGCCAGCTTTACGCACGTGGTCACTATGAGAGCGTATCTATCATGAGCGAAGGCTTTGTAGTGAGCGACGACGAGTCTGGCCAGGGTACGCCTCTGGCTGCCTGGAACGCCTCCGGCAAGCTGCGCAGCGTACCTGCGATTACCGCAGACCTGCTGGTGCCGAACAATTGCAGGGCGGTCATCATCGCCCCGCACCCGGACGATGAAGTGTTGGCATGCGGCGGCTTGATGAGCCAGCTAGCGCAACTGGAACGAAATCTGCTGTTGATCTCGGTCACTGACGGCACCGCCAGCCATCCGGGCTCGACGCTCTGGCCTATCGAGCGACTGTCTGCAATCCGGCCCTGGGAAAGCGCCGAAGCCTTGAATCGTCTCGATATTCCCCTCGAGCGTCTTGAGTGGCTGCGCTGCGGCTTGCAGGATGGCGCCGTGGCCGAATCCGAAGATCAGCTGGCAGAGTTTCTTGAACGTCATCTGGGCCCTGCCGACGTAGTGTTCGCCACCTGGGCAGAAGATGGTCATGGCGACCACGAAGCCGTTGGCCGCGTCAGTGCAAGAGCCTGTGCGTCTACCGGGGCGCAGCTTTGCGAAGTACCGATCTGGGCCTGGCATTGGGCTGACCCTGAAGACGAGCGCCTGCCATGGGACCGCGCACGCAAGTTGCTGTTGGACCCGGCGACCCTTGCCCGTAAACGCAATGCCGCTCAGGCCTTCGCCAGTCAGTTACAGGGCGACCCGGACATCGGTCTTGCGCCCGTTCTGCCTGCCGCCGTCCTGGAAAGACTCCTGCAACCATTTGAAGTGGTATTCGTATGAGCGTCGAAGACCGCTATTTCGATGAGCTGTTTCGCAACAACGATGACCCTTGGGCCTTCAAGCAACGCTGGTATGAGCGGCGCAAGCGTGCGCTGACACTTGCGGCCCTGCCCCGTGAACGGTACCAGTCGATATTCGAGCCCGGATGCGCCAACGGCGAACTCAGTGCCGACCTTGCCGGGCGCTGTGACGCACTGGTGTGCTGCGACACGTCAAACCTGGCGGTGGAACTGGCACGCCAGCGTCTGGCAGGCATGCCGCATGTGCGCGTGTTGCAGGCCCGTTTGCCACAGCAGTGGCCGCAGGGACAATTTGATCTGATCGTCTTCAGCGAGCTGGGTTACTATCTGGACGTCGATGACCTGCACCGCCTGATCGACTGCGCTCTATCCTCGCTTTCACCCGATGGTCAGCTGCTCGCCTGTCACTGGCGCCCTGATATCGAAGGCTGCCCGCTGAACGCGCAGGCTGTACACGACATCCTTGCCGAACGCTTGACCATGCACCGTCTTTTCAGTCATCACGAACAGGATTTCCTGCTGGACCTGTGGAGTTGTGATGGAACCTCCGTAGCAGAACAGGAATTCTCCGATGATCGGCATTCTGATACCGGTGCACAATGAAGAGCAGCTACTCGATTTGTGCCTCGAAACGATAAAGCAGGCGGCTGAACACCCGGATCTCAAGGGTGAGCGAGTAGAGGTGCTGGTGGTTCTCGACAGTTGCACCGACAGCTCGGCAGACATCGCGCGAGCGCACGGCGTGATGGTCCTTGAGGTCTCGGCCCGCAACGTCGGGCAGGCACGCGCCGAAGGAGCAGCGTTTCTCCTCGACCGAGGTGCGCGCTGGCTGGCATGCACCGATGGCGACAGCACCGTTGCAAATGACTGGCTTGCCGAGCAACTGGCACTGGATGCCGATGCGGTATGCGGGACCGTCATGCCCGGCGATTGGAACAAGGATATCTCGGCGGCTGCGCAGGCGGCTTACCTCAAGCATTACCAGCACCGGGACGGCCATCGGCACATTCACGGTGCCAACCTGGGCGTGAGCTCAATTGCCTATATCAGCGCAGGCGGGTTTCCGGCACTGGCCTGCCACGAAGACGTGCATCTGGTTCGCCAGCTGGAGTTGATCGGCGCACGGATCGCCTGGAGTTGCCGCCCGCGGGTCACGACCAGTACCCGCCTGGACTCAAAAGCCAGAGGCGGGTTTGGCGACTATCTGAGTTCGCTGAACGCCTGAAAGGCGCTTATTCGTGATGCGCTGTCTGCATACCTGAATGATCAGGGTCGGCAGAATTGAGCGCCGCGCTGAAGAAGCGCACAGCTTCTGCGCTCAGGTTGCGGTGAATGTCTTCGCGGTCTACTCCGTCAGAGTCGTTGCACAGTAAAGGTGCGCTCGAGCGCTGTTCGTCACTGCACGGTGCCATAAAGACAAAGTGCCCTGCCCCCGCCAACAATTTATAGTCCGGTGCCTGCGGCAGTTTGCGCGCCAGCGCTTCGGCGTTGCGGTCGATAGCCAGCAACTGGTCGTCATCCCCGGCATACATCAGCACCGGTACATGCACGTCGCCCAGCGTGTGACGGCCAAACATCAGGCTCAACGGGGCCATCAACATCAGCGCACCGACCCTGGGGTCAGCCTGGGCATGCAAGTCATCGCGATCGGCGACCAACTCCCCTTGAGTCTTGCAGGCGTCACGGTCTGTGGGGCGTTCGAGGCAGTACTGGCGCAGGCGCTGTAGATCAGGCTGCGCGCCCGCAAGAATAAGCGCAGTTTCGCCACCGGCCGAATAGCCGATCACGCCCACCTGACGAGCATTGAGATAAGGGGCCAGCATGGGGTCGAGCAAGGCCGTGCTGATCGCTTCGGAAATCTGCAGCGGACGACCATACAGGTTACTCAGGCTGCCCAGCCGACTGTGATCACGATCATTGTCGCCAGGATGGACCACGGCAACCACCACAAACCCCTGGCGCGCCAGCGATGTGGCCAGATCATGCAACGCCAGCGGTGTACCAGTATTGCCATGGGACAGCAGCAGCAACGGGAACCGGCCCATTGCAATTGGCGCATCTTCGCCAGCCTCGACGCGATAGCCGTGCAGGGTACTCCACTGCTCGCTGACGGTCGACGGGTAAAAAGCGATGGCCTGCACCGGCTGTGAATCCAGCGGGTCGGGGAAACTCAGCTCGTGATAGCCCGCGCTCCAGGCGTCATCAGCCTGAGCGTGAACCGCAATCAGGCTGTCGAGCAAGCAAACCAGCATCACTGCACAAAGACGTACCATCGAAAGGCCCAACCTTTGCAAATCCGGAGGCTCGCCCGGATAGTCCATTCAGCGCTTGTGTCGAGCATCGTGCTCCAGCGCGCCGCTCTCACCCAGATGAGAGTGTGTAAAACAGAAATAGTGCACAAGCCGGGCCATAAACCGCCCGCTCTTTTCAGCAATCGTGAAAAGCACCACAAAACCGCAAACACAGTGCCGCGAAGATTCAGTTTAGTCCTTGAAGAGCCCGCTTACCTGTAAGGAAGCTGTCAAGGTTGAGTACGCTCAAAACCACGTGCATTTATGCGGCGCACAAAAAAACTCCACAACCCGGCGCACATTGCTTGCGCGGGTTGTGGAGTTTTGTTCAGGCCGTTGCCGATCAGGCGGCGAACAGCTCGCTCTCGATATGTTGCTGCGCGGCTGTCATGGCGTTGGCACGCGGTTCTTCACCGTAGGCAAGGCCGTGCGCACGCACAAATTGCAGGTCGGTGATACCGATGAAGGCGAACAGCGCCTTGAGCAGTTCTTCGTGGCCAGCGCCGGTTGGCTGCCCGACGTGCAGGCCACCGGAAGTGGAAACGATAATAACCTTCTTGCCGCCACACAGGCCTTCAGGGCCGGCTTCGGAATAACGGAAAGTGCGGCCGGCAACCATGATCCGGTCAAACCAGGCTTTCAGCTGGGACGGGATAGTGAAGTTGTACATCGGCGCACCGATCACCAGCACGTCGGCGGCAAGAAACTGCTGCAAGGTGGCTTCGTTAATGTCGACTTCCTGTTGCTGGGCCGCATCGCGGGCTTCTACAGGGGTGCCCGCTGCGGCAAGACTCGCAGCAGAGAAATGCCCGAGGGCTTCGCTGGCGAGGTCGCGGTAGGTTACCTGGCTGTCCGCATGCGCGCGCTGATAGGCCTGAACGACCTCATGAGTCAACTGACGCGAAGCGGAATGATCGCCGAGGATGCTGGAATCGAGGTGCAATAAATTCATAACGTAGCTCCTTAAAGAAAATCGCCACTTAGCGATGAAGTGGCGAGCATCCTATCCTTGATTGCAATAGATGATTAGTGGTCTTGAATGCGACTGTTCGTTCTATGAAGAGAACAATAAAGCGAGTCGGGGCTGAGGCTCAGCTCTTTAAAGGATGTCTCAAACACATCCAGCAGCCCTCTGACCGCTGGAAGCAGCCCACGGCGCGAAGCAAACACGGCATGCACGATGCCGCACTTTGGCCGATGCTGACTGAACAGCTCGACCAGACGTCCGTCCTGCAAGGCTTCGCGGACAATCAGTTCAGGCAGTTGCGCCACCCCAACGCCCTGCAGGGCGGCCTGCAGCATCATGTCCAGATCCGAGCTGATCAGCCTCGGCGTGTGGCGAATTTCAGCATAGTTGCCGGGAGTCGTTTCCAGCAGCCAGCGATGCTCATGGTTTGAAGACGGCGTGTCGAGACTGGGCAGTGTCGATAGCGCCTCGAGTGTAGGTGTTGCGGACAGCCTGGCAGCCAGATCAGGGCGTGCGACCAGACGTTGAGCGCTGTGCCCGAGCAGCTTGACCACCAGCCCGTCGTCTTCCAGCGGCGGGAAGCGCACACGCAACGCGATATCGATGTTCTCCGTCAGCGGGTCGACGCGGCGGTTGGTACTTTCGACCTGCACCTGAACTTTCGGATGATCGGCCGCGAACCGGGCAATGGTCTCGTTGAAGCCCATCGCCGCCAGTGCCGGAGGACAGCTGATCGCCACCCTGCCCTGCGGCTCGGATTTGGAACGCAGAATAGCCTCTTCGGCAGCCTCGGCTTCGACCAGCATTGCCACGCAGTGAGCATAGTAATCGCGCCCGCTCTCGGTCACGGCGAACGTGCGCGTCGAGCGGTGAATCAGTCGTACACCCAGGCGTTCTTCCAGCCCGGCAATACGACGGCTGAGCTTGGATTTGGGAATCCCCAGCTTGCGGCTTGCGGGCGCAAAGCCGAGGCATTCGACCACCTGGACGAAATAAAACAGATCATTGAGATCAAACACCCGGCCACCTCGCTTTCAGAGCCGCGAGTATGCAGCGCCATGGCAAGCCTCTCAATACCGGGTTTCAGATCACGCCAGCTCACTCGGCCGTCAGAAATGCCAGTACTGGCACCGTGAATCCCTCCCCGGCCTCGACACTGGACAGATGAGCCGCGTGCAATTCGATCATCTGCGAACCTTTAATGCGCTCGACCATGAATCGCCCGTCCGCCGGGGTGGTTACCGCATCTTCAGTGCCGCAGACGACCAATACCGGCAACTGAATGGAGGCAATGTGCTCACGGAAATCCGCATCACGCACGGCAGCGCAGTTAGCGGCGTAACCCTGCGGTGACGTACGGGCCAGCATACCGACAACTGTGTCGACCACAGCAGGCTCGGCGTTCGCAAATGAAGGCGTAAACCAGCGCGCGACAGAAGCATCACGCAACGCAACCATCGCTGACTGCCCGTCACGCAGAACGGTTTCAATGCGTGGGTTCCAGATATCGGGGTTGCCGATTCTGGCTGCCGTGTTGCACAGCACAACCTTGCGCAGGCGCTGCGGCGCATTGATGGCGAGCCACTGACCGATCAGGCCGCCCATGGACAAGCCACAGAAAAAAGCCGTGCCTATGTGCAGCGCATCCAGCAACGCCAATACGTCGCGACCATTCTGCTCGATGCTGTAACTGCCCTCGCTGACCAGCGATTTGCCATGCCCGCGCGTGTCGTAGCGCAACACCTGAAAATGACCAATGAGCGCGGGAATCTGGTTGTCCCACATATGCAGATCAGTGCCCAGCGAGTTGGACAACACCAGCACCGGCGCACCGGCCGGGCCTTCGAGCAGGTAGTTCAGTTCACCATCGGCGAGTTGCACGGCAGACATTCGAGACTCCGGAGAAGGACAAACCTGCACACTAATCAGTGTCGCAGCAGCATACAATCCGCTGATCGAATATCCGTGCGGCTATCGAACAGCTTACCGCTCGACGCCACACTGAAGGAGCATTCCGTGAACAAGACCCGTAACAAAGAAGACATCGCCCGATTCTGCCTGGACTTGCCGGGTGCCCGAGAGGATTACAAATGGGGCGGTGTGCGCGTGTTTTCCGTTGCCGAAAAAAAGATGTTTGCGGTCATGGACCTGGTCGGCCAGGACCTTTCGTTCAAGGTCCATCCGGAATTGTTTCTGGGTTACGTGGATCGGCCCGGCATACGGCCTGCGCCTTACCTGGCGCGCGCGCACTGGATCAGCGTGGCAGACCTGCACACACTGAGTGACGATGAAGTGCGTGATCTGCTGACTCGCTCCCACCAACTGGTGGTCGACAGACTGCCGAAACGACAGCAGATCGGCTTGAAACTATAAAGGCGACAGCTGCAAAAGCCGCTTGCCCAGAAACAGCCAGTCAAGCCACAGCGCCTGATGCGCCAGCACGATCAGCCAGAACACGACCTGAAAAGGCACCTTGCGGGTCTTGTGCCGAAACACCTGCTGCGCCAGCAATGCTCCGGGCCAGCCACCGAGCAGTTCGGTGGCATGCAGGACATTCTCCGGCGTGCGCTGACCGCCGTTTCCGGCCTGTCGCTTGTCATGCCGATAGAGCACAAACGCCAGCAGGCTCATGACCATCAAGGCGAGCGCCGGGATCAACGTGACCTGCCTGAACCCCAGCGACGCCGAGCCGTAAACCGGTAGCGCACACAGCAGCAGGAACGCCAACACCTTCAGGCGCAACTGCCGGACCGGAGCCCTGCCCCGGCCAGTTGGCCGCTGCGTTTCGCGGCTGCGTGTCATGCCTTGGCCGATGCCCAGTCGATCCAGCCAAACTGCCAGGTCGCCAGAATCAACAGGCCGAAGGCGATGCGATACCAGGCGAACACTGCATAGCTATGAGTAGCGATGAACTTGAGCAGCGCGCGAACGGCAATCATCGCGAAGATGAACGAGGTAATGAAACCGATGGCAAACACCGCGAAGTCGTCCGGGCGAAACATGTCCCGGTATTTGTAGCCCGAGTACACGGCTGCACCGACCATGGTCGGCATAGCCAGGAAGAACGAGAATTCGGTCGCTGCCTTGCGTGACAGACCGAACAGCAGCCCGCCAATAATGGTCGAGCCAGAGCGCGATGTGCCAGGGATCATCGCCAGGCACTGCACCAGCCCGACTTTCAACGCATCGCTCCAGGTCATGTCATCGACGGTTTCGGTACGCACGGTGTGCTCGCGGCGCTCGGCCCAGAGCATGATCACACCGCCCACGACCAGTGCCGTTGCCACGGTGATGGCATTGAACAGGTAATGGTGGATCATGTCGGCAAAGACCACACCCAGTACCACGGCAGGCATGAAGGCGATCAGCAGGTTCAGGGTGAAACGCTGCGCTTGCTGTTGCTTCGGCAAGCCTGTGACAACGTCGAGAATCTTGCGCCGAAACTCCCAGACCACCGCCAGAATCGCACCCAGCTGGATGATGATATTGAAGGCCATGGCGCGCTCGCCGCCAAAATCGATCAAATCGGCGACGATGATCTGATGCCCGGTACTGGAGATCGGCAAGAACTCCGTCAAACCTTCTACAACACCCAATATTAACGCCTGAGCAGCGGTCCAAAGATCCATCATTCCCCCATGAAGCGATGCCGCAGGCTCGCTGTTTAATGTTGTCGTATAAAAAATGCTTGCCACTATGCCGTCGCATGCCTGAACGAAGCTTGAAGAAAGTCTCGCAAATGCAAGGCGCCGAATGCTAGCAGACCTCCAGGCACAAAGCCTGCCGACGTGCAGCCTGACGCAACACAAGCTCCACGCCGCGCGCAGAAGCGCATACAATCGCCGCCCCCGACCCTCACAACCCTCACCAAGGAGCCGCCATGTCCGGGCTTGAACTCTTCGCTGCCGCCATCGGCGTTATCGCGGTCTGGCTGACAGTGAAGCAGAATCCCTGGTGCTGGCCAATCGGGCTGGTGATGGTGGTGATTTACATCTGGATATTCTTCGACGTGAAGCTGTATTCGGACATGCTGCTGCAGGTCATTTATGCAGGCTTGCAAATCTACGGCTGGCTGCAGTGGACTCGCCATGGCGAGGGCCTGCCGGTCAAGGCTGTCACTGTTTTGCCGAGCCATTCGCTGCTTAAAGGGCTGGCTGTCGGCGCAGTCATCAGCCTTGCGCTGGGCGCTGGCATGGCGCATTTCACCGACGCCGCACAGCCCTGGCTGGACGCGGCACTGACGGGTTTCAGTCTGGTGGCACAAGTGTGGATGGCACACAAGCGCGTTCAGTGCTGGCCGCTGTGGATTGTGCTGGATGTGATTTTTGTCGGCCTGTTCATCTACAAAGAGCTGTACCTGACCGCTGCACTCTATGCGCTGTTTACCCTGCTGGCCGTGCAAGGCTGGCGCGAGTGGCGTAACGATCTGGCGCTGGCGCGATGAAAGTCCTGGTCCTGACCGGCCCCGAGTCCAGCGGCAAGAGCTGGCTGTCGGCCGAAATACAGAATCGGTTCGGCGGCGTACTGGTCGGCGAGTACGTACGTCATTTCATCGATCAACAGGGGCGCGATACCGACTACGCCGATATACCGGCCATTGCTCGCGGCCAGCTGGACTGGGAGGATGCCGGTCGCGCCAGCGAGTCACACTTGTTGATACTCGACACACACTTGCTGAGCAATGTGCTCTGGAGCCACACCCTGTTCGGCGACTGCCCGGCGTGGATCGAACAGCAACTGCTGAGCCGCTCCTACGACCTGCACCTGCTGCTGTCGCCCGAGGGCGTGGACTGGATCAGCGACGGGCAACGCTGCCAGCCGCAGTTATGCGAACGCCAGGCCTTCTTCGACAGCAGCCGGGAATGGCTGGACCACCATCGGCAGGCCTATAAAGTGCTGGGCGGGGACTGGCCGCAGCGCCGCGAACAGGCGATGGCGGCTGTCTCGCAACTGCTGGGGGCTTAGCGGATCTGATGCTTGTGTAACAGCCGATAGAAGGTCGGTCGCGATATGCCCAGGACTCTGGCCGCCACACTCAGATTGTCACTATGGCGGGTCAATACGTCGCACAATGCCTGACGCTCTGCACGCGATTTATATTCCTCCAGCGTGCCCATGCTGCCAGCACTGTCTTCTTCGCCCAGCAAGCCCAGGTTTGCCGCTTCTATCTGCCTGCCTTCGGCCAGCACCAGCCCGCGCCGTACCCGACCGGCCAGCTCTCGCACATTGCCCGGCCAGTCGTGCTTGCCCAACGCCACCAGCGCATCCTGACTGAAACTGCGTGCTCGCCTGCCGCTGTCCTGACTGTACAAATGGGCGAAATGGTTGGCCAGCAACGCCAGATCGCCATGACGCTCGCGCAACGGCGCCACCCCGACCTGCAGCACATTGAGCTGGTAATACAGGTCTTCACGAAAGCGCTTTTTCCGCACAGCCGTTTCAAGATCCTCACGTGTCGCGGCCAGCACCCGCACATCCACTGCAATCGACTCACCGCCGCCCAGGCGCTCGATTTGCCCGTCCTCCAGAAAGCGCAACAGCGACGCCTGGGTTTCCAGCGGCAGATCACCAACCTCGTCAAGCAACAGCGTGCCGCCGTCAGCAGCTTCAAGCAGCCCGATCCTGTGCGCCTGAGCACCGTCAAACGCAGCGTTTTCATGGCCAAACAGCTCGGTCTGGATCGAGTGCCCGGTGAACGCACCGCAATCCACGGCAACAAAGGGCTTGCCGCGTCGCTGAGACTGTACATGCAGGCTGCGTGCGATCAGCTCTTTGCCCGTACCACGTTCGCCACGAATCAATACCGGTGAATCGATAGGTGCCAGCCTGCTCAGCAGCTTGCGCAGCTCACGAATGGGCCGACTGTCGCCGAGCAGCTCGGGCTCGGCGTCGGAAAGCGTCAGCCCACCTTGCACTTCGGGACGACCTGCCGCTAATGCTCTGTCCAGCGTGCCATGCAACCGCGCGGCATCGAAAGGAAGGGTGTGAAAATCGAAAAACCACTGGCAAACGAAATCGCCGATTTTTTCGCGTTGTAGATCGTTGGCTGACAGCACTGCAACCCAGCGCATTTTGCTGTGGGCGACAAGCTCCTGAAGCCTGGGCAGTTGTTCGAAATGACCGGGCGTCAGGCGAATCAGGCCCACGTCATGATCGGGATTGAAGGTAGAACCTGAGGTGCTTTCCTGCACCGTCCATCCGACATCACTCAAAGCAGGAATCAGAAGATGACAGTCTTCACCGCCGTCGATGATCAACAGACGTCGCGTTGGGGCCGATCCATGCATGAAGTTTCCTTGGCGCCCGACGTGGAGTGGGATTTTTAAAAGCTTTTCATAAACAGTATGTTGGCGAGCCCAACTATCACCCTAGCAAATTTTTGACGCAGCGTTGTACCGTTTGGGTCTAACACTCATAACCCTCTGTCGCTAACGCCTTAGCTGCTTAAGGATGTTTATTTGCAAGGTCACGCGGGCGAGCGTTGAAAAAAATTCGCATATTTTTCTTTGAAGGGTGTGACTCATGCCCCCTTGTCGTTCATCAACACAAGTAACCAGCCGGACGGTCAGCCCGCCGCCGTGACTGAATTGAGATGGGCACTTGAGGAAAAAACCATGAACGCCCCGCTGCGCTTCAACGATGCACTTCTGATCGCTGGACACGCTTTTGAACCCTTCCAGTGTGTTGCCTGGGCACCACAGGACGGTAACGGCGAACTGAGCCTGACGGTGATCGACCGCACCAGCAACCGTATCGGTCGCAAGCAGATCCCGAGCAGCACCTATTCAGACAAGCGGCAACTGGCCAGCGCTCTGGAACAGGCCCGCGCTGAAATCAGCAACGAAGGCTATGACCTTGAGCCTTGGACCATGCCAGCCTGATGCAGGATTGAGCGTTGCTCGTGCGCTGCAACTGACTGCCTTGCCAATGCTTCAGCGCATTGGCACGCAGTTGCAGAGCTGCCAGACCTGATAGCTCAAACCGGTTTCAGCTCATCGATGTGCTGATAATCAGCCCCCAGGCTGGACGCCAGTTCCCGCGCTCTCCCCAGGCGGATCGGGCCTTTCTCGATATCGATCAACACACTCGCGCAATTGAATGCAGGCAGGACGGGTAACTGCTTGATCCTGCCATCGGTCAGCACGAGAACCCGCTGCTGCTCGGCCGGATATCGTTTTTGCCGCTGTGCCAGCCATTCACTGGCTTGCTGGAGAGCCGCTGACAGTGGCGTGCCGCCGCCCGCACCCAGTGCATCCAGCCATGGACTTAATGCCGACGACGCTTTCAGGCCCTGATGTTGCCAGCGTGGCGTATTACCGCTGGCGGTCAGCAAGGCAAGACGCGCGCGGCGTCGATACGCATCGTCGAACAATTGCGACAACAGCCCCTTGGCCTGGCTCAACGCCTGATGGCGTCGCGTAGAAGCTGAAGCATCGACAATCACCAGCAATAACTCACTGGGACGGCTGCTGCGCGGCTGGCGAATCAGATCCTTGCGGCTTTTCGGCTGACCGCGCAACAGGGTGGGCAACCATTGCACCGAGCCATCAGCACCGGCACGCATAGCCCCTTGTCTGCCAGCGGCCAGTCGACCAGGACGGGGAACGGCATCCGCCCCCTGTGCGATGCGAGGGCGGATGCCTAAGGCTTTTTTGGCCAGCTCGGCACTTCGCGGCGTGCGCCGGTAGTGACGGCTTGGCCGGGCAATTCGCCCCAGCTGCCCTGCCCGCTTTCAGGGTCGGCCTGCCTGCCGGACGATTCGGGCGGCGGCGCTTCCGGGTTTTGTGGCGGCGGAACCGGCTCGCGCCGCCGATGACGCAAGGCAAACTCGGCGACCGCTTCGATGTCCTGTTCTTCGATCCGACCAGCACCACGCCACGCCGCATGGGCGCGCGCGGCGCGCAGCCAGACCAGATCGGCGCGCATACCGTCGACACCCGCAGCGAAGCAGCGCTCGGTGATCATTGCCAATGACTGGTCATCCAGCTCGATACCGGCAAGCAGTTGACGCGCCTGCTCACAACGATGCTTCAAGGCGTCCTGCTGAGCTTGCCATTGCTGGCAAAACATTACTGGATCGCTGTCGAAATCCAGACGGCGACGGATGATCTGACTGCGCTCGGCAGGCAGGGTCTGGCCACTCAACGCGACATTCAGGCCAAAGCGATCCAGCAACTGCGGGCGCAATTCGCCTTCTTCCGGGTTCATGGTGCCGATCAGTACGAAGCGCGCTGCATGGCGATGGGAAATACCATCGCGCTCGACCATATTGACGCCGCTGGCCGCAACGTCCAGCAACGGGTCGACCAGATGGTCGGCGAGCAGATTGACCTCATCGACATACAGCACGCCACCGTCGGCCTTGGCCAACACGCCCGGAGAGAAGCGCGCCCGGCCTTCGCTCAACGCGGCGTCCAGATCCAGCGTGCCGACCAGACGCTCTTCGGTAGCGCCTAGCGGCAAGGTGACGAACTGACCACTGGCCAGCACATCGGCCAGCCCCCGCGCCAGCGTCGATTTGGCCATGCCCCGAGGCCCTTCGATCAATACGCCGCCGATACGCGGGTCGATGGCGGTCAGGCACAATGCCAGCTTCAGGTCATCGGCGCCGACCACGGCAGCCAGCGGGAAATGTGGAGTTTCGGTGATGTTCGGGTCAGGCAAGGTCATCAGTTCTCTTCTATGTCCAGGAGCAGGTCTTCCAGCGCCTGCTGATACTCGCCCGGCTCCTGCCAGAGCCCACGCTGCTGGGCTTCGAGCATGCGCTCGGTCATGTCGCGCAAGGCATCGGGATTGTGCTCGGCGAGGAAGTCGCGAGTGGCCGGGTCAAGTAGATAGGCGTCGGCCAGCAGCGCGTACTGGTGATCATCGATCAGTTCGGTCGTCGCGTCGAAGGCAAACAGGAAATCCACGGTCGCGGCCATCTCGAATGCACCTTTGTACCCATGACGTCTGGCCCCGTCGATCCATTTCGGATTCGCCGCGCGCGAGCGTATCACTCGGTTCAGCTCTTCCTTCAAAGTGCGGATTTTCGGCAGGTCCGGCTGGCTGTGATCGCCATGGTAACTGGCGGTCCTCTGCCCGCTGAGGGTTTCCGAAGCCGCGAGCATGCCGCCTTGAAACTGGTAATAATCGTTTGAATCAAGCAGGTCGTGTTCGCGATTGTCCTGATTCTGCAGCACGGCCTGTACCTGAGACAGACGCTGGGCAAAGCGCTGACGCGCAGGCGTGCCTTCATCGGCAGCGCCATAGGCGTAGCCGCCCCAGTTCAGGTAAACCTCGGCAAGGTCCTCACGGCTCTGCCACAGACGGCCGTCGATTGCGCCCTGCACGCCAGCACCATAGGCACCGGGCTTGGCCCCGAATATCCGCCAGCCCGCCTGACGTGCCGCTTCGTCTTCGCTCAACCCTTCTGCGATAAAACCTTGTCGTTCTTCTCGCACCCGGGCCGCCAGCGGGTTCAGGTCGTCCGGCTCGTCCAGCGCGGCAACTGCCTGCACCGCAGCGTCGAACAGCTTGATAAGGTTGGCGAAGGCATCACGGAAAAAGCCCGACACCCGCAATGTCACGTCTACCCGCGGGCGGTCCAGCAGGCTGACCGGCAGAATCTCGAAATCATCGACCCGCTGGCTGCCCGTCGCCCAGACCGGACGCACACCCATCAGCGCCATCGCCTGAGCGATATCGTCACCACCGGTGCGCATGGTCGCCGTGCCCCAGACCGACAACCCCAACTGACGCAGATGGTCGCCATGGTCCTGAAGGTGCCTTTCCAGCAACAGGCTGGCGGACTGGAAACCGATACGCCAAGCCGTGGTAGTCGGCAGATTGCGGACATCCACAGTAAAGAAGTTGCGACCGGTGGGCAGCACATCCAGACGCCCCCGACTCGGCGCACCGCTGGGGCCTGCCGGAACGAAGCGGCCGCTCAGTGCATCGAGCATGCCCTGCATTTCGCCGGGGCCACAAGCGTCCAGACGCGGCGCGACCACTTCACGCAGGCTGTCGAGAATCAGTGCCAGATCATCGTCAACCGGCAAGTCGTGCAGCGCTTCGTCCTGAGTCACGCGTTCGATGAGCGCAGCGGCGTAAAGCTCAAGCCGTTCACGCGCATCACCGGCAGTGCGCCACGGGTCACTGCTGACCGCTAACAACGCAGCGGGACGCGCGCCGGTCCAGGGTTCGGCCAGTTCGCAATCCAGCGGGTCGAAATCCAGACCGAACGCTTTACTCAGCGCCCGTAACAGACTCGACTGCGCGCCGCGCCCGTCGCCGCGCGGGATGCGCAGCAGGGCCAGCAAGGTGTCGGTACGCAGACGGTCTTGTGGTGACTGACCGAAGATGTGCAGGCCATCGCGAATCTGCGACTCTTTCAGGTCACACAGGTAAGTGTCCAGACGCGGCAGCCAGAGCGCCGCATCGGCGTCGCTGTCGAGGTTTTCGCCCAGGGCCAGCTCGCGATCTATATGGGTTTCACGGACCAGTTCGAGAATGTCCCGTTGCAACTCGCGCGCGCGGCGCGGATCAAGCAGTTGCGCCTCATAGAACTCGTCGGCGAGCAGTTCCAGATTGCGCAGCGGACCATAGGTTTCCGCGCGGGTCAGGGGCGGCATCAAGTGATCGATGATCACCGCCTGGGTACGCCGCTTGGCCTGTGCGCCCTCGCCCGGATCATTGACGATGAATGGATAGATGTTCGGCATGGCACCCAGTACGGCGTCCGGCCAGCAGGTTCGGGAAAGGCCGACGCCCTTGCCCGGTAGCCACTCAAGGTTGCCGTGTTTGCCGACATGCACCACCGCATGCGCTCCGTACGTCTTGCGCAGCCAGAAGTAAAACGCCAGATAACCGTGGGGCGGAACCAGATCCGGGTCGTGGTACACCGCGCTGGGGTCGACCTGATAGCCACGCGCAGGCTGAATGCCAACGAAGGTCAGGCCAAAGCGCAGACCGGCAATCATCATCCTGCCACTGCGAAACATCGGATCGCTGTCCGGCGCGCCCCAGCGGGCATTCACGGCATCACGGTTCTCCTGCGGCAGCTCGTTGAACGCCGCCAGGTATTCCTCCAGTGCCATGCTTTGCTGGCAGGGCCGCAGATCAATGCTGTCCAGATCATTGGTCACACCACCCAGCAGTTGCTGGATAAGCTCGGTGCCGCTGTCCGGCAATTGTGCCAGCGGATAACCCTCGGCCTGCATGGCGCGCAGGATGTTCAGCGCCGCAGCAGGCGTGTCGAGCCCTACACCGTTGCCGATCCGCCCGTCGCGGGTCGGATAGTTGGCCAGGATCAACGCCACACGCTTATCGGCGTTGGGCAGCCGCGCCAGTTCGATCCAGCGCCGCGCCAGTTGCGCGACAAAATCCATCCTGTCCGGCTGGGCGCGGTAACACACCACGTCCGACTGGCTGCGCTCGCTGCGCCAGGCCAGATCCTTGAAACTGACTGGCCGACTGATGATTCGCCCGTCCAGCTCCGGCAAGGCAATGTGCATCGCCAGATCGCGCGCACCAAGGCCCTGTTCGCTGGCCTGCCATGCAGGTTCGTTGTCCTGCGCGCAGATCGCCTGAATGACCGGCACGTTGCGCCGAAACGGGCGCAGATGCGGCGCTTCCGGGCTCGACTGGGCAAAGCCGGTGGTGTTGAGGATCAGTTCGGTTTCAGCCTCGTCCAGCCAGTCCTCTACCTGAGTGAAACAGCCCGGCTCCTTGAGGCTGGCCACGGCTATGGGCAGCGGGTTGATGCCCATAGCCTGTAAGCGCACACAGAACTCGTCGATAAAACCGGTATTGGCGGCCTGCAAGTGCGAGCGATAGAACAGCAGCGCCGCAACGGGCTGCCCCGCAACCCAGTCGGCTTGCCAATCGGTGAGCTGCGCGCTTGCCAGTCGAGGGTGGTAAATGGCTGTACGTGGCAACGGTTGGGGCTCGGTCCAGGAATAGTCCCGGTCCAGCCAACGACTGGCCATGCAACGATACATTTCCAGCGCATTCTGCAAGCCGCCCTGACGCAGAAACTGCCAGAGCCGGTCGCGTTCTGCGGCAGGCACCGTGCTCAGATCGCTCAGCTCAGGATCGGGACGATCATCACCGGGCACCAGAATGACCTGAACCCCGCGTGCCGCGAGCTCCATCAGCCGCTCGACGCCGTAACGCCAGTAACCGATGCCGCCGTGCAGGGAAATCAGAATGACCTTTGCGTGACGCAGCACCTCATCGACATACAAGTCGACAGAGGCGTGATTCTGTACCTGCATCGGGTTGGCCAGACGCAGGCTCGGGTAGTCGTCAGGAAGCTGGCGGGCAGCTTCGGCCAGCAGCGCCAGGCTGGAGTCTCCGCTACAGAGAATTACCAGCTCGGCCGGGGTCTGGCCCAGATCGGCAATGCTGTCGTCGGGTACGAAACCGCCGGGCTGGGTTCTCAGTAAATGCATGGGGTTAGCCAACAACCGCAGCGTTGAGCTGCGCTTGCAGGGCCACGGCGTCCAGCTCCTGACCAATCAGCACCAGATGCGTGGCACGCTCTTCATCGGCGCGCCAGGCGCGGTCGAAGTGTTTGTCGAAACGCGTGCCCACACCCTGGATCAGCAGGCGCATCGGCTTGCCGGGAATGGCCGCGAAGCCCTTCACCCGCAGAATGCCGTGCTGCACGACCAGTTGATTCAGTGCGTCGAGCAGCACCTTTTCATCGGCCTGAGGCAATTTCAGGGAAATCGAATCGAAAGCATCGTGATCGTGGTCATCATGATCGTCATCGTCGTGATGATCATGATGGGTCTTGCGACCATCGATGTGCAGCTCGGACTCGGCGCCAACACCCAGCAGTACGCTGATCGGCAGACGACCGCTGCTGGCTTCAATCACCTTGACGGCTGGCGGCAGTTCTTCGGCAACTTCGGCACGCACCGCTGCCAGACCTTCGGCGTCGATCATGTCGGCCTTGTTAAGGATCACCAGATCGGCGCTGGCCAGTTGATCAGCGAACAGCTCGTGCAAAGGCGATTCATGGTCCAGATTCGGGTCGAGTTTGCGCTGCGCATCGACCTGATCCGGGAACGCAGCAAACGTACCGGCCAGTACTGCCGGGCTGTCGACGACAGTGATCACCGCATCGACTGTGCAGGCGTTGCGAATTTCCGGCCACTGAAAAGCCTGAACCAGCGGCTTGGGCAATGCCAGCCCGGAGGTTTCGATCAGGATGTGGTCCAGGTCGCCACGACGAGCGACCAGCTCGCGCATGACCGGAAAGAATTCTTCCTGCACCGTGCAGCACAGGCAACCGTTGGCCAACTCATATACCCGGCCGTTGGCCTCTTCTTCGGTGCAACCGATGGTGCACTGCTTGAGGATTTCTCCGTCGATGCCCAGCTCACCGAATTCATTGACGATGACCGCGATGCGCCGCCCTTCGGCGTTGTCGAGCATATGTCGCAATAGGGTGGTTTTGCCCGAGCCGAGGAAGCCGGTGACGATGGTGACGGGAAGCTTGGCCAGTGTTTTCATCAGGTGCCCTTTGGCAATGCGGCGGGCAAACAGGACGAGAACCGCGTGTCTGGCACACGGATCGGATCGCCACCGGATCACCCCGCCCGGTTGTAGTGATAATTCGCAGGCCTTTTGGTCAGCCCGGTTCGAGGCAGGTCTCCTGGCTCACGGCGGCATGTGGCAGGCAATGAATACCATGCCGACACGCATTCATTGCGCCTTCCCGCCGCAGCAGTGGCTGTGCAATGAACCTCACCGTTTACAGTTGCGGGGGCAGCTGCGGCGTGTACCGCATTCCCGTCTTAGCTCCATGTGTAACGCTTTACGCATGGAGAACCTCGAACCGGCAAGGCTACGCAGTGACCGCAGACAGGTCAATCGTTCAGATTGACGATCCCCCGCTGCCCATGCTCTCCTGTACGCCTTGTTTCGGGTGCCCCTCACGGGGTGAAACGGGAAACCGGTGCGCTCACGCTGTCGAGCAAGTCCGGTGCTGCCCCCGCAACGGTAAGCGAGAGAAGGTCTGATCCACTGTGCCACGGCATGGGAAGGTGACCTTGCAGGCCTTGAACGTACGACGTTTGAGCCCCTCGCGAGCCCGGAGACCGGCCCGACATCGTTGCAATGACAAACCCGCGGTGGGCGGGCGCAGTTGAAACCTCTGGCGTCTGCCGGCAGGTTCCTTCGCGCGTGGCCCGCTTGCCAATCATCAAGAGGGATCGCCATGTCAACCATCAGCAGCAGCCACGCCGCCGCCGCCAGCTCCACCCGCACTCAACGCCTGACAGCCGCCATCAGCGCTGCGCTGCTGGGTGCCTGTCTGGTGTACTTCGCCGGTTTCTCGCACATCGCGGCCGTACACAACGCCGCACACGATACCCGTCACAGCGCTGCCTTTCCTTGCCATTAAGGACTCCACAATGTTCAAGCGAATCGCACAAACTGCCGGGTTCACGGGCCTGCTTGCGGCCCTGTTGCTGACCGTGCTGCAAAGCTTCTGGGTGGTGCCACTGATCCAGCAGGCCGAAACCTACGAGAACGCATCTGCCGAACAGGTCCATGAACATGCAGACGGCGCGGCTGCCGAGCACAGTCATGCGCATGACGAAGCTGCCTGGGAACCTGAAAACGGCTGGCAACGTGTGCTGTCCACCACGGGCGGCAATCTGGTGGTCGCGGTAGGCTTCGCCCTGATGCTTGCCGGGCTTTACACCCTGCGCGCGCCGGGCCGCACGGTGCAAGGCGTATGGTGGGGGCTGGCCGGTTTCGCGGTTTTTGTGCTGGCACCCACGCTTGGCCTGCCACCTGAATTGCCAGGCACCGCTGCCGCCGAACTGAGTCAGCGTCAGGCCTGGTGGATAGGTACGGCCGCATCGACTGCCGCCGGGCTGGCCTTGCTGGTGTTTGGTCAGAACTGGCTGCTCAAAGTGCTGGGCGTGGCGATTCTGGTCGTTCCTCACGTTATCGGCGCACCACAGCCGCTGGTCCATGAGAGCCTGGCACCCGAAGCTCTGGAATCGCAATTCATGCTTGCCTCGCTGCTAACCAACGCGCTGTTCTGGGTCGCGATGGGGCTGATCAGTGCCTGGCTGTTCCGCAGAAACGATGCCGACCTGCACC
Source organism: Pseudomonas sp. RGM 3321 (assembly GCF_022836805.1). Classification (NCBI taxonomy): domain Bacteria; kingdom Pseudomonadati; phylum Pseudomonadota; class Gammaproteobacteria; order Pseudomonadales; family Pseudomonadaceae; genus Pseudomonas; species Pseudomonas sp. RGM 3321. The sequence goes on from NZ_JALHBH010000114.1 coordinate 99,979, forward strand.
AGGCCTGATTCTCCGACCGTTCAGCCCGGCTCGTCACTGGTGGCCGGGCTGGGCTGTCGGCGCGGTTGCTCTGCAGCGACGTTGCGCGAGCTGATCGAGAACAGCCTTCGCGTGATCGACCTGGAGATTGCCAGCGTCACTGCGCTGGCATGTATCGATCTGAAAGACCAGGAACCGGGCCTGCTTGAACTGGCCGGGCAACTGGCAGTGCCGCTGGTGTTCTTCAACGCAGCGCAACTGGTCGCGTGGGAGCTGTACCTCACCCATCGTTCTGCGCAGGTCTTCCAGACTACGGGCTGTCACGGTGTCGCCGAAGGTTCGGCACTGGCGCTGGCCGCGCAACTGGGAGACGGCACCGCCACCCTGCTGATCGAAAGGCAGAAAAGCGCCCACGCCACATTTGCCTTGGCAATAAGTCCTGCACACAGCGGATAATCTCTCCGCGCTCATCCATTCCGGAGAATTCATTGACTGTCTATTTCATCGGTGCCGGCCCTGGCGATCCCGAGCTGATCACCGTCAAGGGGCAACGCCTGATTCGCACATGCCCGGTCATTATCTATGCAGGCTCACTGGTGCCGCTCGCAGTGCTGGAGGGTCATCAGGCCGTGCAGGTGACCAACAGCGCCGAGCTGCATCTGGAGCAGATCATCGAACTGATAAAGGCCGCGCATGCGCAGGGCCTGGACGTTGCTCGCGTGCATTCCGGCGACCCTGGCCTGTATGGCGCCATCGGCGAGCAGATCCGCCATCTGCGGGAACTGAATATTCCATTCGAAATCATTCCCGGCGTCACCGCGACCGCTGCCTGCGCTGCGCTGCTGGGCGTCGAGCTGACCCTGCCGGATGTTTCGCAAAGCGTGATTCTGACTCGCTATGCCGACAAGACCTCAATGCCCAGCGGCGAGGAACTGGCCAGTCTGGCCAGCCACCGGGCAACCATGGCGATTCATCTGGGGGTGAACAACCTGCAGCGGATTGTCGACGAGCTTGTTCCGCATTACGGAGCCGATTGCCCGATTGCCGTGGTGCACCGTGCCAGTTGGCCAGATCAGGACTGGGCAGTTGGCACACTGGCGGATATTCACGACAAAGTGCAGTGCAAAGGCTTTCGCCGCACTGCATTGATTCTGGTCGGACGTGTGCTTGCCGCTGACACGTTCAGCGAGTCATCGCTGTACCGCGCCAGGCATGCACACCTGTTCAGACCGAGCTGATATTGGCGAAGGCGGTACTCCGGGCGCAGAACACAGCAGATCTGCCCCGGTCGCTGCGATCAGGAGATGCGAAGTATCTCCCCGTCAGGCAGCTGCCTCGTACAACTTCGGTGCAACCACCTCGCCGCTTTCCAGACTCTTGCGCAGAATGTCGGCCTGCAATGCAGCCGCTTTCATGGTGCTCTCCTTGATATAGCCATAGCCACGAATTCGCTCCGGCAGACGTGCCAGGCTCAAAGCGGTATGGCGGTTCTGCGCTTGCAGGTGCTGAAGAATCAGCTCGATGTCACGCACGTAACCTTCAATCAACTCCTTCTCCTGTTTGCGCTCAAGGCTGTGGCCAAACGGATCGAGCGCTGTGCCACGGAGGAATTTGAACTTCGCCAGCAGGTTGAAGGCGCGCAGCATCCAGGGGCCGAAACTGCGTTTGCGCGGCAGGCCGTTGTGCGGATCGCGTTTTGCCAGCCATGACGGTGCCAAGTGGAATTCCAGTCGATAATCGCCTTCGAACTGCGCTTCCAGCTGGCGGGTGAACTCGCCGTTGCTGTACAGCCGCGCTACTTCGTACTCGTCCTTATAGGCCAGCAATTTGAAGTAGTTGAACGCAACCGCCTCAGAGAGCATCGGCTGCTGACCGGGGAACGCCCGTGATTCGGTATCGCGCACACGTTGCACCAGCTCCACATAGCGCTTGGCATAGGCGCCACTCTGATACGCCTTCAAGGTTTCGACATTGCTCTGAATACGCTGATCAAGGTCCATTGGCTGCGGCTCGCTGACCTTCTGCTGCGGATTGACGAAGGCTTCGACCGCCGCAGGATCATGGGCGGTACGACGACCCCAGAGAAACGCCTGCTGATTGAGATTGACCGCCACCCCGTTGAGTTCGATCGCCTTTTCGATGGCGGCCGAGGTCAACGGAATCAGGCCCAGCTGAAACGCGTAACCGAGCATGAACAGGTTACTGGCGATGCTGTCACCCATCAGCCGGGTGGCCAGCGATGTGGCTTCGACAAAGTGGGTCTTCGCAGCGCCCACCGCCTCGATGATGGTCTGCTTCATGGCCTCGGCCGGAAATACGGCATCCGGGTTGCGCGTGAACTCGGCGGTCGGCGTTTGCTGGCTGTTGACCACTGCGTGGGAAATCTTGCTGTCGAGCTTGGCGATTGCATCCGGACCGGCAGCCACCAGTAAGTCACAGCCGAGCAGCAGGTGCGCCTCGCCGGCTGCGATACGCACCGCGAACAAGTCCTGTTGGCGCGCTGCAATACGGATATGGCTGACCACCGGGCCGAATTTCTGTGCCAAACCGGCCTGATCCAGCACGCTGCAGCCCTTGCCTTCCAGATTAGCGGCATAACCCAGCATTGCACCGACGGTGGTCACGCCTGTGCCGCCAACCCCCGGCAACAGAATATTGAACGGCCGCTCCAGCGACGGCAGTGCAGGTTCAGGCAAGCGAGCGAACGCCTCGACCTGCTTGGGCACCGCAGGCTTGCGCAGCTTGCCGCCATGCACCGTGACGAAGCTTGGGCAGAAACCTTCGACGCAGCTGAAATCCTTGTTGCAGGCGCTCTGATCGATTTCGCGCTTGCGGCCCTGCGCCGTTTCCTTGGGCAGCACGGACAGGCAACCGGATTTGACCCCGCAGTCGCCGCAGCCCTCACATACGGCCGGGTTGATCAACGCACGCTTTTCCAGATCCGGCATGGTGCCGCGTTTGCGGCGGCGACGCTTTTCAGTCGCACAGGTCTGGTCGTAGATGATCACCGACACACCTTTGAACTCACGCAGCTCGCGCTGCACGCTGTCCAGATCACGCCGATGATGGAAGGTGGTAATCGGCGCGAAATCCTGCCGGCTCGGGTACTTGTCCGGCTCGTCGGAGACCAGTGCGATGCGCTGCACGCCCTCGTTGAACACCTGGCGGCTCAGTTGATCGACGCGCAACACGCCGTCGATTGGCTGGCCACCGGTCATGGCAACGGCATCGTTGTAGAGGATCTTGTAGGTGATATTGACCTTGGAGGCCACGGCTGCACGCAGCGCCAGATGCCCGGAATGAAAGTAAGTACCGTCGCCCAGATTCTGGAAGACGTGAGGTGTTTCGGTGAACGGTGCCTGACCGATCCAGGTCACGCCCTCGCCGCCCATCTGGGTGAAGGTATCGGTTTCGCGATCCATCCAGATGGTCATGTAGTGGCAACCGATCCCGGCCAGGGCGCGACTGCCTTCCGGCACACGCGTCGACGTGTTGTGCGGGCAGCCCGAGCAGAAATGCGGAGTGCGTTGGGTGTTGAACAGCGGCGCCTGAAGCGCCTGTTCCTTGTCGCTGAGGAACTGCAGACGTGCCTCGATCTGCGGGCTGCTGTAGAACGGAGCAAGACGCTTGGCGATGACCCTGGCGATCATCGCCGGTGTCAGCTCGCTGAGGTTCGGCAGCAGTGAGCGGCCCTGTTCATCGAACTCACCGACCACCACCGGGCGGCGGTCCACGGGCCAGTTGTAGAGCTGCCCGGTCAGTTGATCTTCGATGACACTGCGTTTTTCCTCGACCACCAGAATTTCGTCCAGCCCTTCGGCAAAGTCGTGCACCGACACCGGTTCCAGCGGCCAGCTCATGCCGACCTTGAGCACGCGAATCCCGACCCTGTCGCACAGCTCCTGATCGATACCCAGCTCTTCAAGCGCCTGACGCACATCCAGATAGGACTTGCCGGTAGTAATGATGCCCAGCCTGGGGTGTGCAGAATCGATGACCACCTTGTTAAGCTGATTGGCGCGGGCGAAGGCCCTGGCCGCATAGATCTTGTAGGTGTTGAGACGCGCTTCCTGGGCCAGCGGCGGATCCGGCCAGCGGATGTGCAAACCGCCTTCCGGCAGTGCGAAATCTTCCGGAGTGCGCGTTTTGACCCGCAACGGGTCAACCTCGACCACGGCCGAAGAATCCACGTTCTCGGCAATGGTCTTCATCGCCACCCAGCAACCGCTGTAACGCGACAATTCCCAGCCGATGATGCCGTAGTCGAGAATTTCCTGAACGTTGCTGGGGTTGAGTACCGGGATCATCGAAGCAATAAACGCATGTTCGCTCTGGTGGGCAATGGTCGATGATTTGCAGCCGTGGTCATCGCCCGCAAGAATCAGCACACCGCCATTGGCTGCAACGCCTGCCGAGTTGCCGTGCTTGAAGACATCTCCGCAACGGTCCACGCCCGGGCCTTTGCCGTACCAGAGGGCAAACACGCCATCGTATTTACCGTGGGGAAACAGGTTGACCTGCTGACTACCCCAGACAGCCGTCGCCGCCAGTTCTTCGTTGATGCCCGGCTGAAAATGGATGGCGTTTTGTTGCAGGTAGTCCTTGGCGTCCCAAAGGCTTTTGTCCAGATTGCCCAACGGCGAGCCGCGGTAGCCGGAAATAAAACCGGCGGTATTCAGGCCCAGCGCTTCATCACGTTGTTTTTGCAGCATCGGCAGGCGAGTCAGGGCCTGTGTGCCGGTCAGGTACAGATTACCGGTGGCAAGCCGGTATTTATCATCCAGACGAATATCAGCCAGAGACATGCGGATACCTCTCTTGTTCTTGTCTTGTTCTTATAGGTGTCAGGCTTTTGCGCAGGGACGGTCAAACCCGGCAGCCTTGCCACTAGACTGCCAGCAGCAAAGAGGCTTTTTCTTTCTAAATGCCTGCAAATCTGCTGATATTGAGCATGCTTTTTTCGATCAGAACAAAAAACAAGGTCAATTCATGCAGCCTAAATTGAGCCCCATCGATCGCAAGATTCTTCGTCTTTTGCAACATGACGCCAGCCTGTCTGCGGCAGAAATCGCCGAACGGGTCGAGTTATCGCAATCGCCCTGCTGGCGGCGCATTCACCGGCTTCAGGAAGACGGAGTGATAGAACGCACTGTCGCCCTGCTCAGCACTCAGAAGCTCGGCCTGAGCATGACCGTGTTTGTCGAGGTCAAGCTGTCGGGCCATGGCCGACGCTATCTGGCCGAATTCGAAGAGGCCATCATCGGCCACCCGGAGGTGCTGGAGTGCTACACCATGGCCGGAGGGATGGATTTCATGCTCAAGGTGGTTGCTCAGGACATCGCCAGCTATGAGCGCTTTCTGCGCGATCATTTGCTGCAGTTGCCGCACGTACATGAGGCCCACTCGAACATTGCCATGAGCACGGTGAAACGCACCACGGAGTTGCCGCTGGACTAGAGGATGTCGGGTGGGAACGAAAAAGAAAAATCCGCCGAGCAGGCGCTGGCGGATTATCTGTATCGATGAGGGCAATAAAAACATTTGACTTGCAAATGATAATGATTATTATTGCATCAGCGGGTCGCGAGATCCGCTGGATAACCTGGAAGTCTTAGGTCGGCTTCCTGATTATCTCCTCATCAGGCTAATCACGGTTCTTGACCCGGCTTTTTGCCGGGTCTTTTTTTTGGTTCTTTCTTTTGGTTTCGCTGCTTCAGGCTAATGAAGTCTGGGTACTGCGCAGGTGTGTAGCAATGGCGCGGATCATAGCAAAGCAACCCTGATACGGGTCATGTTTTTGCAGCGAAAATGCCCGGATACGACATATAAAAAGTAAATGCTGCAACTTTTCACTTGAGAATGATTCTCGTATTCACTAGTCTACCCTTGTCACGGACGATACCGGTCATTGCAAGGAACAATCCCCATGGAAGATCAGCGAGCGATACATCATGAGTAATCAGCTCCCTTCTTTGCTGCACCTCCCCGCCCGTCTGCCTGAGCCGCAGCCCACGCCGCAGGTCATCGAACTCGGCCACCGGCTGGGCAAGCTTTCGCGCCGTACCCGGCAGATATTCCTGCTCAGCCGGCTTGATGGTCTGGCGTATGCTGATATCGCCCGCTTCATGGATGTCGATCTCGCCCGGGTAGAGCGCGCGATGCTTCGCGCACTTGGCAAGGCACATCTTCAGAGCACCGATGACAGCCGTGCCATTCAGGATCAGGCCAGCCGCTGGTATGTGCACTTGCAGAGCCCTGCTGCAACGGCCAGCGAACGCATCGAATTTCGCCACTGGCTGGACGCCGATGCCGCGCACCTTTCAGCGTTCCAGAACAGCGAGCGCATGTGGCGCCAATTACAGGCCCCTGCCTTGTTGCTCGGGGCGTCCGGCTGGCATCGACGCAAGCGTCGTGCCTATCTGGTGTGGTGCCTGCTGACGGCATTCATCTGCAGCCTGATGGTCACAGCCGAGGCTATTTCCTGACACAGGAGGACCGTTGGGATGAAGTTTACGTCGCAAGGTGCCCGGTTGATCGGTGTACAGTAGCGGCCTGAAAAGGCATCTACGTACGCAGGCACCTATCTTGACCCTCACGATCAGTTCGGATTTCGACAGCGGCAATATTCAGGTTCTCGACGCAAGCGACCCGACGCATATAAGCCTGGCGATCCGGCCGGACACGCAAAGCGCGCATTTCCAGTGGTTTCATTTCAAGGCAGAAGGCCTGAACGTCGGCCAGACCTATGGTTTCAGCCTGACTAATGCCAGCGAGTCCACTTTCAATAATGCCTGGACCGGCTACAACGCCGTGGCGTCCTACGACCATGAGAACTGGTTTCGGGTAGCGTCGGATTTCGACGGCAAGGCGCTGAATTTCAGCCTGGCCCCGGACCAGCCGAAAGTCTGGTTTGCGTACTTCGAACCCTACAGCCGTGAGCGCCATGACTGGCTGATCGAACAGGCGCAGGAAAAGGCCGGCGCACACTTGCTGGCTGTCGGCAAAAGTATCGAGGGTCGTGATATTCAGCTGCTGCGCAAAGGTGACGGTGCCGAAGGCAAGCGCAAGATCTGGATGATTGCCCAGCAGCATCCCGGCGAGCACATGGCTGAATGGTTCATGGAGGGCGTGATCGAACGCCTTCAGCAAAAAAACGACACGGTGCTGCAGCAATTACTCGCCAACGCCGACCTGTATCTGGTGCCCAACGTCAACCCGGACGGCGCCTTTCATGGCCACTTGCGTACCAATGCCAACGGCAAGGATCTCAACCGCGCGTGGCAGGACAGCACTGAAGAACAAAGCCCGGAAGTCTTCTTCATCAAGCAGCAGATGGAAAAATACGGCGTGGATATGTTCCTCGACGTGCATGGTGACGAGGAAATCCCGTACGTATTCACCGCAGCCTGTGAGGGCAACCCCGGTTATACCGCGCATCAACGCCAGCTTGAAGAGCGCTTTCGCAGCCGTCTGTGCGAGGTCAGCGAGAACTTCCAGACGGTCTACGGCTACCCGCGCAGCGCGCCCGGCCAAGCCAATATGAACCTGGCGGCAAATGCCGTGGGCGAACGCTATAAATGCCTGGCGCTGACGCTGGAGATGCCGTTCAAGGATCACAACAACGCGCCAGACCCTGTCACCGGCTGGTCAGGCAAGCGCTCCGCGCAACTGGCCGGGGATGTATTGACCGTGCTGGCCGAGATGGTTAACGACCTGCGCTGAGGGCTCCTGTCTGTCGGCGAACCGAAATGCCCACTTAAACGTGGGCATTTTTGTTTTTGCTGGCCGTACGGCGCACGATCAAACTCGCCAAGGCGATCAATGCCAGCATGATCACCACTGCTCCGTAGACATTGCTGGTCATCACCAGCCCTGCCGAGTGGGCGAAGAACCCGGCAATCAGTGCCGGTATGCAGAAGGCCAGGTAGCTGAGTACCAAAAAAGCCGACATCAGCCCTCCCCGCTCATGAGCATGCGCCGTTGGCATGAGCATCCGCAGTGCACCGAGAAAACTTGATCCGAAACCGATACCCGCCACCACCGCACCGACGAAGAACAGCCACAACATGCCCAGGTTGACCGCCAGCAGAATGACCGCCACACCGAGCGGCAAAAAGCTTGCACCTACCCACAAGCCCAGCACCGGCTCCCGCTGACGCAAGCTCAGAATCGCCAGCGCGCCACTGAGCGTCAGCGCCGCAACCGCCAGGCCACCGTTGAGTGGCGAGTTCGAGCCAGTCGCCGCTGCCAGCAAGGACGGGCTCAGCGACAGAAAAAAGCCGCCCAGTGCCCAGGCTGCTATATCCACCGGCAGTACCAGCCATAACATACGCCGCGACTGCTGCGGAACGTGCAGCGATGGCTTGAGGGATTGCCAGGCGCCTGGCTGGCGGCTAACGGTTTCCGCCACTCTGCCAAGGTAAATCGCCTGCGCGACAAAGGCGGCCAGCAGGAAGCAGTAACCCAACACCAGCGGTAACGGCGCGAACTGCACCAGCAGTGCCGTGCCCAGCGCACCCACCGCCATGCCGAGCATGGGCGAGATGCTGTTGATCAGCGGCCCTTTGACTGAATCGCTGTCCAGTAAGGCAGCCCCCAATGCACTGGCAGCAAGTCCTGTAGCAAACCCCTGCAACAGACGCGCGGCCATCAGCCAGGTAACATCGCTGGCGAAAATGAACAGCAGCATCGAAACGATTTGCAGCAGCAAGGCACCGAAAACCACCGGACGCCGCCCCAGGTAATCAGACAACGAGCCGCCGATCAGCAAGGCAGCCAGCAGACTGAATGCATACACTGCAAAAATCAGGGTGAGCACGCCGGAAGAGAAGCCCCATGCCTCCTGATACAGGTGATAAAGCGGCGTGGGTGTGCTGGACGCGGCAAAGAAGCACAGTGTGGTGAAAGCCAGAAACCCGAGGTGGCTTCGTGCCCGACCATCAGACTTGAGGTCTGATAGCGTCGAACCTTGTGAAGAAAGGGACATGAATGCGCTCTCCGCCAATGCAACCTGTTAAAGCCATAAATTAGCTTTTGCGGAGTGTGCGACGGAGGAGCGCTTAAAGCAAATACTTTGTGTTAAGGTCCGCCGTATGGCTATCAAAGAAGCAGTACGCACCGGAGGCCGTAGCGCCCGCGTGCAGGAATCCATTCACCGCGCTGTCCGCGATTTGTTGCTGGAGCATGATCGTTCTGCGCTCAGCGTGCCAATGATCGCACTCCGGGCAGGCGTTACGCCGTCGACCATTTATCGCCGCTGGGGTGACCTGACGACGTTGCTGGCAGACGCCGCCATTGAGCATCTGCGCCCAGATGCGCCAATAGATCAAGGCAGTCTGCACCAGGACCTGCTGACCTGGAGCGAAATGTATCTCGACGAAATGTCTTCGACCCCAGGTCGCGCCCTGATGCGCGATGTGGTCGCCAGCACCTCTGGCTGTGTCGGCAGGTGCGCGGCAATGGTCCGCGAACAATTGCAGGTGATGATTGACCGTGCGACTGCTCGCGGCGAAGCCTCGCCGACCGCCGACGACCTGATTGATGCCATTGTTGCGCCGATGATCTACCGGATTCTGTATTCCGAATCGGCCCCCACGCCCGAACGCGTGCGTCAATGGGTGGAGCGCTGCCTGAGCTGAGGCAATGCTTGCAGCAGTCAGTGGCTGAAACACCCGTTATGATGCGCGCCTTGTACGATATCCATGACCGAGCCTATTCATGCACACCCTCGCAGATCTACGCGCCGGCAAGCTGGCAGGTATCAAACGGCTTGACCTTTCCTGCGGCCTGAGCGAATTCCCGGTCGAGGTATTCGACCTGGCGGACACCCTGGAAGTATTGAACATCAGCGGCAACTCGTTGACGTCGCTGCCTGACGACCTGTGCCGCCTTACCCGGCTGCGCGTGCTGTTCGCGTCAGACAACGCCTTCACGCACTTGCCGGAAAGCATCGGCCAATGCCAGCAGCTGCAGATTGTCGGCCTCAAGGCCAATCGCATTGAACAGGTCAGCGCCGCAGCACTGCCACCGCGCCTGCGCTGGCTGATACTGACCGATAACTGTATCGAGTACCTGCCTGATGAACTGGGCCGTCGCCCGGACCTGCAAAAGCTCATGCTCGCTGGCAACCGCTTGCGTACGCTGCCCGCGACCCTCGCTGATTGCCACAACCTGGAGCTGATCCGCATTGCCGCCAATCGCCTGACCGAGCTGCCGGACTGGCTGCTGAGCCTGCCAGCCCTGGCATGGCTCGCCTATGCCGACAATCCACTGTGTGCCGAACACCGGGCCGAGCCGATCCGTCAGATCCCGTGGCATCAGTTGAGCATCGGTCAGCGCCTGGGCGAAGGCGCGTCCGGGATCATTCAGCAGGCGCTCTGGCGGCACGCAAACAATGAGCGAATGACGGCGGTCAAGCTGTACAAGGGCAGTGTCACCAGCGATGGCTCACCTCTCAATGAAATGGCCGCCTGCATCGCCGCTGGCCGTCACGCCAGCCTGATCGAGGTGCTCGGGCAAATCAGCGGGCATCCCGATCAGCAGCGTGGCCTGGTCATGGAACTGATAGCGCCCGACTTCGGCAATCTTGCCGGGCCGCCGAGCCTGGAATCCTGTACCCGCGATGTCTATGCCCGCGAAACACGCTTTTCGCTGCCGGTGCTGTTACGTATCGCCGAAGGCATCGCGTCGGCCACTGCGCACCTGCATGCCAACGGCATCACGCATGGCGACCTTTATGGCCACAACATTCTTGTGCAGGAGGATGGCAACTGCCTGTTGAGCGACTTCGGCGCGGCGTCGTTTCACCCGTCAGCGGCACAGGGAAAGGCGCTGGAGCGCATCGAAACACGGGCATTCGGTATCTTGCTGGGAGAATTGCTGGAGCGCTGCAATGCCGATGAGCAGAATCAGAACGTAATGCAGGGGCTACAGGCGCTTCAGGCGAGTTGCGTGCAGCCTGATTGCCAGCGACGACCGTCACTGGCGGAGATTCTTCTACAGATGAAAGCATGGAGCGCGTAAAGCGCTCCATTACACAGTGATCAGCCGGCCAGACCCACGTATACGTTCTGCACGTCATCGTGATTGTCGATGGCTTCGAGAAACGCTTCGACTTCGGCCATCTGCTCCTCGGTCAGGCCATCCACAGTGCTTTTCGGGCGATAACCCAATTGCGCGGACTGCACGGTGAAACCAAATTCAGGGAGCGCCTTGCAGACCGCATCCATGTCCGTGGATTCGGTCAGGAACAGTGTGGCGCCCTCTTCAGCAGGCTCGAAATCCTGGGCACCGGCTTCGATTGCCGCCAGCTCTGGATCTGCGTCCGGTGAAGCGGGTATGGCCTCGATCATGCCCTGGTACAGAAAGTCCCACGATACCGAGCCCGCAGCACCCAACTGGCCCTTGCGGAACAGCACGCGAATTTCCGAGACCGTACGATTGATGTTATCGGTCAGGCACTCGACGATCACCGGTACGCGATGTGGCGCAAAGCCTTCGTAGGTCAGACGCTCGAAGTTGACGCTCTCGCCCAGCAGGCCTGCGCCTTTCTTGATGGCACGCTCCAGGGTTTCGCGCGGCATCGAAGCCTTTTTGGCCTGTTCCACTACCAGCCGCAGACGCGAGTTCATGTCCGGGTCTGCGCCAGCGCGTGCGGCGATCATGATCTCCTTGGACAGCTTGCCAAACGTGCGTCCCTTGGCATTGGCTGCCGCTTCTTTATGCTTGACCTTCCACTGTGCGCCCATGTCTGCTCTCTTGATTCGCTAGGCACCTCGCCGCCTGCGCCTGCATGACTGACAGAACGCGGCGCTGGCAAGGCGCTGAAAAAGGGTCACCGGCAAATACCCTGTCCGGCGCGGCGCATTTTATACGCGATCACGGCAGATGAAACCCCCGCCGCGCACATTGCTCAAACGAACTCGCCAAGATGGCTGCCAATCGGGCCGACGGCAATCATCCGCTTTCCATCACCGCTTGTAGTCTTTTTCCGAAAAACCTTGCAGCAATGCTTTTAGGCCAAGGTATTCCGTAACCTGCGCACCCTGATTTTGAAGGTAGAGAGCCCCGCAGATGCGCAAGGACCTGCAAATGCCAATCATACTGGCGATTACCGACTGCCAGACGGATCTGCATGTCATCAGCTTCACCGGCCGGGACGCTCTCAATGAAGCGTATCGCTTCGACATCTGGCTGATCGGCGACCCTCTTCTGGATGTGCGCAGCCTGCTGCACCGAGAAGCGTTTTTGAGGCTCGGTGAGCGTCGCAGCGGCGTGCATGGCCAGATCTGCCATGCGGCCCGAATCCACAGCGGGGCTCGCGTGAGCCTTTATCACCTGATCCTGATGCCCAGCCTTGGCAAGCTTGCAGCCCATCGGCATCGGCGCATCTATCAGGATATTGCGCCTCCTCAGTTAATCGCTCAGTTGCTGGAAACACACGGTATTGGCGCAAACGCTTACCGCTTTGAGCACATGAACGGTCTTTACCCGGCCAGACCGCTGCATATCCAGTACGACGAAAGCGATCTGCACCTGCTGCAACGCCTGTGCGAAGAAGAAGGCATTCATTTCCGTTTCGAACATCGTCAGAGCGGCCATCGGCTGGTGTTCTCGGATGACTCTGCAAGCTTTCCGGCACAGCCGGTACCCTTTCGCTTCAAGCCCCAGGAACAGTCAGGCACATCGACCGGGACGCTCTTGCACATGGCAGAAGTACTCACGCTTCCAGGCGTTTCGCGACAACCCGCTACAGGCCTGAAACAGACGCAGCCTCCCTCGTCTAAGCACGACGAGAACGCCACAACGCCCGCAGCCAATCATGCATTTCAACCGTCAGGCGTTCGCGGCCCAATCAGCCAGGAAGAGGCGCTGAGTCGCCAGCGCGGCATGCGCGAGCTGGAGCGCCTGCGTTGCGAACGGCGCGACGTCAGCGGGCGCAGCAACCGGTCTGGCTTGCGCAGTGGCGAAGTCATACAGGTGCTTGATCACCCGGAGCCATTGCTTAACGATCAATGGTTGCTGACCGAAGTGCTGCACGCGGGTCGGCAATTACAGTTGCTCAGAGGGGCCGTCGCCCATGATGCCCTGGCAATCCTGCGCATCCTCAGCGACGAGCAGCGCTCATCGCCCGCAGCCGCACAGCTATCAGGCAATGGCTATGGCAACCGTTTCAAGGCCATCCCCTGGGCGATGCCGTTTCGCCCTTCAGTCAGACATCCTCGACCGGCCGCCACAGGCGATCATATAGCCACGCTGCAAGACAGCGACCCGTACGTAGAACAGCCCGGCTATCGACCGGTTCGTTTCGACTGGCAAGCGCAACACCCGGCAGACCGAGCCACCCAGCGCTGGCAGATGGCGCTGGTAGCCTGCCGCGAGATTCATCAGTTGCTACCTGGCTCACGCGTACTGGTCCGTTATCTGGACAGTCATCCCGAGCGCCCGATTATCTGCGCAGCCCTGCCAACAGCTGAATACGCCTCGCAAGAAAGTCTGTGGCACGGCGACCAGTCTGCAAAACCAGCCGATTGCATTCGACTTGCGAGCGGCGAGCACCTGCGCGTTACAACAGACAGCGAGTTGATTGTTCACGGGCAGACGGCCGAGCTGCACATTGATGCGCAGCACATCCAGATTCTGGGTCGTTTAGATCAGCAGTCCTTGAAATCCGGCTGGCGCTTGTCGATAAAGGCGTTCATGCCCTCCTTCTGATCGTGACTGGCGAAGGCTGCGTGAAACACCCGGCGCTCGAACCGGATGCCTTCGGCCAGACTGACCTCGAACGCGCGGTTGACGCTCTCCTTGACCATCATCGCCACCGGCAGGGACTTGCCGGCGATTACCGCCGCTACCGCGAGGGCTTCCGGCAGCAACTGCTCAAGTGGCACTACCCGAGCAACCAGTCCGGCACGCTCGGCTTCGTGAGCATCGATCAGGCGACCGGTCAGGCACATTTCCATGGCTTTGGCCTTGCCGACGGCGCGAGTCAGACGCTGCGTCCCGCCCATGCCGGGCAACACACCGAGATTGATCTCCGGCTGCCCGAATCTGGCGTTTTCAGCCGCCAGAATGAAATCGCACATCAACGCTAGTTCACAGCCTCCACCCAAGGCAAAACCGGCCACTGCCGCCACGATGGGTTTGCGCCGCGCGGCCACCCGATCACTTTCACGAAACAGATCGTCCAGGTAGATTTGCGGGTAGGACAGGTCGACCATTTCCTTGATATCGGCACCGGCAGCAAAGGCTTTTTCCGAGCCGGTCAGCACGATGCAGCCGATGGCACTGTCTGCTTCGAACTGGTCGAGTGCATGGTTCAGCTCGTCAATCAATTGAGCATTCAATGCATTCAGTGCCTTGGGACGGCTCAGCGTGATAACGCCAACCATACCTATAATCTCACTTAGAATTGTCTCGTAAGGCATTGAAAAATATCCTTTTTTATTAATAACCGCGCATGGTCGTGAAATCTAGAATCTACATTCACAAAAAATCTTAAGCCTTTGAATAAATTATCTAATCAATGATTTCAATGGCGACAGCGGTGGCCTCTCCGCCACCGATACAAATCGCCGCCATCCCGCGCTTGAGCTGCCTGCGCTGCAAAGCCGCCAACAGCGTCACGATGATCCGCGCGCCCGAAGCGCCTATCGGGTGACCCAGCGCGCACGCCCCACCGTTGACGTTGACTTTCTCGTGCGCAAGGCCCAGTTCACTCATCGCTACCAGCGGCACGACTGCAAACGCTTCGTTGATCTCGAACAGATCGACGTCGTCCAGCGCCCAGCCTGTCTTGCTCTGCAGACGCTGAATGGCGCCTATCGGTGCGGTTGGAAACAGACCCGGCTGGTCGGCAAATGCCGCATGTGCGTAAAACACCGCCAAGGGCCGCAACCCTCGCCGCTGCGCCTCGGACTGACGCATCAACAGCAGTGCTGCGGCGCCATCGGAAATTGAGCTGGAGTTGGCTGCCGTGACCGTACCGCCCTCGCGAAAGGCGGGTTTGAGCGTCGGGATCTTGTCCAGACGCGCCTTGGGCGGTTGTTCATCGTGAATGATCTGCCTGGACTCTTTGCCCACGGTGACCTGCACCGGAACGATTTCGGCGTCGAAATGACCCTCGGTGATGGCCTCCTGCGCGCGGGCCAGTGACGCCAGAGCGAACGTATCCTGCGTCTCGCGACTGAAACCGTTCAACCCGGCGCAGTCTTCGGCGAAGGTGCCCATCAACCGACCCGGCTCATAGGCATCCTCAAGGCCGTCAAGAAACATATGGTCCAGCACCTTGCCATGCCCCATGCGGTAACCATTGCGCGCACGGTCCAGCAGGTAAGGTGCATTGGACATGCTCTCCATGCCCCCAGCCACTACCACCGCCGTGCTGTCTGCCATCAACAGGTCATGGGCCATAATTGCGGTCTGCATACCAGAACCGCACATCTTGTTGACCGTGCTGCACAGCGTCGCATTGCCTAGCCCGGCCCCCAGTGCAGCTTGTCGGGCGGGCGCTTGACCGAGGCCCGCCGGCAGCACACAACCAAACAGCACATGCTGCACGTCTGCACTTTCAATGCCTGCCCGCTCGACGGCTGCGCGGATGGCGATCGAACCCAGTTCTGTGGCACTGAGGCTCTGCAGATCACCCTGAAAACCGCCCATGGGCGTGCGTGCAGCGCTGACAATGACCACTGGGTCTTGATGAAGGGGTGTCCTTTCGGTGGACATGATTATCTCCAGTCTTGTTTTTATAGGAACGGTCGAATCATCAACCTGCTGTCTTGCGGACGCAATGGTTGAGACAGGCAGATTAGCGGGTATCCCGGCATTGCGCCCGACAGGACGAATCTCTCACGGCAGACGAGGTCTGAAGATGACTGAACCCGACGCTGGAGCACACGAATGTCGCTACGCCCGATCCGCGCCCTGCTCTCAGGCCTGCTTATCCTTGGCCTGAGCGCGTGTGCACTCATCCCCCATCGAGACCCGCTGACGATCAATGTCGTCGGTATCGAACCCGTCCCCGGGCAAGGACTTGAACTGCGCATGGCGGTCACATTGCGGGTGCAGAACCCGAACGAAACCGAGATCAACTACAACGGTGTGGCGCTGGATCTGGACGTGAACGGCAAGCTGCTGGCTTCGGGTGTGAGCAACCAGAAAGGCACCGTAGGACGCTTCTCCGAGGCGGTGCTGGTGGTGCCGGTCAGCGTGTCGGCGTTCGCCGCCTTGCGCCAGGCGCTGGGACTGTCCCAAAGCCAGCGCCTGGACAACCTGCCCTATACACTTCGCGGCAAGCTGGCTGGCGGCCTGTTCGGTACGATGCGCTTCAGTGACAGCGGCACGCTGGATTTGCGCCAGGCAGAGGGAGATCCTTGGTAACAAGTCATTACGGGTAGTCATGCCTGTCAGGGTTTGGCAGGGTAACGGGGCGATACAGGTGGCATGCTTTCTGCTGGCTGACTGCAGCGCATGCTCTGCGCCTCCCCACCCTCAAGGAAGATTTGCCAATGCCCCCGCAGAACCCGTCAGCACGTTTCTTTCCGAATTTTCTGGCCCTTGTGACGCTGATGCTCAGCCTGTGCATGGCACCGGCATGGGCTGCAGAAAAAAGCGCCAAGCGCGGCATTGCCTACGACGTCGCCCTGCCCGCCGACCTGAGTGCGTTATCGTCAGGCGTGAGCTGGTGGTACAACTGGAGCCCCAGACCCCATGACCGTCTGGCGTCATACGATTATGCGTCGATGTACGGTGTGGATTTCATTCCGATGGTGTGGAACGGCAACGTTGACGACGGTCAGTTGAAGCAATACCTGCTGGCTCACTCAGCCATTCGCTATTTGCTGGTGATCAATGAGCCGAATCTGCTCGACCAGGCCAACATGACGCCCGAAGCGGCGGCCAGCTTCTGGCCAAGGCTGGAACAGATCGCCGCCCAGACCGGCGTAAAACTGGTGGGGCCAGCGATGAACTGGGGAACCATGCCGGGCTACGGCGACCCGGTGGTATGGCTCGATGCCTTCTACACAGCCTATCGATCGATGAATCAGAATCGCGACCCGCGCATCGATTACCTGGCTTTTCACTGGTACGACTATGGTTTGCCGGGAATGCTCGATCGGCTGTCGAAGTACGGAAAACCCTTCTGGGTCACCGAGTTCGCCAATTGGCACGCCCTGGATGACGGAATGCAGATTGATACGGTCGAAAAGCAGAAGCAGCAGATGGCCGAGATGGTCGCCACGCTTGAGCAGCGCCCGGACGTGTTCAGGTACGCCTGGTTCACTGGCCGGATGAACCCGGACCCGCACTTTTCCAGCTTGCTGGACGCTGAGGGCAAGCTGACCGAACTGGGTCAGTACTACCTCTCGCTGCCGTATAGCGAGTGACACTGCACTGAGTGACCACAGGGTCTTCACAGCTGGCAAGCGAGGCTGCGCCGATCTCGGTCAGGCCGCTGATGATGTGCTGGGTATAAGGAAATGACTGATCGGGCTCCAGGACTCTTGCCGAGATCAGAAGCCCCTCCCTGACCAGCGTGTCGACCGCTCCCACACAAACGTGGATGGTCGGGGCACGAGCGTACGCGCGCACCAGCTCCCGGTAAATTTGACCAAACGTAAGCTTTTGGGGTTTGTTCGAGCACGATCGCTTGACGATGCTCAAGATCGCGAGGTCAACGCGTGGACATTCGTAACTCACCGCATTTGCCTTTAACGTAATGAAGCCTGACGCGCAAAACAGTCGACACCCGATACCGCTCTTCCCGACCTGCACAACACACGCTTAACCTTAAATAAAGCTGTTCACAAAGCGTCATTTTTTTGCGCACTTCGCAGACCACTATATTTATTGAAGCGCATTAAAAAAATAACCATTGAGCCCATCAATAGTTTATAGGAACGACCTGAATAGACTATAAGTCGCTTATGTTTAACGCACGTAAAAGCGTTAGATTGCAAAGCTTATCAGATCGCTAAACCTAACTACAGTTAGGTTTATTAAAAAGCAATTAAAACCTAAAAATCAGCATTTTTATAACAATTAAAACCAATTTAAACGACGAAATGGCCATTTATAACTATAAAAATCCTCAACCCAATTGCTTTTCTTCAAGAAAACCCTCATGAAGGCCAACTGATATCATTTAATAAAAACAAGGTTAGTAATACTTTATCCACCGGTGAACTTTTTACTGTCTCGCTGGACTTATTGTTCAGCCAAGCGATGTGTCATTGCGACAGCCGTCTGTTTTTCTCCTGCAAACCATTAATCGAGATGCAATCGATGACTAGAACCATGCTGTCTGTTTTCAGTGCAGTACTTTTGTGCGCGCACAGTGTCTGCGCACTGTCAGCGGACTCAACTTCCAACGCAAATACCGCTGTGTCCGATCAACAGATCCGGACGCAGGTGGAAGCCAAGCGCGACCAGTTATCAGGCGCCGACAAGATCAACCCGGCTCAACAACAGAGTTCGTCGTCCCTGCTCGAAGCGCCGGTGGACACCGACGACGCCCCTGCCCAGGCACAACGACCATGAATAACCTCAATCAACCGATCACATCGACCGGAAGGACACTTGCCTTGTCAGCCTTCAAACAGACGCTGGGCCTGAGCCTGCTGACGTTCAGCGTCATGCAGGCCAACCTTGCGCTCGCCGCCGTGACCCCGGCGACCGGTAATGCAGTCGAAGCGCGCGTCAGCTCGATTCTCGACAACATGAGCCAGTCGGAAAAGATCAACTTTACCCGCGTCGATGACGGCCACATGGTCCCTTCCCTGCTCAAGTGGGGCATCAAGGGCACAGTGGCGTATGACTCGTCCATGGGCGTGCACGTCAACAATGCCACGTTCGGCGCTCAGTACCCTTCGCAGTCCGCGTTGGCAGCGACCTGGAGCATCAACCGGGCCAAGGAATTCGGCCTGGCCATCGCTTATGAGACACGCATTTCCGGCGGCCAGCAGATGCTGTCGCCAGGCGTCAACCTGTACCGCACGCCCTACAACGGTCGTTCGGCAGAATATGTCAGCGGTGAGGACCCGTTCCTCGGCGCGGTACTGGCACCGGCCATTGTCAACGGCATTCAGGCCCAAGGTATTCAGGCCAGCGGCAAGCACTACCTGGCCAACGAGCAGGAAGCCAATCGTCAGGCGGTCGACATCAAGGTCGATGAGCGCACCCTGCGTGAACTGTACCTGCCGGGCTTCGAATCGATGGTGAAGAACGCCAATGTCGCCTCGATCATGTGCGGCTTCAACAAGGTCAATGGCGACTATGCCTGTGAAAACCATCACTTGATCACTGAAGTGCTCAAAGGTGAATGGGGCTATCAGGGCATGGTCATCAGTGACTTCAACGCCATTCACGATGCGTTCAAGGGCGCATGGGCCGGTACTGACATCGACATGCCATCCGGCCTGCAGTTTACCGAAGCCAAACTGCTGCCTTACCTGTGGAGCGGGCAACTGACCCAGAACGTGATCGACGACAAGGTCAAACGTAACCTGCGCGCCATCGTCAGCTACGACCTCCAGGAAAACCTCAACACCGCCAAGACCCTGGAGCATCCCGAGTACGGCATGCGTGCTGCGCTGAATACCGCGCGCGAATCCATCGTACTGCTGCGCAACGAAAACACCGCTGCGGGCAAACCGCTGCTGCCGCTGGCGCGCTCGGCGAAAATCGCCGTGATCGGCAACTGGGCGCACGATGTCCCGGCATCCCCTTTCGGCACCGCTAACTCGCCGCCCAACAGCTATGTAACCGAGCTGAGCGGCCTGCAGCAACTGGCGTCCAGCAGCTCCGATGTCACCTACCTCTCGGAAATGAGCCTGAATCCGGCCAGTTCCGTGTGGTATCAGCCGGCAACCGGCGACAACGGAATCAGCAACGCCGGGGTAAAAGCCGAGTACTTCTCCAATACCAGTTTTTCCGGCGACCCGGTGCTGACGCGCGTGGAACCAGGCTTGAACCTGAACTGGACCACCGGCAGCAACGTCACCAACGCTGGCAGTACTGCGGTGTCTGGCTTCAGCCCGTCACCCGGCGCATTCTCGGCGCGGTTCACCACCACCATCAAACCAACCGTCTCGGGCGCTCAGGTGTTCAAGGTGCGGGCAGACGGCCCGTACAAGCTGTGGGTCAACGATGAACTCGTGTTGCGGAGCGACGGCGTGCCTTACTCCGGTGACGTAGTGAACGCGCTGACAACGTCGGGGAAAACCGCAGCATTGTCGGCTGGCAAGACCTACAGTGTGAAGCTGGAATACCAGCGCGTACAAGGCAACTTCATCCCTGTACTGGGTAGCCTGACAGGCGTGCAGATGAGCTGGGCGTCGTTGCGTCCGCCAAAAGACCTGTCGAAATACGATGCAGTCGTGGTCGCTACAGGGAACACGTCCGAGAACGAAGGCGAAGGCTCTGACCACGGCTTCGATCTGCCCGATCAACAGGCTGAACTGATCAGCTTCGTCGCCAAGGCCAACCCCAACACCATCGTCGTCATGCATGGCGGCGGCGTGGCCAACATGCAGCCATGGGCGAACAAGGTCGGCGCCACGCTGCAAGCCTGGTTCCCGGGCCAGCAAGGCGGTCAGGCGCTGGCCGAGATCCTCTATGGCAAGGTCAACCCGTCGGGCAAACTGCCGGTGACGATCGACAAGAAAATCGAGGATAACCCAAGCTATGCCTCCTATCCGGACCCAACTGCCTATCGCGGCAGCAATCCGCTGACCGAAATGACCTACAGCGAAGGCCTGTACATGGGTTATCGCGGCTATGACAAGAAACACGCCAAGCCGCTCTACCCGTTCGGTTATGGCCTGTCCTACACCACGTTCAGCTACAGCGACCTGAAACTGTCGACCAACGTGCTGATGCCGGGCTCGACAATCGACGTTAAATTCACCGTAACCAATACGGGTGACAAGGCAGGCTTCGAAGTGGCACAGCTGTACGTACAGCCGGTCAAACCTGCGGTGGACCGTCCGGAGAAAGAGCTCAAGGGCTTCACCAAGGTGTACCTGCAACCCGGCGAGAGCAAGACTGTCAGCGTACCGATAGACTCCCGCTCCCTGGCCTATTACGTCGACAAGACGGCAAGCTGGGACGTGGACGCCGGGAAGTTCAAGATTCTCGTCGGTGCAGACTCGGAGAACCTGACCCTCAACAGGACGCTGATCACCCTGTACCCGGAAAAACTGACCACGCGTGACAGCAACCCGCTGCCACTGCCACTGCGCAAGGCAGTCCAGGTCAGCGCGGCACAGACCTACTGATGCACCCCGTCAAGGCTCATGGATGAGCCTTGATGTCCCTTCCCAATCGCTGCACGTAGATATCGAAAACCGCCATGACATCCACGTCCTGAGGGCTTCGCAGCCACTGAATCTGCAAGCCGTCCATGACCGAGAAGATCTCCTGGGCCAGGGCTTTGACATTGATGTCGCCGCGCACTTCCCCCGCCTCTATCAATGCCTGCAAATGGCCGCGTGCATGCTCATGAGTCAGCTGGAATCGCTCGCGGTGCCATGTCCATGCGGGATGCGACTTCGACAGGCTCTCTGTATTCATCAGCAGTGCTGCCTGACACTCGTCAGCATTCTCGATACTGAAGCTCATGCTCAACTTAAGAAATTTCAGAAACCCTTCAAGCGTCGGTTCGGTCACCAGATCCTGAAAGCGTGACGTAACCCGCTGATCCCTGCGCTCCAGCAACGCAGCGAGCAAGGCTTCCTTGTTGGGGAAATGGTGCAGCAAGCCGACGGTGGTGATGCCGGCAAGCAATGCCACCTCGCGCATTGATGCACTCGAATAGCCGTCCCTGGCGAAAACAACCGTGGCGGCATCCAGCAAGGCCTTTCTGCGCATGTCACCCTTGGGCGCACGACGGCGCTTGGGCGCAGCTGTTTCTTCGGATTCATTCCCTGATTCTTCGATAACCATAAAAACCTGATAACGCCTTGATTCAATGTACCCCGATGCTGGAAACCGGGGCCCTGCTGGTAAAAAACCGCTTCGCTGTCAGTGAAGCTGTGGCGATGGAGATCAGCGCAATGATCGCATTACCGGTAAACATGCCAGGCAACGCACCACTGCTGCCAAACCAGTGAATACCGGCGAATACGAAGGGCACTGTACCCGCTGTTGCCCTGAGCCAGGCAAACACCGCCACCCACCATGACTTGTTCATGGTCATGAATACGGCGATGGCGACGAAATCCAGACCAATCAAAACCCAGAGACCGCCGCCCCACAAGCAAAAGGCCATGAACACAGCGCGGGCCTCTGCTCCCAACTGGTAGAGATCGGCAATCATGCCGCTACACAGCACCAGCATCAACCAGACTGCCAGCCCGTAACAGACCACCAGCCGCCGGGTAAAGATGACCGCAGAACGCACGCGATCATCGCGGTTCGCACCAATATTCTGGCCAAGCACCGGGGCCAGCGCGCCGGGCAAGGCGAAAAAAGCGCAATACGAAAATTGCAGGACACGATCCAGCACTGCCATGGCGGCCAGGGCGGAGGTGCCGAATGCCGAAAGCGAGGCGACAAGATAAGCCAAACCGACCGGTGTCGCCAGATTCGCCGCCATGGCAGGAAGCGCAAGCCTGAAGGTACGCACGGCATGCAGGTGCAGCAATTTCAGATTGCGCGTGAAGACCATCCCTATGCGGCTGCGCACCCAATACAGCCCAATGGAAGCGGACACCGCTGCCGATATGGCAAAGGCGATGCCTGCGCCGTTCAGCCCCAGGTCCAGCACAAAGATGAACAGCGGGTCCGCGACCGCCAGCGTGGCAGCCGCTGAGAGCACCACTGCCAGCGCCCGGCGGTTATCACCGGTGGTTCTGAGCATCTGCGCCGACATCTGCATCACGGCCTGTAGTACGGTAAAAGGCAGTGTCACCCAGATGAAACTGCGCGCCGCCTCGTAAGTGGCCGCCTCGGCCCCCAGCCAGTGGATAATCGGCACCACCAGCGCCAACTGCGTGACAGACGCCAGAGCGGCGACCGTGACCACCATCAGCATGAGGCTGCCGGTCAGGCGAGGGATGGACTTCACCGCGCGATGGCCGATGCGCTCCGACAATACCGAAGTCGCAGCGATGATCACGCCGGTCACCAGCGCGCTGTTGAAAAAAATCAGCACCTTGGCGATGCCGACCGCAGCCAGAAGCACAGGGTCATGCAGCATCGAGACATAGACCAGCGTCAGTATGTCGACGAGAAAAATCGCAAACATGCTCAAGGCGCTGGTACTGGCGGTGACGACGATGTGGCGCGCTACGCTGCCCTGGGTGAATCTTGCGCTGGCTTGGGCCATCAATGTTCTCAAAAAGCCTGGTCAGCCCGGCATGCAAGGCATTCCCATGCAGGTGCATGAGGAACGGAAGTTTGTAACCGTCATGCCAACGCTGGCACGAGCAACGATCAGCGCCAAATGCGAGGGTCGCTGTCGCGGACTACTTGCTCGCCGCCACCAGACGATTCACTTCACTGCGAACCATGTTGGCGTATTCCGGCGGGCTCATCGTGTCCAGTTCGGAACGTACCCATTCGGACCACTTGCCCTTGCGCTTGGCGCGCTCGCCCATCAAGCGTGCAGCTTCACTCTTGGCCTTGCCCAGATTGCTCTGCCAGAGGTCGAACAAACGGGATTTCTCGTCTTCAAGAGCGGTACGTTCGGGGAGCGGCCGATTGGCCAGATTGAAACTCATTACAGTCACCTACGGCTAAAAACGGCTGCATCTTACACCCGTAAGGGGCATTGCCTGCAGAGTCTTGCGTCGGGTCATTCAAGCAATTGCAACTTTTCAGGATGCGCGAGACTCCATTGATCACTGTTGCCATCACTTGAAAGGAAGATACCCATGGCTCGTAAGACCCCTGCTCAACAAGCTGCCGATCAAATCAAGGATCAGGCATTCAGTGACCTGCAGGCACTGATTGAAGAATCCGACAAACTGCTCAAGGAAAGCGCTGCGCTGGTTGGCGAAGAAGCAGAAACGCTGCGTGCACAACTGAGCCTCAAGCTGAAGCAGGCACTGGACTCGATGGCCAGCGTGCGCGACCGCACCAAACCAGTCGTTGAAGCGACCGAAACCTACATTGGTGGTCACCCGTGGCAAACCGTGGCTATTTCTGCAGGCTTCGGCCTGGTAGTCGGCCTGCTGCTGGGTCGTCGTTGATCGACAGCCGCTGATAAGAAGCATCGCGGGCCTGGATATGGGCCCGCAATGCCCGATGCTGTTGTAACGATGGTGTAGGTCTGATGAATTACCTTAAGCGGGCGTGCTGTACCACCGACGGCTCGGCAAACCGGTGGGATTTGCTCACCTTGGCCTGCAGCAACACGCGCTGTTCCTCGGCCTGGGCCTGGCTTTCATACGGTCCGATCAATAATTGCTGTTTACCGTCGATATCCACGATGACCGGGGCGTAGCTGCGTTCCAGCAGCCAGGCACTGGTATCGCTCACCGCTTCGCGCGAATTCATCTGAATGAACCACTGTGGCGTGGAGACCGGAGCAGTAACCGCCGCATCCTGGGCTTTTTCCCTGGCGGGCGCACGCGAGCTGCCTGCATCGCATCCGGCCAGAGCCAGTACCAATATCATCATTACCGTCTTGCGCACGTAGTTCTGCTCCTCGTCTGAAGTGGCGCGAGTCTAACATTCCCGCAACGTCCGTTGATGGACTGTGTCGAGGTGTCGCACGCCTGGGCAAAGTGCTTTGGGCACTGGCCATCCGCTGCTCTCGCAACAATCAGTTATATTTTTTGCGATCATTGGTCATGTAATCAGATATTTCTTTGCATATAAACGCAACATGAAGTGTCAAATGCCTGCGACCATGTTGACCGATGGCTTGCCGCCGTTGGTGCATTAGAACAGGAGTTCATCATGTGCGACGACCGTAACCCCCTGCATTGCTTCATTCCGCCTTATATGCTCGAGCGTATGGCGCAGTCCCCCAAGACTCTGGTCAGCGCCCGGGCCATTGCCAACCTGACGAGCAGCTCGGCGTTCCTGGCATCACGACTTTCAGCCCGAACCATGCCCTCCATGCACGCGATCAAATCGCCTGACGGTCGAAAGCACCGCGTGATTCACGATGCCAAGGGAACCGACGATCTTCCCGGCGCTGTGGCTCGCGAGGAAGGCCAGGCCCCGACTGGCGACAAGGCAACCGATGAAGCCTACGACGGCTCCGGCGATGTCTACGATTTCTACGCGGAACTGTTCGAGCGCAATTCGCTGGACGACAGTGGCATGTCACTGGTATCTACGGTGCACGTCGCCGAGGTGGACTTTAATGGCGACCATGTACCGCTGAGCAACGCCTACTGGAATGGCAGCCAGATGGCCTATGGCGACGGTGATGATCTGGTCTTCAAGCGCTTCACCGGCAGCCTGGAAGTAATAGGCCATGAACTGACACACGGGGTGCAGAGTTTCACCTCGAACCTGGACTACCGCGGACAGTCCGGAGCCCTCAACGAGCATTTCGCCGATGTCTTCGGCATGCTGGTGCGCCAATGGAAACAGGGCACCAGCGCCGCCGAGTCGGACTGGGTAGTCGGCAAGGAATTGCTGGTGCCCGCGCCTACACGGCGGGGCATTCGCGACATGGAAAAACCGGGCACCGCCTATTCCAACGATCCAGACCTGGGCGATGACCCGCAACCGGCAACGATGGCCGACCTGTACACTGGCGCCAAGGATCGCGGCGGCGTACACATCAATTCGGGCATCCCCAATCGGGCGTTCGTGCTGGTTGCCAAGGCGCTGGGCGGAAATGCCTGGGAAGTGGCGGGCAGAATCTGGTATGAAACGATGCTGGAGCTGGCGTCTGACAGTCAGTTTGTGGACTGCGCCAGAGCCAGCATAAAAATTGCCTCGGACTCACGCTTCGGCCCAAAAGCCAAAAAAGCCGTACAAGCGGCCTGGAAGGAAGTCGGGGTCAAGGTTTAGCCGAAGTGCAACCACCATAAAGGTGCTTGAAATGAAGGTCTGTCTAGTGCAATCCGGCGGCTTTGCGGGTGCCGTCAAACGCTGTGAAGTCGATACGTCCACCCTTGAGCAGCCAGAAGCCGAGCAACTGCAGCGGCTGGTAAGTGACAGCGGGCTGAATCAGTCCAGCAGCGCGTTCAATGATCAGGCGCGGGATCTGAATCAGTACGAGATCACCATTGAGGATGAGGCCAGAGAAATCTGCCTCACGTTCGACGAACACAACGTGCCAGCGTCCGCCCGCCAGTTGCTCGGGTTCCTCAAGCAACGCATGACGCCCGGCAAGCTCTAGGACAGGCCTGCCCGAAAAAAAAATCCGGCGGCCGATGCCTTGCAGATGACTGTCAAAGGCATCGGTTGCCGACATATTCGCCAGCCTTATTCCTGCATGTGCTCCCGCATGGAATAATGGCGCAATGACATGTGAACCACCCACCGCCGCTGCGGTCAATGACGTGTACCGATTCGTTGGCGTGGACTGTACAAAAAAAAACGCTTCACACTGCCATTAACGAGGTATCTTTTCGTGCTTCGCGTTCTCACCCCTTACCTCTGCAGCAATGGCGTCGATGAGCACTGTGCATCCTACTGAACACTCTTCTGGCCTGATCATTTGCGAGCATTGCGACTCGCTATACGAAGCGCAACCGCTGAAGCCCGGTGAAGCAGCATTCTGCCTGCGTTGCGAGGCACTGCTCGGTCGCGGCCACCGCATGAACATCGAGCAGTTACTGGCACTGACCGTCGCTGCGGCCATGCTTTTTGTGTTCGCCAACCTGTTTCCCGTGATCAGCATCAGCATGAAGGGCCTGACCAACGAGGTCACGCTCTGGCAATCGGTTGAAGCCCTTGCTCAAGGGCGGATCACAATCATTGCGCTGGTCGCCGGCCTTTCGATTATCTTTGCGCCGCTTTTACAGATCGCCCTGCTGTTCTGGGTGCTGGTACACGCGCATAAAGGCGTCATCGCCCCCGGTTTCAAGGCCTGCATGCGCGCCCTGGAACACCTGCGGCCGTGGAGCATGCTCGAAGTGTGCATGCTCGGTATTCTGGTGGCGATAATCAAGCTGTCCGGCATGCTCGACGTGCATCCCGGCGTCGGGCTGTGGGCCATGGCAATGCTGATGGTGCTGATCCTGCTGATCGCCAACAAGGACATCCGCAGGTTATGGGATGAACTGGGAGTGCCGCCGCAATGAACGGTATTCCCTTCGCCCATGAACACAAGCTCTGCCTGTGCCATACCTGCGGCTACGCCTGCCAGGAGGACGCTACGCGCTGCCCGCGCTGCGACTCACCGGTACACAGACGCAAGCCCAACAGTATCAGCCGCACCTGGGCCTATCTGATTGCCGCACTGATCTTCTATATACCGGCCAATGTGCTGCCGGTGATGTACACCAATCTGCTGGGCAACCGCAGTGAAAGCACCATCATGAGCGGCGTACTGGAGTTCTTTGAAAGCGGCTCCTGGGACATTGCCATCCTGATCTTTGTCGCCAGCGTTCTGGTGCCCTGTATCAAATTTCTGGTGCTGGGCATGCTGCTGATCACGTGTCAGCGCCGCAGCACCTGGGCGATGCGCGAGCGCGCACGTCTTTACCGTTTCATCGAGCTGATCGGCTACTGGTCGATGCTCGATGTGCTGGTTGTGGCCCTTGTGGCGTCTCTGGTTCAGTTTCGCGAGCTCAGCACCATCGAGCCGCGGATCGGTATTCTGTTTTTTGGCTTGGTAGTGGTGATGACGATGTTCGCCGCCATGAGTTTCGATCCCCGGCTTATCTGGGACGCAGAGGTTGAAGATGTCTGACAATACCCTCCCCCCGTCTGCTTCAGTGCCACGCCCTGAAGTCAAACGTCGTCGCCTGCGCGTCTCGCTGATCTGGCTGGTGCCGATCATTGCCGCGATCATTGGTGTATCCATGGCCTTGCATGACTGGATGAACATCGGCCCTAAGATCACCGTGAGCTTCATGACCGCAGAGGGCCTTGAGGCCAACAAGACCCAGGTCAAATACAAAAACGTGATCATCGGCATGGTCACCGATATCACCCTCAGTGAAGACCGTACTCATGTACTGGCCAGCATCGACCTGAACACCAGCGCGGCGCCGTTCACGAGAATCGACAGCCAGTTCTGGGTGGTGCGACCACGCATCGGCGCGCATGGCGTCTCGGGCGTCGACACGTTGCTGTCAGGCGCTTTCATTGGTGCCGACGCGGGCAGCTCCGAAGAGACCAAAACCAGCTTTACCGGCCTGGAAACACCGCCACCGGTCACTTTTGGTGAAAAAGGCAAGCGTTTCAAACTGCATACCGATGACCTGGGCTCTCTGGACATTGGCTCACCGATCTACTATCGACGCATTCAGGTCGGTCAGGTGGTTGGCTACGAGCTGTCCAAGGATGGTCGCGGGGTCGACATTCAGATCTTCATCAACGCACCGAATGATCAGTACATCACCACCGACACACGCTTCTGGAACGCCAGCGGGGTCGACATCACGGTTGGCGCGTCGGGAGTGAAGGTCAATACCCAGTCGCTGACCTCGATCATCTCCGGCGGCATTGCCTTCCGCGAGCCCAACTGGAGCCCGGACTCGAAACTCGCCGACGAGAACGCCGAGTTCAAGATATTCGATGATCAGGCCACCGCACTGGCTCCGCCCGATGGCGAACCGCGTTACATCCGCATGCGCTTCAATCAGTCGCTTCGCGGGTTGACGGTCAACGCCGCGGTTGACTTCCTGGGCGTCAATATCGGCAAGGTGGTGTCGGTCGATCTGGATTACGACCCGGCGACCAAGACCTTCCCCGGTATCGTGGGTGCAGTGATTTATCCCAAGCGCCTGGGTGCGGCCGAGTCGAAACTGCAGGAACTCGGCGGCAAGGGTGATGAAGAAGAACAATCCGCCAGAGTGCTGGGAGCGTTCGTCGCCAACGGCCTTCGCGCTCAGGTGCGCAACGGCAACCTGTTGACTGGCCAGTTGTACATTGCCATGGAGTTCGATCCAAAGGCACCGAAAGTGGCATTCAATGCCAAGGCCCGTCCGCTGGAAATTCCGACCGTACCGGGCAGCTTCGACAAGTTGCAGGAGCAATTGCAGGCGTTCGTCGAGAAGCTCAGCAAACTGCCGATCGACGACCTGGCGAAGAACCTGAATGGCAGCCTCAGCGAACTGCAGAAAACCCTCAAACAGGTGAACAGCAGCGTGCTGCCGCAGATGCGTGGCACCTTGCAGCAGGCTGAAAAAACGCTGGGCACCGCCAACGATTCATTCGCTGAAGACTCGCCTGCGCGTCAACAGCTGGGCCAGGCGCTGGATGAAGTGCAGCGCACCGCTCGTTCGGTACGGGTGCTGACCGACTTCCTCAGCCGCCATCCAGAATCGCTGATTCGCGGTCGCACGGGCGATGCAGCCCCACGCTCGTTCAACGCCCCGTCCTCTTCCCGAGCCATTGATCTGGAGCCAAAACAATGACCTTGCGCCTGAAACTGGCGGTACTTGCCGCGGCCCTGGGCCTGGGTGCCTGCACATCGACGCAGACCCACTATTACACCCTGATTGCGCCCATGGGCGCGGCCAGCAGCGTAGCGGCCAGACCCATGCCGTTCCAGTTCGAGATGCTGCCGGTATTGATGCCGGTTCAGGTTGACCAGCCACCGCTGGTGGTTCGCCAGGGCAACGGCAGCCTCGCGATTCTGGACACCGAACGCTGGGGCTCGCCGCTGGGCGACGAGTTTCATGATGCGCTGACCCCGCAACTTGAACGTCATTTCGGCAGTCGAGACATGGCTGGCCTGCCGAAAAACAGCGATCAACCGGTGCTTTCGATCCGTACAGATGTACGCCGCTTCGAGTCGATGCCTGGCAATTATGCGTTGATCGATGTTGTCTGGACGCTCGGGCTTCGCGATGCAGGCGCCACCGCTGGCAGCAAGCGGCAGAGTCTGACCTGCAGCAGCGTGATTCGCGAACAGGCCGGAGAAGGCATGGAAAATCTCATCATCGCCCACCAGAAAGCCGTGTCCCGGTTAGCTGACAAGATCGCTGCCACTGCCGCGGGCTGGACCGCACAGCCCGCCTCTCGCTGCCTGTAAGCCTATCGGGAGGTCCATTAAAGACCTCCCGGTTTCAGGCAACATCGCTGCAGAAAGCCTTGCAAAACCGCCGCTTAAAAGCGTTCAAGTCCGTACAAAAATGTATCACCCTGTTTAATTCCTACGTACACTCCGAAGTCTGTCTGGCACGTTAGTACCTGATCGGCCCGAATGCTCGGTTTCCGGGTCTGTTGGAATGCCTTATCGGTCAATGCCAGTAACGCTTGTTAACCCTGATGTGTGGCAACAAGCCTTTGGCTTGCAGCGGACAGTCTATCGAGGACAAACGGATGACAGGGATCGGACCACGGCTGAAAAAGGAACGCCTGCGCCTCAAACTTTCGCAAAGCGCACTGGGTGCGATAGGCGGCGTGGAGACCAACGCTCAGGGCAACTACGAAAACGGTATTCGCTCTCCCCGGGCAGACTACCTTTCAAGCATCTCGAATGCGGGCGTGGATGTAGCCTACGTAGTGACCGGCCTTAGTTCACCCGCCGTCACGGCTCCGAACAGCCTGGCCTGCGCGCCGCTCAACCGTGTTGTTGCGCGTTTGCACGGCAACCTGCACGAAGTGACTCAGAACCTGTACCACGTGACCCGTTTGATTGAATCAAACGCAGGCGACAGCAACGTGGACAGCGATCAGCTGGAAAATATCAAGAACGACGCGGAAGCCATTACCGTCGCGACCGTTCGGCTGATCTACATGACGTCGAAATTGAAATGAAATAGAACATGTAGTGTGCCGCCACGGCGGCTCATTGCCCCGGAAACGCCTTGACCCTGAGCTTTTCCATCACCAACGCTATGAATGCCGACACCGCAGGCGGCAGATATTGCCGACTGGGATAAAGCACGTGCAGACCATGACTGGTACGCTGGTACTGGGTCAGTACCGGGACCAATCGCCCATCACGCAGATCCGAGCGGATGAGCGTCGCGGGCAACAGCGCAATGCCGAGCCCCGCCAGGGTCGCTTTACGCAATGCCTGCGCGGTGTTGGCATTGAATCGGCTGGCAATCTGCACCTCATGCATCTTCGCGTCCGGCCCGAGCAAGCGCCAGACAGTGCTCCCGCCGGGATGCGCCGTGCTGACGCAGTAATGTCCGTGCAGGCTCCGCAGGGAATCAGGCATGCCGTGAGCAGCGATATAAGCCGGGCTGGCGACCATAGTGTCATGCCCCTCTTCGATCAATTGACGCCCTACGTAGCCCGAATCCTGCAAGGGGCCGCCGCGAAACGCGATGTCCAGCCGGTCAGCGATCAGGTCGGCGCGCTCATCGCTGAGCACGAACTCCACCTGAACCCGTGGGTATTCGGCAAGAAAATCAGCCACCCACTCCATTGAAAAGAAATCGAAGAAATCCGCCATCGCGGCGATGCGCAGCCGGCCGCCAGGCTCTTCACGGCCTGAAACAAGTTGCTCTGCGGCATCCATCAAACCATCGACAGCGCCCACACAGCGTTCGTGGAAGTCCTCCCCTGCCTGGGTGAGGACCAGCTTGCGTGTCGACCGCTGCAATAATCGAGTGCCCAGTTGTATTTCCAACTGCTGAACCCTGCGGCTGACTGTATTGGAAGGCATGCCCAGGTGCCTTGCCGCCTGCGCAAAGCTGCCGCTGCGCACGACCTGCACAAACAGGGCAACATCGTTGAGGTCAAGCGCCACGGGGTAGATTCCTTCTATTTATGGATGAGTTCAAACCAACTATACCGGCTAATCAAGCAATCCACAGAGGCTTATTCTTTGCGCTCAGGCATCAAGGCCCAGAGGACAACGCTATGAACACCATCGTCACCATTCAGCCACGCGCCATTACCCATCGCACCAGCGGCAAAAGCCGAGGGCCTATCACTCGCCTGATGAGCCCGGGCGATTTGGGTCAGTTATTGAAGCCTTTCGTATTTCTTGATCAATTCGGCTTCAAACCCGAGCCGGGGAAAAAAGGTTTCGGCATGCACCCACACTCAGGAATTGCAACGCTGACCTATATGATCGAAGGCGAACTGGCCTACGAAGACACCACCGGTAAATCAGGCATATTGCCCAATGGCGGTGTGGAATGGATGAGCGCAGGCAATGGCGTGTGGCATGACGCCCAGCCGGTAAGCGATGCGCCGATTACAGGCTTTCAGCTATGGATAGCCCTGCCTGCAGCGCAAGAGAATGGCCATGCAAACAGCGTTTATCTGGCGGCGTCCCAGGTTGCGCAGCAAGGCCCGGCACAGGTGCTGCTGGGGCGTTACGGTGCCGCACAAAGCAGCATACCTGCACCACAGGGCATGAATTATCTGGCCGTAAAGCTGAAAGACGGCGAGCACTGGCGCTACACACCGCCCGCAGGTCATAGCGTCGCCTGGCTGGCGATCAACGCCGGACACCTTGATGCAGGTGGCCCGATCAGCGCTGGCGAACTGGCGATTTTCGAGGAATCGGATCGCCCTATCGACTTCGTTGCAAAAGGCGATACCCATTTCGTGCTGGGGTCGGCAGTCAAGCACCCGCATGATCTGGTCACCGGCTACTATTCGGTGCACACCAGTAAAGCCGCGCTCATTCAGGGTGAGCTGGAGATAGAGCGAATCGGCGCATTGCTGCGCGAACAAGACAGGCTCTGACAGCACGGCATTGCGCTACGCCACGCTATCAAGCTCGGCAAGCAGCTCAGGCGCGATGACCAGTTCACTGGCATTAAGGTTTTCGCGCAAATGAGCCAGCGAGGACGTACCGGGAATCAGCAGAATATTCGCTGCGCGCTGCAGCAACCACGCCAGGGCGACACACAGTGGCGAAGCATTCAGGCGACCAGCCACTCGGGTCAGGGTTTGCGATTGCAGGGGTGAAAATCCGCCCATCGGGAAGAACGGTACATAGGCAATGCCCTGCTCGCCCAGCTCTGCAATCAGCGCTTCGTCAGTACGGTGGGAAAGGTTGTAATGATTCTGTACACAAACAATGTCAGCGATTTCCTGCGCCTGCCTGACTTGTTTTGCAGTGACGTTACTCACCCCAAGGTGACGGATCAAACCCTGGCGCTGCAAGTCGGCCAGCACGGTCAAGGGTTCTTCGATGGATCCTTCTGCCGGCGAGTGCTGGTCTCCCCATGCCCGAAAGTTGACGACATCAAGCACATCGAGGCCGAGGTTGTTCAGATTGTCATGCACCGCCCCGGTCAATTGCGCCGGGCTGAACGCAGGATTCCATGAAGCATCCGGGCCACGTACCGCGCCAACCTTGGTGACGATCAGCAGGTCCTGTGCATAAGGATGCAGTGCCTCACGAATCAGCGTGTTGGTGACATGCGGGCCGTAGAAGTCTGCCGTATCGATATGGTTAACCCCTAGCGCGAGGGCTTCACGCAATACCGCAACGGCTGCCTGGGGATCTTTCGCAGGGCCGAACACGCCAGGACCTGCCAGTTGCATCGCCCCATAGCCCATGCGATTGACGCGATGGCTGCCCAACAGAAATGTACCCGCCTTGCTTGCATGGCTCATTGTGTGCCCCTTGATCCCGATATGTGTACCTCACTATAGGCATTGAGCACTGCGCTGATAATCAGGTGTAATCGGCACAACCTGTACGGCTCACAGAACACTGAAGAGGATGTAATGGGGAAGGAAGAATGACTACCGATATTCAGGACCTGCTGGCATTCGTCGCAGTGGTCAATGCCGGAGGGTTTCGCGAGGCAGCGCGGACCAGCGGCAAATCCGCCTCGAGTCTGAGCGACGCCATACGCCGCATGGAGGCGCGGCTTGGGGTAAGGCTACTCAACCGCACCACCCGTAGCGTGGCCCCGACCGAGGCTGGCGCCAAACTGATGGAGCGCATCGTGCCCGCGCTTGGCGCGGTGGAGTCGGCCCTGGATGTGGTCAACGATTTTCGTGATCGCCCGTCAGGAACGCTGAGATTGAACGTCCCCGTCAGCGCCGCCAGGCTGGTGCTGCCGTCGATCATCACGCCATTCCTGCAAACCTACCCTGACATTCGCCTGGAGGTGGTCACCGAAGAAAGCTTTGTCGATATGCTCGCCGCCGGCTGTGATGCGGGCATCCGCTACGATGAACGTCTGGAGCAGGACATGATTGCCGTCCCCATCGGCCCCAGGTTCCAGCGCTTTGCCACGGCCGCGTCACCCGCGTACCTGAACGCCAGAGGACGTCCTGTGCACCCGAAAGACTTGCTGGAACACGCCTGCCTGCGAGGCAAATTCCCCAGCGGGGTAATACCCCTGTGGGAATACGAGCGCGGTGATGAAACCGTCAAGGTCGACCCGGCAGGCCCGTTGACCGTCAGAATAGGCGGAGCCTTTGATCTGACGGTGCAGGCCGCCATCGACGGGCTGGGTGTTGTCCACCTGTTCGAGGACTGGTTACGGCCTCATCTGGACAGCGGCGCACTGGAACCGATACTTGAGCCCTGGTGGCAGCGCTTCACCGGGCCGTATCTGTACTATCCAGGACGCCGCTACCTACCCTCGCCACTCAGGGCCTTCATCGACTTTATCAATGCCCGCGACATCAGCCCATAGCCGCAATCGGGCCCACGCCATGACGCGCCGGTGCTGCCATTGCGAACAACTCATCAACGCGTCTGGCCTCCTCCGCACTCGGCTTGATCGCAATGGCGCACGCGACAAAAATGCCCGCATTGAAGATCAGGCCGATGATGCCGCTGGTCAACGACCCCAGTGCCGGAATGTCATCGGGGTAGATGGTGGTCAGCACAATCGCGATCACAATACCCACCAGCATGCCGGCAATCGCGCCTTGCTTGTTGCCACGACGACTGAAGACCCCGAAGAACAGCGGCACGGCCAGCTGGATGATGCCTTGATAGGAAATCTGCGCCAGCAGTTGCAGGCGCGCGTAATCGAAGGTCAGGTACGCCAGCAGCGACGCCGCCGCGATGAAAACCACCATGCCCACTTTGGCGAGAATAGTCTTCTCGCGATCACTGCGCGGCTTGCTCCAGGTCGCCAGGTCGTTGGCAAACTGTGTACCGCACACCTGAACGCAGCCGTCGACATGGCCGATGCTGGCCGCCAGGACAATCATGATTGCCAGCCCCAGCAACCACGGCCCGCCGATATCGAACATTGACAGGAACCAGCCATGCTGCGGATGCGCGGCCACGTTGGGGTCCTGACTGATTGCCGCGGCGAACAGCATCAGAATGCCGTAGAAGCCACCCACCAGCATGATGGTCAGGAGTGTGCCCTTCTTTACCGAACGCACACCGCTGGCGGTATAGATACGCTGAAAGCTCATGGGCCAGCACATCGAGCCGATCACCCCGGTAAAGATCAGGCTGAACATGTACATCGGGCCATACGTGCTGCCTGCGCCGCCCGGAATCACCAGCATGCTGGCGGGCAGTTGCGACAGGTTGGCGAACGACGCCTGAGCACCGAACAGCAGGAAAATGCACAGCGCGGCACACAGCACGTAGGCAATCAGCCCCTGATACATGTCGGTCATGATCAGGCCGCGCATGCCCATGCTCACCGTCCAGTACTGCCGAATCAGGATCACCACCACCCCGACCAGCAGGCAAGTGGTCACGCCCCAACGGCCAAAGCTGGCGAACTGAAAAAGCGTCGCGAGGGCCTGAATGCCCATCACCACCCAGGGGAATACCGAGATGATGCCAATGATCGAAGCAATGCGTTTGACCACCGGGCTATTGAAGCGCATGCCCAGCAGATCCGGCTGGGTGGTCAGGTTGAAACGCTTGCCCCAGGTCCAGGCACGATTGGCCATCAGGTACATGGCGGTCACGCCGAGCGTGGCGTAGACCATGCCGTAAAAGCCCAGCGCGCCACCGACAGACAGTGCAAAGAATGCGGTAAAGGTTGCACCCGGCCACCACGAGTTGGTGTAGCACATGGCGATGAACCAGGGTCCGTAGGAGCGACCGCCCACCGCGTAGTCGGAAAAGCTCTCGCTCTTGCGATTGGTCGCGTACAACACGGCAATCATGCCCGCCAGGAACACGCCGATCAGGCCGAAGGTGATGTAAAGGTCCGAAACCTTAGTCGTGCTGATCATTGTCCGTCCCCCTCTTGTGGAATTTCACCCAGCAGAGACTCGACCACGTACAGCATCCACAGGCCCAGTCCCATGAGCACGGCGATCAGAATCCAGTAGAAGATCGGCAGTGGCACACCGAGCACCAGCGCGGTGCTGCCACTGACCTTGAGGTAGAACGGTGGAAACAGCGCCATCATCAACAGCGCGAAGAAGTACAGGGCAAACACCAGCTTTTTCAGGCGGCCGGGATTTTCAGAAGACGGAACGTTACTCATGGTAGTGCTCCTTGAATTTCAGGATCTGGCTATGGATAAGTGATCGGATAAAACTCAAGCAGGAAAAGGAACACGCGGTCACCCGCTACTTTTTTATTATTGGAGTGCTTGTTACAGGTATGCCCGGAGAGGACGGGTCATGCCTGTCGCAACCAGGTTTCCCATTGCGAATCATTGATGATGCTGCGCGCGCGCATGTGCTTCCAGGTGCCGTACTTGTAGAAGTCGAAGTCCAGTTGCGACACGGCGTGCTGGACCATTGCCCAGGTTGACCATTTGATATCTGCCAACGCCTTGTTCAGCTTGATCCGCGCTACGGTTTGCGCGCTGACCTGACCGAAGTAGTCCTCGATCAGCGCCAGCTCCATCTCGTCACTGAAAAACATCTCGCCGAACCACAGCGCCAGTTCGTAATGGCGATCGTTATTGGAGGCGTACTCGAAATCCACCAGACGAATCTGACGCTCCGCGTTGAGCATGAAGTTGCCTGCCAGCGTGTCATTCATGCACGGTGCAAGATCAATTCCGGAAGCTTGCAGGGCAGCTTTCGCGCGCTGATATTGCAGGCACAACCAGTCGTCATCCTGAGGTTTGATGCCCTTGAGCTCGGACACCTGGTTCTGGTGCTCGGCAATCATGTCGAACACGGTCTTGGTCTGTTTCAGCAACGGCTGATCGTTGAACGCCTTGAGCCCGTGCAGAGCGCCGTGGCGTATGTCGCGCTGCAGGAAGTCATGATTGGACGATGCCCGCCAGCCCTCCATGAACTCGAATACTTCGACACCGAACGCTTCGAGGAACGCAAAAACCGGCGCACCGTAGCCGGTTTGCGCCGCTTTCACACTGGCCTCGTGGGCCGTGTGGCGGTCGATGAACATTTCTGTGCCGGCACCCGGCACCTTGAAGAAGTACGCGGTGTCGGCCCCCTCGACCTCGACCCGCCAATTGGTGTTGGAGATACCGCCGCTGACTGGCTCGTAGCCGACGCGCCGCCCCTGCCAACTGTCGATACTGCGCACCGCAGCTTCCAGTTGTCGTTCCTGGGTACTGACAGACTGCCCTAACGTTTTCATGCTCTACCCTCCTGAACCTGACGCATCCAGCCTTCCAGGCGCGGGTCCTGAACACACTGCCGACAACGCAGCAACGTCCATTGCCCGACCTTGGAAAACTCCAGTGGCCGCACGGACGTCGTACCCGCCCAAAGTCCCCACAATGTCCAGTACCAGTCGTTGATCAGCGCATACAAACGGCAGACGGCATAGTCGACTTCCAGACACTGCCCCGCCCATGCGCTGATCCCTTCGCGCCACTGGCTTTCAAACGAATAAAGCTCGTTGAGGGTAATCGCAACGTCGTACCAGGGGTCCATGCAGCCGCCGTAGTCGAAATCCACCAGGTGCAACCGGCCTTCGCTTGACACCATGACATTGCTGGCAACGCCGTCACCGTGCAGCGGCACCGCCTGCACAGAGCGGGTCTTCAATGCCTGCCAGACCATGTCAACGCAGCGGTCAATCCATTGGTGTTCTGCTGGCAGTGCAACGTGGTCACGTTCGCAGAGTGTGCGAAGGCGCTCGATATCCATCATCGGCGAGCGCACAACATCAGGCACAGGCCCGGCATGCACCAGCCGCTTGAGCGCCCACAGCGCCTGAAGGCGGCCCGGAGCGAGCAAATCATCGAGCCGGGCAGCACGCCAGTCCAGACCCAGGTCCTCGAAAATCAGCACACCGCAGACCGCGTCCGCGCCAAGCAAGCGCGGTGCCGCGCCGCTGCGGCCTGCGCATTCACTGGCCTGCGCCGCCTGTTCGAAATCAATCAGTTGCGCCATGTCGGCATGCAGCACCTTGGCGTAAACAGCGCCCTGTGCAGCGACCACTCGAAACCCCGTCCACTCGGTCGACAGCCTGGAAGGCGATGCCACGCCCTGCGTAACGACCTCAGTGGGCGCGTTCACATCGAGACCGCAGTTAGCCAATGCACCGAGCAGGCGTGTGGTCAGGTCGTCGGCATATGACATGGTCAGTCCTCAACGAAACGAAGCGGATGAGGTGCAAGCCCGATACAACAGCCCGGTCAGCATGCGCAAACCGTTGCGCATGTCCTGATCGCTGGTGTATTCGGCCTCGTTATGGGAAACGCCATTGCTGCTGGGGATGAACAGCAGGCACACCGGGTAATGGCGGTTCATGCTGATTGCGTCATGGCCAGCGACCGTCATGCTGTCGGCGGTCGACAGGCCCAGTTCGCCGCCTACTGCGTGCGCCAGCTCCGCAAAACCGTCATGCAGCCTGGCGGGCGGGCGCAGTACGCTGCTTTCCACCTCAAACTCCGTCATGGTCCGGTCGGCGATGGTGTGCAGCGTTGCGTCCAGACGCTCACCTGCCGCGCTCAGCAGACCGACATCGCGGGAGCGGTACTCGATCAGCAAGGAGACCCGGGAAGGCACGACATTGGGTGAATTGGGATACACCTCGATACGCCCTACCGAGCTGTGCATCTGCAAGCCATGTTGCCCGGCTTCGTCGCGCACTGCCGTGATGGTGTGTGCGGCAGCCAGCAATGCGTCACGGCGGGCGGCCATGGGCGTAGGACCGGTATGATTCTGCTCACCATCGAAACGCACCCGACGTTTGAGCGCGGCCCAGGTTTCCCGCACCACACCGATCGCCGTCTGGCTGCTTTCCAGGCCAGCGCCCTGCTCGACATGAATTTCGACATACCCGGCGATATTCAAATCGACGTGATCATTACTCAGATAGCCGATGGCCTGCAGCGCATCCTTCAAACGGATGCCATCGCCGTCACGGCTTTCCCAGGCAGTGTCCAGCGCCAGAGCGCCGGTGAATACGCCGCTGCCTATCAGGCTCGGCTGAAAGCGGGCGCCCTCCTCGTTGGTCCAGTTGACGACGGCCAGATTGCAGGCAGGTATTTCACCCCGTTCACGCAGTTGCCGCGCCAGACTGGACACCGCCACGGCAGCGGCAAGCACGCCGTATACACCGTCGAAACGACCCGCGCTCGGCTGGCTGTCCAGATGTGAACCGCACAGTAGATAAGGTGCCTGAGGATCAAACGTCATGAGGCCGAACAGGTTGCCGATCGCATCCACACGCACTTCAAAGCCATGCTCTTTCAGCCAGTCCCGAAACAGGTCGCGTACCCGGCCGTCTTCAGCCGATGCCGCCAGTCGGTGCAAGCCACCCGCAGGTGTTGCACCAATGGCAGAGCTTTGCTGAAACAGCGCTTCAAATGCCGCCAGATCAGTTGCACCTGGCTCGATCAGTTCAGGGATAGAGGGTGTCGACATGATCTTTCTCCAGGCGTGTCACAAACTCGTCGGATAACGCGCGATTGGTGACCAGGGTGTTGATCGCGGCGAACGGAAGAGTGTTGATAAAGGTGCGATGACCGAACTTGCCATCGTCAGCCAGCACAACACTGCGCGTGCAGTGCCTGACCAGCGTTCTGCGCAACATGGCTTCCGGCTCCTGGTAATCCATCAGCCCCAGGTCCAGATCAATGCCGCCGATACCCATGAAGGCGATGTCGTAATGGAACTGTCGGGCGAACTCCAGCGTGTGCGGCCCGATCAAGGCGTTGTCGGTACGCCGAACATCGCCGGGCGCAACCAGCACCTGATTGTCGCTCTGGTGCGATATCAACTGGGCGATGTCCAGCGAGTTGGTGATGATCTTCAGCTGGCTGAACCGCGTCAGTTGCTGGGCCAGCGTCAGCGTCGAAGTACCGGTGTCGAGGAAGATCGCCATGCCTTCGCTGACCAGTTGCGCAGCGCGGGCAGCAATACCCGCCTTGGCGCGAGGCTTGAGCCTGCTGCGTTCCTGCAAAGGCAGTTCTTCGCTGGATCTGGGCAGAATCGCGCCACCGTGAATTCGCCTTAATCGGCCCTCTTCTTCCAGATACTTGAAGTCACGGCGGATGGTCTCTTCGGACACGAACAGCAATTGTGCAAGGTCCGACGCCTTGACCCGCTGCTGTTGGGCGAGCAGGCGCATGATTTCGTCCAGGCGCGGCTGATTGAGCATGGGGGTGACATTCCGTTGCAAAGTAAGAACTCCAGTGTCCGGGCCTGTTGGCCGTTGATCCGCAAGCAAGAGAGACATGGCTACTGCCCCAACATCGGTGGCAAGTGTT
This sequence comes from Pseudomonas sp. RGM 3321, assembly GCF_022836805.1. NCBI lineage: Bacteria > Pseudomonadati > Pseudomonadota > Gammaproteobacteria > Pseudomonadales > Pseudomonadaceae > Pseudomonas > Pseudomonas sp. RGM 3321. The sequence continues at coordinate 140,547 of NZ_JALHBH010000114.1, forward strand.
GATCCCAGGGCGCGATGGCTTCCACAGCGGCACAGAACTGCAGCACGTCAGCATCGGCAAAGCGTGGTCCGACCACTTGCAGACCAATGGGCAGCCCGCCGGAACTCCACCCGCAGGGCAGATTGGCCGCCGGGTTGCCGGTGATGTTGAAAGGGTAAGTAAATGGCGTCCAGCGCGCCCACGGCACAGCGCCGTCCTGCCCGGCATAACCGGCCGGTGCCACGTCGTCGGCAGCAAACGGCAGAATCGGCAACGTGGGCATGATCAGCAGATCGTAATCTTCAAACAGCGCATGGACCTGATTGGCAAACGCCGCGCGCTGTTGAAGTGCCTGCAAGTAATCACTCAGGCTGTACTGGGCAGAACGCCTGATCAGATCGGCAAAGCCAGGGTCGAGCTGGTCCAGTTGCTGCGCAAGCGCTTTGCCATAGGCGATACCGCGTCCGGCAACCCACAGGGTTTCGAAAGTCGCCAGTGGGTCCAGCCAATTCGGCTCGAGCGTACTGACCGTGACGGGCAGCGACCTGGCAATATTACCCACAGCAGTTTCAACCGCTGCGGCAACTTGCGGGTCGACCGGTGTGCCAAACAGCGTCGGGCAGAAGCCGATTCGCAACGGGTTCAGCGGTTGATCACAACGTGCCAGAAAGGACTCGTCAGGGGCTGGCAGCGCCTGGTGATCCAGCGGATCCGGCCCCGACAGGATATCGAACAGTAACGCGCTATCACGCACGGTTCGGGTAATCGGCCCGGCATGACTGAGCATTTCGGTGGCCGACCAGGGCCAGGTCGGAATGCGTCCCAGGGTGCCTTTGAGGGCGAACGCGCCACAGAACGAGCCAGGTATGCGCACCGAGCCGCCACCATCGGAGCCCAATGCGGCCGGCACCATACGCGCCGCCACCGCAATCGCCGAGCCGGAGCTGGAGCCACCACTGGTCAGTGTCGGGTCCCAGGGGTTGCGTCCGTTGCCGAACACCCGCGACGTACTCGCGCCGGTCCAGCCGAACTCGGTCGTCGCTGTCTTGCCCAGAATGATCGCACCAGCATTCTTGAGGCGGCGAATGATCGGCGCATCCTGTACCGGCACCGAGTCCAGAGCAGTCAACGAGCCACGCGTGGTGCGCAGTCCCGCTGTCGAAAAGAGATCCTTGATGCCAAAGGGTATGCCGTGCAGCGGACCTCGTACCTGACCACGCTGCAGTTCGGCAGTCATCGTCCAGGCCTGTTCGAGCGCGACATCGGCGTACACGTCACCAAACGCATTGAGTGTGGAATTGTGGGTTTCAATCGCTGCCAGACATAACTCGGTCAAGCGTATCGGCGTCATGCAGCCTTTGCGGACAAGCGCGGCAGCTTCAATCACGGCAGGCATGGACGATGGCTGTGGCTCAATCAATGTAGATACCTCTTTCACCAGTGAGATACTTCTGCGCAATGCCCAGTGCCGACGACTGTCGGCGCATTACATTCAGCAGGGGCTGGCGCGTCAAGTGGGTTTTGTTGGATATATTGAATTTGTGGTTTTAAATTTTGTAACAGCACCGTCACGGTGCCAAAAAAAGCTCAAAACCCTGCGTCGCCCAATTGCGGTGCGCAGTTAAAACAGCGGGAAGAGGCAGGAGGAGTAAAGAAGGAGGCGATGGGCAAGCAGATAGAACGGCGCCTGTCCGTGGCGCAGTCCTGTCAGTGAAACCGGTGTTTCAAGTCAGCGATCAAACCGCCAGATCGTAAGCATGGAAATCGGTTACACCCACCAGCTGAATTTCAAAGTCTGCATGCAAATCACCATTGACGTTGCCGGACAGCACATGATCGGCGAAACGTAGCTGGCCAGCGCCGGTGAATTCGCCGCTGCCAATGAAGCTGAAAGCATCAAGGGCTTTGGTGTCCACGTTGGCATCCATCTTCAGGAAGCTCAGCTTGTCGCCCTGCTGGCTGTTGAAGTCGGTAATCACGTCGCTGGCTTGGCCTTTGCCCATTTCTGCCAGGTCATTGAACACAAAACGGTCAGCGCCGCTGCCGCCGGTCATGATGTCTGCGCCCAGACCGCCAACCAGCTTGTCATTGCCCGCGCCGCCAAACAGCACATTGTTCGCATCGTTACCGGTCAGGGTGTTGTTGCGATCATTGCCCAGCAAAGTGAACTCGCCCTGACCTTTGAGATGGACGTTTTCAAAGTTGGCCAGTGGGCCGGCATTCAGGTCGATCACTGTGGCAACCGGCGATGTGTTGTCGTAGGTGATCTTGAGTGTATCGATGCCCTCATTGGCCTTTTCTTGCACCAAGGCGAGCTCACCAGCCTGATCAATAACGTAGGTGTCGTTACCCAGACCGCCAATCATGGTGTCCAGACCGCCACGACCATCAAGCACGTTATCCAGGCTATTGCCGATCAACGTGTCATTGAAAGCAGAGCCAATGGCGTTTTCAATGTGCGCACCGTAGGCAATCGCCAACCCTGAGTTCATCAGCGTCGGGGCATCAGGGTTCTGGTTGTAATCGAGGAACGCCTTGCCGATGGTGCTGAACTCACCCTCGTTGAGGTTGATCTTCACAAATGAAGCCTGATTGCTGGCATCGATCGTATCCTTGCCACCGGCGTCCCAAATCGTCTCGAACACCGACTGATCGGGTGCCCATTTGTACACGTCATTACCGGTGTGATAGCTGGTGTTGGCGCCGTATATAAATTGCATGGCCGCCACATCGAGCAACATCGGCGTTGTGGGTTTGAAACTGTAGTTGTTGGTGTAGCTCATGATGGTGTAACGGGCATCTTCGAACTTGGCATCGAGCAGAACATCGTTGTATTGCGAGGCTTCAAACGAATGCTTCAAACCCAATGCATGACCCGTTTCATGCATGAACGTCAGGTAATCATCCGTGCCTTTGGCAGGATCAGCCGCGTTGACTTTCGGCCCGATCCAGACATCACCGGACCGGCCCAGTGTGCCTGGCGCGTAAGCCTGGCCATACTCAGTACTTTGCAGACTCTTGAAACCGCCAAAACGAATGTCTCCGACATTGTCCGGGGTGTCCTGGACCTCGGTAAATTTGATGTCTGCCACTGCACTCCATGCACCCAACGCACTTCTCGCCGCCGCGGCCTGGGCATCGGTCAATGAATACGCATCGCTGGGCTCCTGAGAGCGACTGTAGTCAGTGGCATAGACGGAGTTGGCAGTATGAAAGCTGTAAGTGAGGTGAGTACCGGTTGAATCGCCTAACCAGAACGGCCCCCACAACAGGCTGGTGACTCTGTCGTCGGGAGACCCTTCGGGCAAAAGTTCGGCAGGACTTGAATCATTTGGGCCGGGCATCAGCAATGCTCCTGAAGAATACACACGTTAGTGATTAACCAACGATCTCTGCCCACGCAAAAATCGCCAGGCAGTTTAGTACATAACAGGCACACTATGGGCACAATAAGTTACAAGCAAACTCCTTGCAGATGCCGGACACGCATTGCCAACACCCTCAGACTTCTTATTACGAGTGTACTTTTATAACTATTATACGCCTCCCAATAATAGTGCCACATGAAACCTTCTTTAAACGCACGATTCCGACTGTCCGAGGCTGTTGTCCGAGCGGCCAATGAACATACACGGCAAAACGCGAGAACCTGATCAAGACCGGCAACGAAGAGGGTACAGTTGAGCTATCGTGTAACGGCTGTCGACGCGCTGGACGGTTCAGCGTTCGCGACAGGTAGAGAACCGAAGCCTGACGCATCCGGCCGGATCACGTGCATTTATACGCTGAGTACCTTGCTGCCCCGTATAAATCATAGGCATCATAAGACTTTATCTCATCTGATCGCGGTGCGCCCCATGACCCACCACCCTGCGCCACTTCCTGCCAACGAAGAAGAACGAGTCCTGTCTCTTGAGCATCTCAGGATACTGGACAGCGCTCCCGAGCAGGACTTCGACGACATTGTGCTGCTCGCTACCACGCTGTGCGACGCGCCCATCGCTCTGGTCTCGCTGGTTGACCGGGAACGCCAGTGGTTCAAGGCCTGCGTCGGCCTGGACGTCAAAGAGACCCATCGCGATCTGGCCTTCTGCGCACACGCAATCCTGCAACCTTCCGATGTGCTGGTCGTAGAAGATGCCACCACCGACCCTCGCTTCAAAGAGAGCCCCCTGGTGCTGGGCCCACCTTATATCCGGTTTTATGCAGGCGCACCGATTCGCACCGATACGGGCCATGCGCTGGGCACTGTGTGTGTAATCGATATCTGGCCGCGTGTTCTGACCGAACAACAACGTCTGGCACTGCTGGCACTGGCCCGCCAGACCGCAGCCTTGATGCAATATCGCCTGCTTACACAGCAGCGCGACCACCATGCCGCAGAACTGGCCTTGGGGCTCGAAAGCGCGCAGAGTCAAAGCCTGGCCGTGGAACGTAACCTGCGCCAGTCACAGCGGGTGTCGTCACTGGGAATGCTCACAGCGAGTATCGCCCACGACTTCAACAACCTGCTCCAGGCGCTGAGCGCCAGCCTGCAACTTGTCCGCATGCGCTCGCGCCGCCCGACCGATGTCGAGACGCTCAGTGACACCGGCCTGCGGGCTGTGGATCATGGTCGACAACTGGTCACCCGTTTACTCGACAGCGTTCGTCAGGACGGCCCCGAACTGATCTGCATCGATGTCAGCGAAAGGATCGATGCCGCCCGTGATCTGCTATTGCGCTCGGCAGGCGACAATCTGGAACTGTCGTTCGACCTTTGCGCCCAGGGCTGGGGCGTCCTGTGCGCCGAAGCGCAGTTGCACGCCGCAGTATTGAACCTCCTGGCCAACGCCCGTGATGCAATGTCAGGGTCTGGCAAAGTACATATCGCCACCCGACTGGAGTCAGTCAAGGAAGATCCACGATTGCCGGAAGGCGATTACCTGGTACTCAGCATGGCTGACAACGGCCCTGGCATGGCCGCCGATCTCAAGGAACAGATATTCGAACCCTTCTTCACCACCAGACGCTCCGAACCGGGTGCCGGCCTGGGCCTTGTTCAGGTGCAGGAGTTTGCGGTGAACGCAGGTGGAGGCGCACGCGTCGAAACAGCACCTGAAAACGGGACAACCGTGCATCTCTATCTGAGAATACTGGGCCCGATCAATTTAACAAACTAAGCGCCCCACTACTTCACGAGCGCCCCACGCAGTCTTGTTATTCATTAGATGAATAACGGGCTGCGGCGGACGCATTCAGCGTATGAATTACACCACCATCACCGCAACGATAACGATGTACTTATTGCGCGTTAGATGCACTTAAAAAATAAACAGCATTGGTTCTCTTTTACAAAAGAATACACACGCAACACCGCCGCTTTCCGATTCAGGACTATAGTCAATCGACAGCAAACTTTTTGTTTGCGCTACTGCCTTGGCAACAGGATGTTTGCTGTGGGACACGCAATTGCAATGACTGCAAGTTGTACACACATTAATCAAGGAATAGATTATATGTTGAAGCCTCATGGTTTTACGCCACTCGCATTGACGGGCGGCATTCTTGTATCGCTATTGTCTGTCAGCCTGTCTGCCCACGCCGATATCGCCACCGATGTTGCCACTACCGGCTGGGCGACGCAGAACGGTGGCACCAAGGGTGGTTCAAGGGCAGCAGCGAATAACATTTATACGGTGAAAAACGCCGCCGAGCTGAAAGCAGCGCTGGCTGCGTCGGCAGGCAGCAATGGCCGGATCATCAAGGTGACGGGGCTTATTGATGTCAGCGAGGGCAAGCCTTACACCAAAACCTCTGATATGAAGCAGCGCGCCCGCCTGGACATCCCCGGCAAAACCACGATTGTCGGCACCTCCAGCAGTGCCGAGATAAGGGAAGGGTTTTTCTACGCCAAGGAAAACGACGTCATCATTCGCAACCTGACCATTGAAAACCCCTGGGACCCGGAACCGGTCTGGGACCCGGAAGATGGCAGCGCTGGCAACTGGAACTCGGAGTACGACGGTCTGACCGTCGAAGGTGCCAGTAATGTATGGATCGATCATGTGACGTTTACCGACGGCCGTCGTACCGATGATCAGAACGGCACGGCCAATGGTCGTCCAAAACAACACCATGATGGCGCACTGGACGTCAAGAACGGCGCCAACTACGTCACCATCTCGTACTCCGTGTTCCGAAATCACGAAAAGAATAACCTGATCGGTTCAAGTGACAGTAAAACAACCGATGACGGCAAACTGAAGGTGACCATTCATAACTCGTTGTTCGAGAATATTTCCTCTCGCGGGCCGCGAGTACGGTTTGGTCAGGTTCATCTTTACAACAACTATCACACTGGAAGTACCAGCCATAAGGTCTACCCGTTTGTGTATGCCCAGGGCGTCGGTAAAGGTTCGAAAATCTTCTCTGAGCGCAATGTGCTCGATATCAGCGGCATCAGTGGTTGCAGCAAGGTGGCGGCTGACTATGGCGGCAGTGTCTACCGTGATAGCGGGTCGCTGGTAAACGGCAGTGTCATCAGCTGCTCCTGGAGCACCAGTATTGGCTGGACGCCTCCGTACAGCTACACCCCTCTGGCGGCTGACAAGGTTGCGGCCGATGTCAAGGCCAAGGCCGGCGCTGGCAAAATCTGATACGCCGGTTGTACAGGACGATAAAAGACCCTCTCGATGAGGGTCTTTTATCGAGCAGGTTATCGCCGGACGAAGAGACAGCTTTCGTCAGGATCGAGACCCTCAATTGACCAGTTGATTGATCTCTATGATCGGCAGCATCACAGCCATCACGATCACCAGTACTACGCCGCCCATGATTACGATCATCAAAGGTTCGAGCAGCGCAGTCATGCCCAGCGCGCGGCGCTCGATATCGCGGGAAAGGGTCTGCGCGGCACGCTCAAGCATGGGCGGTAAAGCCCCGGTTTTTTCGCCGCTGGCAATCAGGTGAATCAGCAGCGGCGGAAAGACCTTTTCCATCCGCAGCGCCACCGCCAGGTTGACGCCTTCACGGACCCTGGACGTGGCTTCACTCACCGCCAGACTGAGGCGATCGTTGGACAAGGTCTGACGCGCTGCGTCCAGCGCCCGCAGCAAGGGCACACCGGCTGCACCGAGAATCGCCAGGGTCGATGCAAAGCGCGCGGTGTTCAGTCCTAGCACGAATCGACCGATCAAGGGCAAGCGCAGGATCTGGCTATGCCATCTCAGGCGTGTAGCCGGGTTGCGCAGGCAGATTCGCCAGCCCCACAACGCCGCCAGCAATACGCCCAGACAGACTAAGCCCCAGGCACGGATGAAATCACTGGCGGCCAGCATGGCCAGTGTCAGCCTGGGCAGGTCCTGACGCGCCTGAGAAAACGCACTGACTATCTGGGGCACTACGTAGCTCAGAAGAAAAATAACGATGGCAATCGAGACCAGCCCCACTACGCCGGGGTAGATGAACGCCGTGAGAATCTTGCCTCTCAGGCCGTTGCGCTCTTCTATGTAATCGGCCAGCCGCTCCATGACCCGGGCCAGATCGCCAGACTCCTCCCCAGCCCCGATCAAGGCCCGGTAAATGTCCGGAAAGTCTCTGGGGCGGGCGGCCAGCGCTTCGGCCAGACGCATGCCAGTGCGAACATCAGTGCGTATCGCGCTCAGGGTCTGAATAATGTGTTGGCGTTCGGCCTGCTCGACCGTGGCACCCAATGCTTCATCCAGCGGCAGCCCGGCACTCAGCAGGCTTGCCAGTTGCCGGGTCACCGAGGCAAAGTCAGCGTCCGATAGGCGCGCACTGAACAGCCCCACTGCCCCATGACTGCTGGCCTGGCTATCGATCTTTACCTGCAATGCAGTCAGCCCCCGCTGGCGCAGATCAGCTATGACCGCGTCCTGACTGTCAGCGTCCAGATGGCCGGATTCGATCCTGCCCTGCGCATCGGCAGCTTCATAGTGATAGCGGCTCATCAAGCGTCCCGTGTCACACGAATGATTTCTTCCGGAGCAGTGGTGCCATCGCAAACCCAGCGCTGGCCATCCTCGCGCATGCTGACCATGCCGGCATTGCGCGCCGCAGCCCTCAGTGCCTGCATGTCGGCCCCTCGATGGATCAGACTGCGCACCTCATCGTCAATGCAGAACAGCTCATGAATGCCGGTGCGGCCGCTGTAACCGATACCGCTACAGCGCTCACACCCCTGCGGGCGCCAGCAGCCTGACGCAGTCGGGTCGGGTTGTCTGCACTGCGGGCACAAACGGCGTACCAGGCGCTGCGCCAGGACGCCAAGCAAAGAAGACGCGAGGAGAAAGGGTTCGACGCCCATGTCGACAAGCCGGTTGATCGCCGATACCGAGTCATTGGTGTGCAGGGTGGCCAGCACCAAATGCCCGGTCAGTGACGCCTGCACCGCGATCTGGGCGGTTTCCAGGTCACGGATTTCGCCGATCATGATGATGTCCGGGTCTTGACGCAGAATGGCGCGCAATGCCAGAGCGAACGTCATGTCGATTTTACTGTTGACCTGAATCTGACTGATACCCGGCAGGTCGTATTCCACCGGGTCCTCCACGGTCAGGATATTGCTGGTGCTGGCATCCAGCCTTGCCAATGCGGCATAGAGACTGGTGGTCTTGCCACTGCCGGTGGGCCCTGTGACCAGCACAATGCCATGGGGCTGGCGTATCAGGTTGTCGAGTCTGGCCAGCACATCAGGGGCCATGCCCAGGGTTTCGAGGCGCAGACGACCGGCTTGCTTGTCGAGCAGGCGCATTACCACCCTTTCACCGTGGCCGGTAGGCACGGTCGAGACGCGAATGTCGATGGGCCGGCCGGCCACCCGCAAGGCGATTCGACCATCCTGAGGCAAGCGCTTTTCGGCAATATCCAGCTGGGCCATGATCTTGATCCGTGACACCAGCGAGCCATGTAACGCCTTGCGCGGCGATACCACATCACGCAGGCTGCCATCGACCCGATAGCGCACCACCGAATGGCTTTCGTAGGGTTCGATATGAATATCGCTGGCCTCGTCGCGAGCTGCCTGGGTCAGTAATGCATTGATCATACGGATTACCGGAGCACCGTCCTGAGCGTCCAGCAGGTCGGTGATTTCCGGAATATCCTGCATCAGCCGATTCAGGTCAGCTTCGTTTTCTGCTGCGCCCACTACCGCCGCCGCGCTGCCGGTGTCGGCGTAGGCTGCGGCCAGAAGCCGCTCCAGTTGATGCGTGCCGACCTGTTCCAGACGCGCCGGACCGAACTGCCGTCGGGCCTCATTGATTGCCCAGCCGGGAGTAGCGTCGCAAACGATCAGCAGCGCGCCCTCGTCAGTTTCACGCAAGAGAATGCGTTGCGCCCTGGCCCAGGCATAAGGCAACGCACTCATGGCACAGGCACTGCGCGAATGACCGCCCGCGGCATCTGACCGGCAGCAGGCTGCTGGTCAGGAATTGCCTTTGCCGCAGGGGGCAACTGCGGCGCCTGCATGTCCGGCAGCATCCAGTTACGCTCGGGGCGCAAATTACCCTGTGCGCGGCGCATGAAGTCGTAACGGTTCAACGTGATGTTGCGCCCTGTGCCACTGTCACGAATGATGTAGGGACGCAGGAATACCATCAGATTGGTTTTGCTGGTCGAACGCGCTTCGTTTCGAAACAGTACGCCGAGAAACGGAATCCTCGACAGCCAGGGCACCGCTTCATTGCTCTGGTTGTAACCGTCCTGAAGCAGGCCGCCCAACACCATGATCTGCCCATCGTCCAGCAGGATGCTGGTATCGATGGCGCGCTTGTTGGTGACGGTGCCCGACGCCAGTGAGGCGCGCTGATCGACGTTGCTGACTTCCTGATAGATGTCCAGCTTGACCGTACCGCCTTCGGAAATCTGCGGCCTGACATTCAGTTTCAAGCCGACTTCTTCGCGCTGAACCGTCTGGAACGGATTGTTGCTGGTGCCGCCACCGCCCGTTACATAACTGCCGGTGACAAACGGGATGGTCTGGCCGACGAAGATACTGGCCGCCTCGTTGTCCAGCGTCAGCAGGTTGGGCGTGGACAGCACATTACTGCCACCCTTGCTCTTCAGGGCGCGCGCGAGCACTTTCAGATCCAGCACTTCGCCGATGCCCGGAATGGTCACCGCACCCCTCACCACGCCGACATTCAAGCCAGGGGGAAGTACGTCGATGCTGGTGCTGCCACTGGTATTGAAACCGCTGCCGCCGAAGTTCACTCCGCCAAAGCCGCCGCTGCCAGTCAGGTTGCCGGTCTGCCACTGCACGCCGAACTGGTTCGCATCGTCCTCGCTGACCTCGACAATCAGGCTTTCGATCACCACTTGAGCACGGCGCTGATCCAGTTGATCGATGACTTCACGCAAGTTGCGATACAGCGGCTCCGGAGCGGAAATCAACAGGGTGTTGGTGGTCGCATCAGCCTGGATGGTCACCCCGGCTGCACTGAACGCGGTGTTCTGTTCGGCTTGCTGACTAGCCGCTGTGGCAACCGAAGGCGACGCGCTACTCTGGCCATAACCGCTGCCGGCCGCAGCACCGGAGGCCGTGCCTGCGCCGCTGCTGCCTTGCGCATCGTTCTTGTTACCGGTGCTGCCCATGCCGCTGAGCATCGCCCGGGTGGTATCACTGGCACCGCTGTCACTTTCACCGGTCAGCAAGCCCCGCAAGGCCTGGGCCAGCTTTCCCGCCTGGGCATTGCGCAGGTACACAACATGCAGATTGCTGGGGTTGCTCTGAGCGTTGTCCAGCTTGTAGATCAGGTTACGCGCCAGCTCGGTACGCTCCGGGCTGCCGGCGCGGATAATGATGGCGTTGGAGCGGGGGTCGCCAATCACGCTGATCTTCTGGGTCGCGTCGCCGCCCTGGGTATCCAGTAATTCGCTGACCATGCTGGCGATATCTACCGCGATACCGTTGTGCACAGTCACCACGTCGGTATCGATGGCACTGGGCGTGTCGATACCGTCGATGATCTGCGCCACTCGCGTCAGGTTATCGGCGTAGTCGGTGACGACAATGGTGTTATTGCCGGGGTAGGCGTTGATCGGGTTGTTCGGCGAAACGATAGGCCGCAGCACCGGAATCAGATTGACCGCATTTTCGTACTGCAAACGAAACGTACGGGTCAGCATGCCGTTCCCGGAAGGTTTGTCGGCACTATAGACAGGACCGCCAAGCAGTCTGGCATCGGCTTCAGGCACGACGTGAGCCACGCCGCCGACATCCACCACACTGAAACCCTGCATGCGCAATGCTGCCAGGAGCATTTCATAAGCCTGAAAGGCCGGCACCGGCCCTTCGCTGACCAGCGTCAGTGTGCCCGTGACTTTTGGGTCCAGCAAAAACTGCTGGCCTGTGGAACGTGAAAGCGCCCGCACGACCGATTGAATATCGGCCTCGACAAAATTCAGCTGTATGGGCTGATCACCCAGCGCACCGTGCGCAGCCCCTGTCCTGCGGGTTGGCGTATGGCCGCGAGCGGTGTTCCACAACGTGTGTTTCTGTCCCGACACGACGCTCGGTTGCGCACGCTGGCGATCATGTGCATCGCTGACGGGTAAGGTTCTGGCCAGCGGTTGACCCAGCTCGCTCTCTACCAGCTCAGGCGGCGCGGGCGATGTGGTGCTGCAAGCGCTCAGCGCCAGCAGGAAAAACGGCGCGACCCTGCGACAGGGCAACGTGTAGGTAAAGGGATACCACTTCATTAAGCTTCCTTTGCGCTCGGCGCCTGATCCATGCGAACAACCCCGGACAGATGACCTGTCAGGTCCTGAGCGTCTTCGCCTGCACGTTGCAGGCTGGCGTCCTTGATGTGTAACGAAAACAATTGCGGCTGCTCCAGCAGCCAGCCGATCACTGCGTCGGCTGGCGCGTGATCGAACGCCAGTTGCCAACTGCGCTCAGCCTCGTCACCGCCCTGCTTAAGCTGGCAATAAGCCCATAACCCGAAGGCTTCAAGGCTGCGCTGTAAGGCTGGCTGCAGATCCTGCGAGCCTGTTCGGCGCTGCGGCACGCTCACCTGCTTGAGCAGCGTTTCGAGCGTCTCGGCCTGGGCGCTCAACACAGGGTTTTGCACCTGCCAATACGTGATTTTCTTCAGTGCAGGCTGAACCATCAGTAGCCACGTCACCAGGCAGCACAACACCAGCGCGCCTATCAACAGTAGACGCGTCTCCCTGATCGACAGGCCGACCCTGACAACACGCACACGCCCGCTCAGTCGCCGCCAGCGGTCGGCGTATGGCTGCCAAACTCGGCTATTCAACGTCGCTCTCCGGCGTAGCGCCGGGCGCATCGGCCGCTGGATCAGGCATCTGGCTCAGGTTCCAGGTGAGATGATCGCGACTGGCTGCCAGTCCCACCTGCGCCAGCGAACGCTGCAACGTATCGTCAACAGCAGGCTGGGCGTTATCGGGCAACAGTTGCAGTTGCAGGCGGCCATCCGAGTAGGTCAGGCGCTGCACGCTGCCAGCCAGGAACGGCAGCGCTTCAGCGGCGTTTTTTACCAGGTGTTCGAATCCGCTGTCGGTGCCGGTGGCTGAACCGCTGTCGAGTGCCGCCACCTGCTGCCGGACCTGCTGCAGAGGATTGAGAATGACCGGCAACTGAGGAAAGGCCTGACTGACCCGCTGCACCATACCGGCCTTGAGTTGCTGTCCTCGGGCAGCTTCGCGAGCGGCGTACAGATTCAAGCCCAGCGCCCACACCCCGACAGCCAACCCGCAACAGACCCATGCGGCGGTCCAGCCCGATGTTTTGACTTTCGCCGCCCCCATTCCAGCATGCAGGCTCCAGCCGGGTGACGGCCCGCCCAAGAGCAGGCCAGCCGATGTTTCCGGGCTTGCTGTGCCCTCGTCGTCCAGCCGGTGCAACTCGCTGCCGTTGGCCAGGTGCGCATCAGGGGTCTCGGTCAGATGCGGGTGCACGCTGCCTTGACCGGCACTGTGACGCAGCAGCCAGTGCTCATCACGCAGCAAGACACTGACTTGACCCGGTGCAGGCACAGGCAGGCCATAGGGCGCAGGGTAAAGGCCGCGCAACGACAGACGCGACTGACTCAGCAATCGGCTCAGATGTTCCAGCGCAGTTACGGGTAACCAGCCCAGATAAACGGCCCCGTCGGCATAGCGCGGGCTACTTGCGATGTGCATCAGCTCACTGCCGCCCAGTATCAGTCCCTGGGCGGCTAACAGTGCAGCGCTTCTGACCCGCGACGCAGACAGCGGCGGCGTCTCGATCCGGGCCAGCAGACTGTCCAGCGGATGCAGAAACGCTTCCACCGGCTGCAGTGCGCCGCCCTGCTTCAAGTCCAGCAAACTGCTCAGGCCGCTTTCAACAACCTTCCCTTGGCTGTCCAGCCGGGCGAATAGCAGTGACGTCTCCGGGTTCAGTTGTTCCAGAGCAGGCAGGGCGATCCGCAACCGGCTCATACGCCGATCCGCGACCAGACAACATGAGGCACGCTGTGATCGCGCCGATACAGCAATGCCTCCATGCTGACCTGACGTCCGTCTCTACGTGCTTTGCCACGGAACACAAACCACTCGCTTACTACATCGATTTCAAGCGCGTCAGCCGCCTGGGTCGGCACCTGCATGCGAGCGATGATTTCCAGACGGTAGGCAAACCACTGTCCCCTGTCGCGCTCGGCCACCACCATTTGCGCACTGGGCAATGACAAACCGGGCACCACCGCTGCCAGTACCTCCGCACTCGCCGTATTGCTGTTGACCCAGGTATTGACTGGCAGAATGCACACGTGGCGTTTCAGCCGCTCCAGTACCTGATCGCTCAAACCATGCATCCCTTGCAGATCATCCAGACTGCGCAGTGTCACCAATGATGCAGGGATGGGCTTGTGCATCGCCGAAGAACTATCCCGCCCACTCGCGAACGTGCCGCTGACCGCGCCTGTTACCGAAGTCGAAAAACGTGTGTATGAACCAAGCACCCGCTGGCTGATGCTCTGGCAGAGAACATCACTGATGGAAATCATCTGACACAAGCGTTCGAAACTGCGCAGTTGACCGATTTCCAGTTGGCCATTGCGCAGCAGGTTGCGCAGGTTGAATTTGCCCTGCTGGTCTTCCAGCCGTGCGTAAAAATCTTCTTCAGGTTGATCGGATGGACTCTGGCCGATGGGCTGCGCCCACGCCTGACCGGGATGAGTCGCCCGGCTCTTGCGAAGTGAATCCCACAACAGCATGCGGCTTGCCTCCAGCCCGGCCATCAGCGCCGCGCTGTTCTGGATACGCGACTGCTCGGCTTCTACCGTGCGAATCATGACGCTCTGACGGGTCAGCATACCGGCAGCGATGACCGCGACAAGCGCGACGGTCAGCAGGGCACCGATAATTGCCGAGCCGCCTTGCCTGATTGCGCTTGACGGGTAAGTGCTCAGCGGCATGTTCAAAGCTGCCAAGAGCCAATATCGGCATTGACACCCTCGCCATCGGGCTGACCGTCGGCCCCCAGAGAAAAAAGATCCACCTCCCCATTAACGCCGGGGTTCAGATAATGATAGGGGTGCCCCCAAGGGTCGTTGGGTAGCCGCTCGATATAGGCGCGCCAGTTGTTTTTGTTGACGTTGGCCGGCCGCTCGACCAGAGCTTTCAGGCTCTGAGCCTGATTGGGGTAAGTGCCGTGGTCGAGGCGATAGAGCTTGAGCGCCTGCATCAGCCCGGCGATATCCTGCCGGGCAGCAGCAGCCCGCGCCTGGTCCGGACGGTCAAGAACCCTGGGCACCACAACGGCGGCCAGAATGCCGAGAATAACCACTACCACCATGATTTCGATCAGGGTAAAGCCGTCCTGGCCGCGACGGCCTCCAGACCGAGGCTTGACGCGTGCGACATCCATATCCATATCCTTGATGATCCTCATCTGCCTCGCAGTGTAGACGCCGCAGCAGCGTGGCACGATAAATCTGCTCAACCCTTATGGTGAGCCATTCATGAACGATCAGATGCTGGGCCGATGCTATCGTTATTGCCTGTATCGAGCAGGAGGATTTGCCAGGAGGCGCCCATGCTGCAACCGCACCAGGAGAACGGCTTCACCCTGATCGAAGTGTTGGTCGCGTTGTTGATCATCGCTGTGGCAATGGCGGCGGCCGCACGTCTGAGCGGGGTAATGACCTTCAACAACGGCGTGTTGCGCGACCGCGCCATTGCGCTGCTGGAGGCGCAGAACCAACTGGCCGAATTACGCATGATGGCAAGGCTCAGGCCTGGTTTCACAGCCCGCAACTGCGATCAGGGCAGGCTCTCGCTGACCTGTGAACAGACGCTCAAAGCCAGTGCAGACGGAATGTTGATGCGGGTCAATCTGCGAGTATTACAGCGGGACAATAAAGCGCCGCCACTGGCCCGCCTCGATACCGTTATCGCCATCCCACGCCCGCCGAAAGAGTCTCCATGAGCGTTTCAACGACGCAGCAGGCTGGGCAACTCCGGCAGGCCCGCCAGGCTGGTGACCTTGAATCGTGTGCGCTCGGTGCCCTGCTCGATCACGACTCCATCACTCTCGATAGCCACCAGCCGTACATCCCTGGCGAGCAACTCGCCCGCCAGATAGCTACGCGGAGTTCTATCGTTGACAGTGAGAATCGCCACTGCGCCTTTGCTCCCGGCCATGACCCCGGTGACCTTTATCCGGACCTGAAGCGGCTGGTTGGCGAACCACTGTCGGGCAGGACTACCGACATCGGCAGCGGGAGCAGCGCTTTCCGGCAAGGGTACACGTACAGGCTCGGGAGCAAGCAGCAACGACGACCAGAGCGCGATACCCGCCAGTGCTGCAATCAAGGCCGTCGATTGCACCAGGCGCGGCGCTGATAATGGATGAAACGAAAATGCCATGACTGAACCTCCTGTTCGTCTGCCGGGGCAGTCTACATCACTGCATCAGAATGCCTGGCACCCGCGTTGATCCGTATGCAAGCGTCATCAGGGAGCCACCGATCATGAGTATGGACACACAACGGGGTTTTACCCTGATCGAGTTGATGGTGGTTCTGGTCATCATTGGCATCGTCAGCGTAACGGTGAGCATGAGCATCAAACCCGATCCTGCCGCTTTGCTGCGCAAGGACGCTGAACGCCTCGCACATATGCTTCACATTGCACAGATCGAGGCCAGGGTCGACGGTCGGCCAATCACCTTGCTGGTCGATGGCAAAGGCTTTGGTTTCGCACGACGTGCCGAGCACGGCGTGGGCTACGACCGCTTCATGAACGACCCGCAGCTGCGTTTCAGAGCCTGGGAAACACCCTCCATACGCATCATTGTAGACCCGGCGCAGCGAGTGGTGTCAGGTCCCGAATGGATCGTCGCACCGCTGCGCATTCAGCTCTCTGACGGTGAACGATCCTTGAGCCTGCAGCGTAGCGCGCTGGGTCAACTGCAGGTGGTCAGCCCTCCATGAAGGCAAGGCAAAGCGGCTTCACATTACTGGAAGTAATGGTGGCTATCCTGCTGATGACCATCGTCAGCCTCATTGCCTGGCGTGGGCTGGAGAGCATGACTCGCACCGATATCCAGTTACGCGAAAGCACCGGGCACACCGAGTCCGTACTGCGAGCGCTGAACCAACTGGAGCGCGACGTGGCCATGCGTGCTGGGGTCGAGCTGCAAAAACCGCTGCCTGGCGAAGAACCGGATCAGCAGGCAAAAACGTTGATGCCCATCAGTATTCGCAGTGCGGAAAGGAACGGTATGCGCCTTGACGTCATTCGCAGTGCGGCCACGGCTGGGGAAGGACTGCAGCGAATCCGCTGGTGGCTAAAAGACAACACTCTGTATCGCGCAGCCGCAGACAGCAGCAACCGCTACCCCCTACCCGCTCCCGACGAAGGAATAGCGGTGCTCGATCAGGTCGTCGAGGCAAAAATAAGGGTCTGGAGAAATGTCGGAGGCTGGCAACCGCTCGACAGTCACAAGGAAGACAATCCCGACGGGCTGGAAATCGTGTTCACGCTACAAACCCGTAATGGCGACGAGCGCTATCGAAAGGTGCTGGGGCCGCTGAATTAGCGGGTATTTCTTACAGCCGACTAAGAGACGATGGTTGAGTCCATTCTGGCGTCACGTCTTCAATTTAATCACGCCTCCAGACCTCTCAAGCCCCAATGACGCCTTATCACCGCGCTGACCACCGGCTGAGCGTCGACCTGCAACAGCAGCGCATGAAAGTCAGGCCGGGTGGTATGCAGATGCTCGCGCGCACCGCCCCATCTGGTCACGATACTGGCCAGAATCTCCACTGCACCGGGATCATCACAACGCCAGAAGCCTGCGTTAGCGAACAGATCCGCGAATGTCTCCCAGTTTTCATGCAACCGCACGCGGGTGCCGGTTTCGAGTAGCGCATCCAGCGTTTCGTCGGACCCCGACAGCCAGCGCTGCGGGTAATCGATAATCCCGATCGGGGCGTAGCAGTTGGCGGCGATGTAGACCAGCGCGCGAAGGGCTTGAGCGCGCAGGGCAGGCTTGCTGGGCAGCAGCCCGGATTCGGGATGCTCAAGTCCGAGATGAATCAGAATTGCAGCGCTTTCGGTGAGCACCGTGCCATCGGCCAGGACCAGTGTGGGCACCTGCAGCAATGGGTTGACCCGCCGCAATGCTTCCTTGCCTGGCCCCTCCTCCCACGCGCAGGCCCTGAACAAGGTAAAAGGAACCGAGCAGCGCCAGAGCGCTATCTCGATGGCTGCGGACCCCGAACCCTCTGTGCCAAAAAGCGTGTACATGCCAATGCTCCTCGTCAGGTGCTACATGCTCGGTCCGCGCAGTTACACAGACGCAGGAGCAAACAAATGGGCGTGCATAAAGTCGATGAATACCCGCAGGCGCAGGGAAAGATGCTTGCTCGATGGCCAGAGCAACCTGAAACTTCCGGTGTGCAACGTGTAGTCGGTCAGTATTGGCACCAACTCGCCACTGCGAATGGCCGATGAAATCATGAAGTCCGGCAGGCAGGCAATTCCCAACCCCGCCCGCGCAACATCAACAAGAATTTCCGTCGTGTTACACACCATCACCTGGGGCAAATCGAGATCATCGGCACCGGCCTCGCGACGTAGCGGCCAGTGCTCAAATTTGCCCGAAGAGGGAAACTTGTGCAACAGACAGGCGTGCCGACTCAAGTCTGCTGGATGTTGAGGTGTCCCGCGCCGGGCAAAATAGTCCGGCGCGCCGACGATTTTCAATTGAAAGCCACCCATCCGCCTCGACATAAGGCCCGAGTCGCCAGGGTCTCCCGTGCGCAGGACGATATCAAAGCCTTCCTCGATGATATCGACCATGCGGTCGGAAAAATCGATGTCCAGTTCGATATCGGGATAGGTGCGCATGAACTCGATAATGACCGGCATGACCAGGCCGCTGACCAATGGCAGACTGATGCGCAACCGGCCTCTGGGCAGGTCCCTGGCATTGCTCAACTCCATTTCCGCCGTTTCAAGCTCCGACAGAATACGGCGACAGCGCTCCAGAAATATCGAGCCCTCCAGAGTCATGGCAATACTGCGCGTACTGCGATGAAAAAGCCTGACACCCAGGCCCTCTTCCAGACGGCCGATACTCTTGCCTACCCCCGACGATGAAATACCCAGCCGCTTTCCAGCCTGGGTAAAACTCCGTGTTTCCGCGACCAGAACAAACACCGCAATGCTACCGAGCGATTCCAATACCCACTCCTATTAAGGACAGCCGTGTCCTATACCTTCGGAACATAAGCCTGTTTTTGTTTACAGACGCAACCCCTAATCTCCCGACAGGGCAACTGCCCTTGGATAAATGCGTGCAATGCACCGAAAACTGCGCACGCTTCACAGGGAAATTGCACATGACTTCAGCAAGCCAGATTCACGCATCGTCTGCTACCAGACGCTGGGGACAATTGTTTGCCGCCTGCCTGACAGGCATCCTGATTCCGTTGTGCTTCACTGGCCCTGCCGTGGTTCTGCCCTCGATAAACAAGGCGCTGGGCGGATCAGCCGTCGAGCTGACATGGGTTATCAACGCTTACATCCTGACTTACGGCAGCGCCATGATGGCCGCTGGCAGCCTGACGGATATCTACGGCAGGAAACGCGTATGGCTGATCGGACTGGCGATATTCGTGCTGTCCACCTTTGCCATTCCGATGGCCTCATCCGTCGTGCAGATTGATGTACTTCGCCTGATTCAGGGGCTGGGCGGTGCAGCAGCGTTCGCTGGCGCAATGTCATCGCTTGCCCAGACCTTCCATGGCGCTGACCGCACCCGAGTGTTCAGCCTGCTCGGTACGACGTTCGGGATAGGCCTGGCTTTCGGCCCTCTCGCGGCGGGCTCTCTGGTGGACTCGGCTGGCTGGAAATGGTCGTTTCACGCAACGGCTCTTATTGGGGTGGCGGGATTCTTTCTGGTGCTTTCCAGCGCTACAGAATCCAGAGACCCCAATGCCACCGGCATGGATTGGCCGGGCGCTATCAGCTTTACCGCGGCACTGACGCTGTTCACCTACGCAATCCTGCTCGCCCCTGAAGACGGCTGGACCCATCCACTGGTCATGGGCGGCATTTTCGGTTCACTGTTGCTGTTCTGGATATTCATTGCAGTGGAACGGCGCGTGGCCAGACCCATGCTCGATCTGTCGTTATTCAAGAGCGCGCGCTTTGTTGGCGTGCAGATTCTTGCCGCCAGTCCGGCATTTTTCTTTGTCGTGCTGATCATCATGTTGCCAGCACGCTTCATTGGCATCGACGGACTCAGCGCGCTGGAAACCGGGCAGATGATGACCGCACTGGCCGCGCCCCTGCTGATCGTACCGATGCTTGCCGCGCAACTGGCACGTCGTTTTACCTCAGGGCTGCTGTCCGGTATCGGTCTGCTGCTGGTGGCTGTCGGCCTGCTGTGGCTCGCGCTGGCGCTGGACAGCGGAGCAATCAAAACCGCCTTGCTGCCGATGGCCTTGATCGGCATCGGCATCGGTCTGCCCTGGGGGCTGATGGATGGCATGGCGATCAGTGTGGTTGAAAAGGAACGCGCCGGTATGGCTACCGGCATCTTCAATGCCGTGCGCGTTTCTGCCGACGGCATAGCCATTGCGTTCGCAGGCGCACTGCTCGCCACGTTCATTCAGTGGGGCCTGTTCGACGCCCTGACGGGTGTCGCGCCTGATGTTGTGACAGAAGCTGCCAACCGCGCCGCATTGGGCGACCTGCAGAATGCGATCGGTCTTCTGCCCGGCCAGGCAGAGCTGCTGCACCAACAGTACGCCACCGCGTTCCGCAATCTGCTATTCATTCTCAGCGCCGCTACCGTGCTGACGGCAGTGGCAGTCTTTGTCCTGCTCGGTCGCGTGCGCGCTCATGACGAACCGCCACTCGAACCATCCGACACGCTTGATCTGGCGGGAGAGGCCAAGTGAGTCCACATGAAATGACCAGCACACAGCGGCATCCTGCCTTTGCAAAGGTGTTCGCACCGGGCCATCTCACCTTCGGCCTGATTGCGCCGCTGGAAGGCTATCCCGACGCGGCAGCGCCGACCATGAAAAATCACATTGCCCTCGCAAAACAGGCCGACAAAGCCGGTTTTGCAGCACTCTGGCTGAGAGACGTACCGCTTCTCGACCCGGGTTTTGGCGACGCTGGGCAGATATTCGACCCTTTTGTGTATGCAGCACTGCTTGCTGCGGTGACCACGCAAATCTGCATCGGTACAGCCGGCATCGTAATGACGCTGCGCAATCCGCTGATGGTCGCCAAACAGGCTTGCAGCGTGGATGTGTTGCTGGAGGGACGCTTCCTGCTGGGGTTGTCGACGGGCGACCGGCCCAGCGAATACCCTGCATTCGGCGAGAATTTCGACACACGCGCAGAGCGCTTCAGAGAGGGTGTCGAGATGCTGCACGCGGTGACCGAGCACTCTTTTCCGGCTTTCACATCGCGCCACTACGGGAAACTCAATGGCACGCTGGACCTACTGCCAAAACCTTTTTTCGGGCAACTGCCTATGATCGCCATCGGTCGCTGTCAGCAGGACATCAAATGGCTGGCCAACCATATGGACGGCTGGATATGGCATCAGAGTGGCTTCAATACCTTGCCCGACGTGATCAATCATTGGCGCGATGCCAATGAGCAGAAACGGTTCAAGCCCTACGGTTATGCGACGTTCTTTGATCTGGAGGACAACAAGGACGCGCCCATGAAAGTCGGCCGTGGCATCAGTACCGGGCGCAACGCCCTCATCGAGCTGTGGCAGCGTCAACGGGAACAGGGTGTTTCGCATGTTGCGCTGAACCTGAAACCACTGAGACGTCCGGCCACGGAAGTGTTACAGGAGCTGGAAGAGTATGTGCTGCCGTATTTCCCGACCCGACGCAGTGAGCATGCCTGAGCGAGTATTTCGCCTGCACGGCCACTGTCGGCAAAGGATCTAGCAGGGAAGAACGACATAAAACCGACCTGGGAGGTCATCATGCGCACTGAAAAAGCTTATCCGATAAAACCTAACCCTATGCGCAGCAGCCGCAACAAGATACAGCTGGGTGTTTTCTCCACCAATACCGAGGGCGGCTGCACCGTCACCAATGCGCCGGAACGCCTTCGCGGAGACGATTGGGCAGGTAATCTGGAGATCGCCCGGGTGGCCGACGATGCGGGGTTTGAAGCCTTCATACCGGTAGGCCGCTGGAAAGGTTTTGGCGGCACCAACAACACCGGCGGTGTCTGTTTCGAAACCTACACCTGGGCTGCCGGTATTGCCGCCCTGACCAACCAGATTGCCGTGTTCACCACATCGCACCTGCCCACGGTTCACCCGCTGTTCGCAGCCAAGCAGGCGGTGACCATCGATCACATCAGCAGCGGGCGCTTCGGGCTGAACATTCTGTGCGGCTGGTACGGCGCGGAAATGCGCATGTTCAACGGCGAGATGATGGAACACGACAAACGCTACGATTACGCGGAAGAGTGGCTGCACATTGCAAAAAATGCCTGGGAGCAGAAAAATCCGTTCGACTTCAAAGGTGAGTATTTCAACATCTGCGCTGCTATCTCGCAGCCCCAACCCCTCAACAACCCTTATCTGATCAATGCCGGCGGGTCGCCGCGCGGTAAACGGTTTTGTGCCGAGCACTGTGATGCGGCCTTCCTGATCGTCAAACACCTGGACGGTGAAGATGCCGTGCGTCAGCAGATTGCATCCTACAAGGACCTGGCGAGGCAAGAGTTCGGCCGCGATATAAAAATATGGTGTTACGGCTATGTGGTGCAGAAGGACACGCAAGAAAAAGCGGACGAATACCTGGACCATTACGCCAACAAGCTGGGTGACGATGAGGGCTGCGATATCATCACCCGCGAACTGGGCATTCAGACCGGTATTTTCACTCCGGAAGACGCGGTCCGTTTTCGCTTTCATTTCAAGGCAGGATTTGCAGGCGTGCCGCTGGTAGGCACTCCGGAGCAGATCGTGGAACTGTTCAAGAAATACTCTGACTGGGGGATCGATGGCATCGCACTGACATGGCTGGATTACCACGAAGGCATAAAGGATTTCGTCAGAGAAACACTGCCATTGATGGAACAGGCGGGCCTGCGCGAAGCAATCACTGTCGAGACAACCACTCCGAGAGTAGCCGCCGAAGTAGCCTGATGATGAGGACTCCCTGGCGTAGTTAGCCAGGGAGTCCTATCCGAACGGTTTAAATGGCCAACATGCGTTGTGGATTCAAAAGAGTCATCTCGGCGCGGCGCTCGCAACTCAAACCGAACGCGTCGAACCACTGCCCGCTCATCGACAGCCACTCGTGCACGTCGATCTGACTGGTCTGCCCAAGGTCCGAGCTGTAGACCACATTGGGAACATGACTCAACACCTTGGTGAAATCCTGCCGGTCCTGATAGCCCAACAAGTAGGTCAGCGCCGTCTGTTCGATGTAGACCGAGGGTTCACTGCCAATCACCGCAAGCTCGGCTGCTTTCAGACCGGTCAACGGGTTGGCAGGCTGATTGAGCATCAGCCTTGGCACACCGATGCGCAGTGACTCCTCGATCAGCATCCTGACTTCATCGGCGTCGGCATGCCCTGTCGAGATGACCAGCGGATAATCACGGGCCATTTTGAGAATATCCAGCGTCTGCGGCGTAAGGCGTCCGTTCTGCGCTGTCACTCTGGAAGGCTTGATGGGCTTTTCGCGCAACAGCGGATGGCTCAGGTTACGGGCCAGCGTGCTGGTATGCGTTCTGCCGGTGACGGTTGGCAAGTGGACAATGAAACGTCCAGGTTCATCGCCGCGCAAACAGAGACTGCGCTCGACCACGCGGTAGTCGATGCCGCCAGCGATCTCGTTCAGAACCACTGAACCGCTGACCGGAAAACCCTGATTGCGTGCTTCCCATGCCTGGGCCGCCGTGCACCCCAGGTGATTTTTCAATACGACCCGGCCCTGCACCGCGGCGTAGCGCCTGCCCGCCTCTATCGCGCCATGACGGCGAATAAACGCATCAGGATTGGCATGGTAATGCACATCAATGAAGCCTGGTGCCTCGATCTGACTCATAGCGCACACTCCGCACTGGCGATCAGAAATGTGTCAATGCTCTCCAGCACCCGGTCCAGATCATCCGCCAGCGGACGCATCCCGCCATCAGGCACACACAGTGAGCGTTGTTTGTGGCCTTTGATACGCAGCACATGACCCGCCCCCACCAATTGGGACTTCCCGCCAAACACGCTCAGTACACGCCCTTTGTAATCGAGCAGGTACTCGCTGACATCCAGACCGCTCAATAGCCGGAACCCCAGGGTCAGACGCTGTCCCTGGGTTGAAAGCGTTGCGTCATTCTCGCTGACAGGCGAGTGCTCGTGCTTCTTGCCTTCAGGCAATACCAGATCGTCCAGCAGGCGTTTGGCTTGCTCGACATGCCCTTGTTCTGCCAGATCCGCCATACCTCCCAGCCTGGAATCCAGCAGCGCATCGGCTTTGGCGGGGGAAGAAAGCAGCAACAACGCAGGTGTCGAACGCAGTAATGAAGTGCCTGCCAACGCCTGTACCAACGCACCACCCAAGGCCACGCCGACGAGTACATCCGGCACACCCCAAGGCTCTAGCGCGCTGACCCAGCGCTGGGTAAACCCGTCAAAGTCTTCACCCGCCTTGACCGGCAGGGACAGGGAATCAAAAACCGTAACCTGATAACCCGCCGCAGTGAAATGCTCGATCAGCGGCTTGGCGAAGCCACCCGCGTCCCAGACCGGCATCACCGGTGAAAGAATGAATACGCTTGATTGCCCGACACCGAAGGTCTGGCAGGTGATGCAATGACTCATGGCTTTTGCTCCTGCAAAAATGACAAGACCCGCTGTTTCGAGCGGGTCCGGTCGTTGATCCATCCTGACGGGTCAGCGGGTCGTGCGCAGACGTTCAACACTGGCGGCATAGCCGCGCAGGGTTGACTCGATAATGAGCTGTGCGGGCAGCACCTCCTTGATCAGGTCCGCCACCTCGCCAGCCCAGATGGCCCTGATACTCACATCATCGGCCTCCAGCGCAGCTTCATAGTCCAGGCGCAGTTGACCGGCCGACGCAGCGAAAGCATGCTCTTCACCCACCCAGCTATCGGAAAAGTCATTGCCGATCACTCGTCCGCTGTAGCCCTGCGGCCAGTCGATGCCGCGTACCTCATCGAAGATCCGGGTTCGCACCGTATCGCTCGCGACAGCCTGCAACAGGCGCTGTTTTACCCGTTCGGAAGGCAGTGCCTCCTGTGAAGCCAGAAAGCGCGTTCCCATCATCACGCCATCCATGCCGAGCGCAAGCGCAGCGGCCATTCCACGCCCATCGGCAATCCCGCCAGCACCGATAAGCACAACATCCTCACCCACCGCGTCGCGAACTGCCGGAAACAGCGGCAATGACGAGCGTCGCAAACTGTGACCACCCGCCTCGGCGCCTTGCACGATCAACGCATCGGCACCGGCGTCCAGTGCATAAAGCGCCTGGTCGACGTCATGCACCTGAACGATGACTTTGGCATTGGCCTGTTGAATGGGCCGGACGAAAGGACGTACATCACCAAACGACAACGCAACCACTGCCGGACGGTACTCGAGAGCCAACTCAAGCAATTCGAACTGTTTCGCCACGGTAAACATCACCAGGCCCACACCCCATGGTTGCTGCACGTCCTGCATCATCTCCAGTTCACGCGCCATCCATTGCGGGTCGCCGTAACTGGCACCCACCAGACCAAGGCCACCGGCCCGGGAAACCGCAGCTGCCAGACGCCCTCCGGACGCCCCGCCCATCGGTGCCAGAATCAGAGGATGTTCAATTCCAAGAAGAGAAGTCAGTGCTGTATTGATCGTGACCATAGCTGATACCTGTGAAAAGCCGGGTGAATGTCAAACGAAGGCGACGTATACGCCGCCCTCCTCTGCAGTTAGTGGATCAACCCGCTTTTTGTAGTGCAATTTCAGGGGTGATGTACTCGGCCACGTTATAGAGGTGGTATTCCCAGGTACCGGTTTCCTTTAGCCGGGAGTATCGCGACAGAAACTCTTTGTCGGTAAAAAGCGACTCGAACTGACTGCGATCACTCCATTGCGCCTGATTGATGACGGTCTTGCCATCCGTGCTCTTCATCAACCGGCTCCATTTGAACGCACTGTAAGTCCGTGCGACATAACTGACCGTTTCTTCAAGAATCTCGATAGCCAGATCCTGGGCACCTTCATTGACCTGCACAACATTGATCAGATACACCGCCTTGTCATCGGTGACGGATTGAGCGTCGAACAATTCCATTTTCATAATCAGTTCCATTTATAAAAAGAAGTATAAGAACAAGTAGTCAAACCAGAAGCGGCGTTGAAGCCGCCGGTTTACCGTCTTGCCAGAGCAGCGGTGAAATCACCTCGGCCACTGCTGTTTTCTCGACCAGCCCGATAATGATCTCGTGAGTGCCGCAGGTCATTCGTTGGGCCACCGAGCAGAAAAGCGTCGCCTGGGCGGTGCGCAGATACGGCACTCCCTGGTCCTGCTGCCAATCTCCGCTTTCAAACCGCGCAGGCCCGTTGACCGCTCCGCCAAACACACTGACCAGTTGCGCCTGCCCGGTCTGCAAAAGGTTGACCGAGAACTTTCCCCGCTCAAGCAAAGGCAGGTAAACGCTGGCGCTGTGATTGATGCACACCAGAATGGACGGCGGGTCACTGCATACCGAACTGACGGCAGTGGCTGCCATACCGTAAGGCGTGCCCTCATGTTCGGTTGCCACAAGGGTGACGGTCGACGTCAGGCGGCGCATGGCTTTCTTGAAGGCAGCGACATCAATGTCGGGAGACTCGAATGCGCTGTGTCGAGTGTGAGGTTCTGGCACATTTGCGTGTGCAGCCAATCGGGAAGTCTGATTCATGGCCGCTCTCCCACGCTGACTTTTTCAGTGTCAGTCAGCCAGGGTTGGTCGTAACGATAGGTGCTGCGGGCATTCTCCAGTGTCGAGCCCGCAGATATGGCTTCGATAATCCTGCGCTCAGTCTGCTCGACCGCCTGGGCACGGCGTACAACCTCGGCGGCCAGTTGCTGTGGAATCACCACGCAGCCGCTGCCATCACAGACCAGAAGGTCACCGGGCCGGACAGTAACGCCATCAATGACCACAGGCACTTGTACCGCCTTGAGTTGCGCGCGGTTCTTGGCTGACTGCATGAAACGGCCACGACTGAACAATGGATAGTTGCACCTGATAACGGTATCGATATCACGTGCCACGCCATCGATAACAGTGCCTTTGATGCCGTTGGCCAAGGCGAAGTGAGTCATGATATCGCCCCATACCGTGCAGTCGTGACGCCCGGCGTTGGAAGAAACAATCACCGCGCCGCAAGGCACCTGATCGATGTAGTTGGCAGCCCCCTTGAATGCCGTTGGCGTATCGACAGCTTCGTACTGCACGGTGAACGCAACACCGACACAACGAGTGCCCGGCACTTGCGAAACAATACCCGGCAGCCCTCCGTTGATCCCGAGACTGTCCAGTGCGTCAGACAGTGAAGCGGTATCCAGATGTTCACATGCGTCCAGCACAGTTTGCGTAATTGCCACCGTTTCAAAGTGCGCTGACATAACGTTCTCCCTGAACTGAGGCCTGCCCGGTGCGGTACTCGACAAAGCTGGCCCGCAACTCGATGCACTGCTGGACAATCGCATCGCCCACCTGGCCTGTGGTGTGGGAACCGCCAAGGTCGTAACTGCGTACGCCAGATTGTGAAACCAGGCTGACGGCGCGGGTAATACATGCCGCCTGGGTCGGGTATCCCAGATGTTCCAGCATCAGTGCAATGGCCATGAACATTGCGCTGGGGTTGGCCTTGTTCAACCCTGCATGAGCAGGCGCACTGCCATGTACAGGTTCGAAGTAAGCACCTGAATTACCAAAGTTGCCGCTGGGCGCAAAACCAAGGCCACCCATTACGCCAGCGCCCAGATCGGAAAGGATGTCGCCGAACATGTTCTCGGCAACAATCACCCCAAAGCGTTCGGGCCGTTGCACCATCCACAAGGCAACCGCATCGACATTTTCGATGACACCGGTTATGTCCGGATAACGCTGTGCGATCTCTTCGAAAATATCCCGTGCAAACGCACTGCTGTGCCGCAGCACCATCGGCTTGTCGACAAACGTGACCCGGGTGAAGGTGTTCTTGCGCGCGTAATCGAATGCGTATTCAAAAATACGAGTCAAACCACTTCGCGTCTGCAGGCGCAACGTGACGGTCGCATCCTCCTGCCCTGCTCGCTGCCACGGCGCGCCAAGTGCTTCGCGCTCTTCAAGCAAGGGCACCAGCGCATCCGGGACATGCCCGAAGTCCAGCCCGGCATAAAGACCTTCGGTGTTTTCTCTGATCACGACAAAGCGAAATCTGTCTTCACCGGTCATGTCGGTAACCGGGCGTACATTGGCGTAAAGGTCCAGGTTCTGCCTGAGCTGAATGACCGGGCTGACATAGCGGCGGTTCCGGCCCTGAAGTGCCAAGGGCAGCTCTGCTTCCGCCTCTGCCAGCGGCTTGCTGGTTATTGCCCCCAGCAACGTTGCGTCACAGCTGGCCATGACTTCCCAGGTCTGAGCAGGAACCGTTTCACCCTCGCGCTTCCAGCATTCCCAGCCGATATCCGCCGGTATCAGATCAAACGGCAGGTTCAATGCTGCAATCACCGGAAGCGCCGCCTCCATGACCTCAATGCCGATACCGTCGCTGGGCAGAATGCATATACGCTTGCGGGATATGTGAGCGGTCATAGCGCAAATCCTTTTACGCTTTTCGACAGGTCGCTGAAGATATTCGACAACACCGCTCGCGGAGCAAGACGCGCCACTTTGTCCTGTTGATGCATGACCTCGATCGCTCGGTACTCGGAGGTCAACTGAAACCGTTCAAGCGTATCTCGCACCCGCTGACTGACATCGTAGGGGAAGTTGTAAGTGCCCAGAATGATATCCATCAGCGGACTGGGCATATTGTTATGCGGTATCGAGCTGGCCGTGACACCGGACAATTCGATCACCTTGACCAGGTCAAAACCGTGACTGACGCCAATACGCTCCAGATAAGCCACCAGCATGCTCAAGTGAAGATTCCCGGCGCCTTTACCCATGCCACAGATGGACGTGTCGATGTATTCAGCACCGGCCTCGATAGCCGCCGATGCATTCGCCAGCGCCAGCGACAGATTGTTATGGGCGTGAAACCCCAGCGGCACCAGCAACCGGCTTGCGAGACGACTGAACAGTCGGTGCACATCGGCCGGCAGCATATGACCGTTGGAATCCGCACAACAGATGATGTCCGCACCGGCACCCTCCGCACGAACGGCCGTGTCGAGTACCGCTCCCGGCGTCTGCGATGTCACATGCGTCACATTGGCGCTGACACTGAAGCCGTGATCACGGGCCAGTGACAAGGTCGCCAGCCCTTCATCCAGTTGATCGCGGCGCATGCAGACACGGATCATCGAAACACCCTGCTCCTTGAGCATGGCGAAGTCATCTCCCGTGATGTTTTTAGGGTGAACCATAACCGCCAGCTCAATACGTCCGTCGGCGGCCTGCGCAATGTTCTCAATAAAGCGTGCACCTACATCACTGGTCAGCCCGTGCTCGCCCTTTGGCGCAAATGATCCCTTGCAGTAACCAATTTCACAGAGGTCGACGCCTGCATCCGCCAGGCCTGAAGTAATAGCCCGAGCCTGGTCTTCCGTGAAGTTGAAGTTGTTTCGATAACCACCGTCACGCAATGTGACGTCGAGAATCTTTATGTCGGCCATGAGAATCTCCGGCTGTCCTTAGGGTGTAAACAGGGTGCTTGAGATGATCTTGCCACTGCTTTTATTCTTGTCGTTATCCAACAGCGCCGCACCTGCAAACATTGCCGAGCCGACACCTGAACGTCTCGGAGTTTCGAATCATTAACTTCTTAACTCGACATTGATCCTCGTCAAAATCGACCGCGTTGTAAATTGTCGATATTTAATCAGGGGATGTGAATTTTTTCACTGTCACCTTATGTGTCCGCCGAAATAACGATTTCTGTCACTGGCCCGACTAGCGATAACAGCTTTCTACATAATTCATCGCAGCCTGAATTGAAGCCACCGCACGCAAGTCTTCATGCACGCCCAGCCAGACATCAACCTCCAGCGGTGCCGACAGCTCTACCCGGCACAGACGAGAGTTCGCCCCTACCGCAAAACTTGGAAGCAAGGCAATGCCCACACCGGTTTCCGCAGCACGAATTTGCAGTTCTACTGTTTTGGCTTCCAGCACGAAGGGGCGTTCACCGACAATATTTCTGAGCCAACCGTTCTGACTGTCGCTCATCAGTTCATTGTCGTAGGCAATAAACTCATAGTGCTCCGGGTGCCGCTCCTCCAGATAAAAACGTGCGCAATAAAATGAAAATGAGGCGGTCCCGATCCGTCGTGCGACGATGCCACTTTCAACCGGTCTGGAAAACCGTATGCACAAGTCAGACTGGCAACTGGATAACGACGAATACTGATGGTCCCCCAACAAGCGCAGCACAATGCCGGGGTGCATGGCACGAAACGCCCCCAGTTGCGGCACCAGCTTCTCAACCGCCACCGACGGCGGCGCGCTGATGGTCACTTCCACACCCTGCACCACCTGCGCAGCAACAGCGAGGCGGCCAATGGCCTGGGTCTGCGCCTCGATCTGCCGCCCGATAGCCGCCAGACGCCGCCCTTCATCAGTCAACTCGTACAAGCGCTTGCGACGATCGACAAGCTTTACATTCAGGGATTTTTCCAGCGAAGCGATACGCCGCGAAACAGTAGCGTGCTCCACACCCAGCACCCTGGCAGCGCCGCTCAAGGAACGGATGGCGGAAAACATTACAAAGTAATGCAAGTCCTCCCAGTCAAAACAGACTTTCGGTTTTCTGAACAGGTTGTTAACGTCAAGGGAAACTGATCCATCCGATGGAGTCATTGTCATTCAAGTCATGTCCTTATACGGTTCGCGCGAATAAAAGTCTTCATTACGTATCGACGATGAGTAGTGGCAGACGTGCAGAACGATAAGGATAATGCTGATAACTTCCTCCGGCCCGAAGAGCGAGCGGGTGCCGCTGGGTAGTTTAGATTATTGGCGGGTGGGTATTGCGGATAGGGGTTCGGATGATTGAGGACGGGGGTGTCCGGAGTGATAAGACTGGTTTGGAAAGAAGTGGCGAGATTGAAAAGAGAGGTTATGGGACTGTCAGATTTTTTGTATGCGGGCCGGTAACGGTCTGCCGTAAGGCAGGCCGTGTTTTTTACCAGGTTGGCCTGATAAATCGATCTCAGTACAGGATCGCGAATTGATTCATTGCACTCTTCCAGTCATGCGCAGCTGAGCCCCAGTTTGCAGTGATATTACGCAGTCCAAGCCAGATCAGTTTGGTTGCCGCATCGTCGGGCGGGAAGTGGCCACGAGTGTTGATGATCTTTCGTAGCTGAAAGTTGATGCTCTCGATGGCGTTGGTGGTGTAGATCACTTTTCGGATCGCGGGCGGGAAAACGAAAAATGGAATCACGCGATCCCAAGCCCGCCGCCAAGCACCCACTACCGTTGGATATTGCTTTCTCCAAGGTCCGGCTTCAAACGCATCCAGAGGCCGCTATTGCCAAGCACCTATCTCTGCCATGACCTCATCGGTTACAGAGCTGATGAAGTCTGGCGAAACGTCCGTGCCGTACTGCTCGGAAAGGAACGCGCGGATTTCTCTGGCTGTCATCCCGCGGGCGTACATGGCGATGATCTTGTCGTCAAAGCCGGTGTAACGGCGCTCATGCTTGGGAATCAGAATGGGCGAGAAACTGCCGTCCCGGTCCCGGGGAATATCCAGCCGAATCGGACCCTCTCCGGTCAGAACCGTCTTGCCGCTTTTGCCATTACGCTGGTTGGTTTCATCCTCTGGGCGCTGCGCGCCCGGCGGATAGCCCAGGTGATGGCCGAGCTCGGCATTGAGGGCTCGCTTGATCAACGCCTTCTTGAACGCCGCAGAGGCGTCCTCAATGGCTTCAGCGGTCATCAGCCCACCGCCGAGTTCACTGAAAAAGCCTGGAAGTGGTAGCACACCCAAGCTAACGTACACGCCGGAATTCAAGCCATACCCACCAAGGCCCCACCATGATCCAGATCCGCCCCATGACCCCGGAAGACTTCGAACGCTTCTGGCCCACCTTTCAGGCTGTCGTCATCGCTCAGGAAACCTACGCCTACGACCCTGCCCTGACTCAGGAGCAAGCCCGCAGTCTGTGGATGGAGCTGCCGCTGCACACGCTGATTGCCGAGGAAGACGGCCAGCTGTTAGGCAGTTACTACTTGAAGGCCAATGCGGCAGGTCCGGGGAATCATGTCTGCAATTGCGGCTATATGGTGACGGATGCGGCGCGGGGTCGTGGTGTGGCGCGGTTGATGTGCGAGCACTCGCAGCAACTGGCGCGCGACAGCGGGTTTTTGGCGATGCAGTTCAATTCAGTGGTCGCGAGCAATGAAGTAGCTGTTGCGCTGTGGGCCAAGCTGGGTTTCGAGACGGTCGGGCGTTTGCCCAAGGCTTATCGTCACGCCCGATTGGGGCTGGTGGATTGTCTGGTGATGTTCAAGTGGCTGGCTGATGCGCCGATGGCCAAAGAGCCTGCGCAGCCCAAGCTGATCGGCCGCAAGAATATCGAATCTGTGGTGTCGCGTCCGCGTCGAAAATAAGCGCGACGTACACATGAAAACGGGGCCTGCTCACATGAGAAGGCCCCGTTTTTTTTACTACAGCTCCGTGCTTATTTGCCAGCCCCGACCTCAGGCTGTTTGTGTAACAACACCCGAGTCACCCGGCGCTCTTCCACGCCGACAACCTGAAGGTTCCAGCCCTGCCAGTCCAGGCTATCGCCGGTGGACGGCAGGCGATCCAGCAGGCTCATGACCAGTCCGGCGAGGGTCTGATAATCCTCGGTGGCCTTGGCCTGGAAGCCGGTGCGTTCGCGAATCAGGCTCAGGTTCAAGGCACCCGATACCACGAAGTCCTCGCCCTGCTTGACGATGTCCGGGCCTTCCACTTCGCTGGCGTCCGGCAGCTGGCCGGCGATGGACTCCAGAATGTCGGTCATGCTCAACACGCCGATGAAATCACCGAATTCGTTGACCACAAAGGCGATGTGCGTCGACTCCTTGCGCATCTGTTCCAGGGCATTGAGGATGCTGAAGCTTTCCAGCAGGTTGATTGCCTTGCGCGACATCAGCTTCAAATCGGGCTCGTTGCCGGACAACAACTCCTTGAACAGCTCTTTCTTGTGCACGAAGCCCAGCGGCTCATCGATGCCTCGCTCGCCAATCAACGGCAGACGCGAGTAGGACGAGTGCATCAGTTTCAGACGGATTTTCTCGGCATCGTCTTTCAAGTCGATGTAGTCGATTTCGGCCCTCGGCGTCATCACCGTGCGAATCGGACGCTCTGCCAGTTGCAGTACGCCGCTGATCATCACCCGCTCACGACGGTCAAACACCGGCTCGCTGCTTTCGCCTTCCAGCATGTCGGTGATTTCCTCATCGACATCGCCAGACTCCAGCTTGCGACCGCCCAGCAGGCGCATCACCGCATGGGCAGCCCGTTCACGACGCGGCAGGTGGCCATGGGCAGACTTCTTGCTGCGCTTGCGAGCGATCTGGTTGAACACTTCGATGAGGATCGAGAAACCGATGGCCGCGTACAGATAGCCCTTGGGAATATGGAAACCCAGGCCCTCGGCGGTCAGGCTGAAACCAATCATCATCAGGAAGCCCAGACACAGCATGATCACTGTCGGGCGGCTGTTGACGAATTTGGTCAGCGGCTTGCTGGCAATCATCATCAGGCCGATGGAGAAGATCACAGCAATCATCATCACCGACAGGTGCTCAACCATGCCGACGGCCGTGATTACGGCGTCCAGCGAGAACACCGCGTCGAGTACCACAATCTGCGCAACGATGGGCCAGAACAACGCATAGCCTGCGTTACCGGCGCGCTGGGCAACATGGCCTTCCAGCCGTTCGTGCAGTTCCATGGTGGCCTTGAACAACAGGAACACACCACCAAACAGCATGATCAGGTCACGACCGGAGAACGTCTTGTCGAAGATCTCGAACAACGGCTCGGTCAGCGTCACCATCCAGGAGATGCTCGCCAGCAGGCCCAGGCGCATGATCAGTGCCAGCGACAGGCCGATGACGCGCGCCTTGTCGCGTTGTTCGGGGGGCAGTTTGTCCGCCAGAATGGCAATAAACACCAGGTTATCGATACCCAGCACCAGTTCCAGCACGATGAGGGTCAGCAGGCCAAGCCATGCAGTGGGGTCAGCGATCCATTCCATGGTAGTTATGCAGCCTCACGAGAAAAATGGCGGGAAAACTCATCGTCGGCCACAGCTGGCCACGCACAGCAATGAATTGCCATGCGCAACGGTACCTTGCGACCATGCACAGGCATGTCGGAGCCATTGCAATACGAGAGAGAGGGTAAACCGGCGTTCGAATCAAACGGCCTGCCTGGTGAAAGGGGTATCACTGGCCAGCCATCAGCGGTGAAGGGAAGGCAACTCGGAGGCTCCTGGAGGGTATTCATACGGTCCTGAAAATCAATACGGGCGTTGATCGTACAATACACACAACTGTTTCGCACTTTGTATAAGTATTACAAGACTTGACCAAAAGGACGGCGTCCTCCGAAGCTCCGGCGCAGCCCGGAGCGACGTTTTGCCGCACCTCCAAGCACGACCAGTTGTCTGACAACGGCAGTGTCCGGGTAGATCACACAAATCATTTGTTTTAAAATGTTGCAATAACGTCAGGCCTGCGCAGTGTCCAACGCGACTTGTGTGAATGCACGATCCCCTGCCCCTGACCAGAATCATAAAAAGAAAGCCCGTCATAGACGGGCTTTTTTCGTTTTCAGCTTTTGTACCCCGATGCCGGTGAACGGTATCGCGGACGACCCGTTTCTTTTAACCTTTGAGGTGATTTCCCATGCTGCGTATCGTCGTCGTTCATTTGTTCCAATTGCTCAAGCGCCTATCGTCCGCGCTCTTCTTCCGCAGTGCCGATGACAACTATTCCCGCAGCTTCACACGGGAAAACGATGACGAAGGCCGCTGGACCTTTGTTTCAATCGCCATCGTTCTGACCCTCAGCCTTTACTGCCTGGCTGGCCTGGGTTACTACGCCAAGACCAATATCTGGGACGGTTTCACCCAAGAGCAGAAAGCGAATATCGCCCAGGCCATGGTGGTCAGCTCGCAGAATCTCTGACTAACGACACAATCGGAATACGACGGGGAAGCGAAAGCTTCCCCGTTTTCGTTTCGCCCGCTTGTCACAGGCATGCTTTTCTGCGAGAAAGCGCTGCGAAAATGCCCGCCCGCACCATTCATTGAGCGCGCTATAAACGGAAGCCTTGTAATGAACAAAGAATTACAGATTACCGACCTGCATCCCGGCGAAGGCAAGGAAGCGGTCAAAGGTGCGCTTATCACCACGCATTACACCGGAACCCTCGAAGACGGCACCGTCTTTGATTCCTCTCACCAGCGTGGCAAGCCGTTTCAGTGCGTAATCGGCACCGGACGCGTCATCAAGGGCTGGGATCAGGGTCTTGTGGGCATGAAGGTGGGCGGCAAACGCAAACTGTTCGTGCCTGCCCATCTGGCCTATGGCGACAGAACGATGGGCGCGCACATAAAGCCGGGTGCCGACCTGACGTTTGAAATAGAGCTGCTGGAAGTGCTGACCCGCGACGATTGAGCGAGCTGCCTTGCAGATCGCCTTGAATCGGCCGATAACCCTGGCTGACAGGCATAAGGCTGATTGCTTGTTATCGCGGAAAAAGCCATGCTCCGGGTATGGAATTCAAGGTCTTGGCACAGGAACACGTATGGCGCTCAATAAGTCGACTCAGGAGCTGAAGCGGCACTTGAAAGGGACAGCAACCAATCTGGAAAACACGGCGGAAGAAATTCTTAAACTCGCCTCACAAATGAAAGATGTCGACGTTACGGCAGTGCTGCAGATGGTCAACCGCCTTTACAGCGATGCCGATCAGCTCAAGGCCTATGCCGATGAGGTCAAGGCAAAGCGAATCGTACGCGCCAAGCCACTATGAACCGCTGAACCAACGATCAGACGCTCTTCCATCGGTCCAGGGGGCCTTCGATGCTGCCAAAGCCCGCCAGAATCAGCGCCAGCCCCAGGCACCTGCACATGCAGAAATGGCGTGGCCGGGTTGGCATGTGCCTGGTGGCGAGCCTGTCGGTGCTGGCCGGCATGACCGATGCCATCGGTTTCATGGCGACCGGCGACTTCGTTTCGTTCATGAGTGGCAACACCACCCGGCTTGCCGTCGCGATCAGTGACGGCGATCTAAGCGTGACCCTTCGCCTGGCGCTAGCCATCTTCGCCTTTATTGCCGGCAATGCGTTGGGCGTCGTCGTTGCGCGGCTTGGCGGTCGGCGCGCCTTGCCCCTGCTGCTGGGGATCGCCACGCTGTTGTGTGCCGCAGCCGCATGGCCGCTGGAAAGCAATATGCTCGCACTGATCTGGGCCATTCTGGCGATGGGCATGCTCAACGCCGCCGTGGAACAGGTCAACGGGCTGCCGGTCGGCCTGACCTACGTAACCGGCGCGCTGTCGCGTTTCGGGCGTGGCCTGTGCCGCTGGATACTGGGCGAGCGCCGAGATGGCTGGCGCGTGCAACTGGTGCCGTGGGTTGGCATGTTCATCGGAGCGGTCATCGGCGCAATGCTTGAACAACGCCTGGGGCTCAATGCCCTGTTGGTCAGCGGCAGCCTGTCGGCATTGCTGGGGCTGGTTTCATTGAAAATCCCGCATCGCTGGCAACGCCAATACATGCCACGCTGAACCCTGCGATTCCCATCTGCTGAAATACGTTTACCATACGCCGCCTTTCATAACCGACCTTCGTCATGACCCCTGAAGCACTCGCCATCCTGCAACAGCATCTACTCGCCGCCCTGAACAACGTTCCGACTGAAACCCGCCGCCTGTTTCACGGCCGTGGTCGCGTATGGCCGGGGCTGGAGCACATTACCGTCGACTGGATGCAGGGCGTGGTGCTGGTCTCACTGTTCAAAGAGCCTCTTGAGCCCGAACTGGCAGCATTGACGCAGTTGTTGAACGAGTTGATCGCCACGCCGCAGTGGCAACAAAGTCAGGCCCATACCCTGTTGTTGCAACACCGCTATTTGCCGCAAAGCACTACGCAATGGCTGACCGGCGAGGTGGTCGATCAATGGGTGATCACCGAGAATGGCCTGCGTTATAAAGTCGATTTCGGCAAAAAGCAGAACAGCGGTCTGTTTCTGGACATGCGCTATGGCCGCGAATGGGTGCAGGCCCAGGCAAAGGGCAAGCGCATCCTGAATCTGTTCGCCTACACCTGCGGCTTCTCGGTCGCAGCCCTTGCCGGTGGTGCAGACCATGTGGTGAACCTGGACATGGCCCGCGCGGCATTGAATCGCGGTCGTGAGAATCACCGGCTCAATGATCAGGATCTGGGCCGGGTAACCTTTCTCGGGCACGACCTCTTCAAGTCGTGGGCCAAAGTCACCCGCTCCGGCCCTTATGACCTGATCATCATTGACCCGCCGTCTTTCCAGAAAGGCAGCTTCATGCTCGACAAGGACTACCAGCGAGTCCTGCGTCGTCTGCCAGAGTTGCTGGATGAAGACGGTTCGGTGCTGGCATGCATGAACGATCCGGCGCTGGGGCCGGACTTTCTGATTCAGCACACGGCAATCGAGGCACCGTGTCTGCGCTTCGAGCAGCGCCTGGAGAACCCGCCGGAATTCCCGGATGCACGGGTCGATGGTGGCCTGAAGGCTTTGGTGTTCAAGGCTGAAGGCTTGAGTCGCACAGGGTGGGCGTGAACCCGTGACGACTTTCAATCAAGCCTTCAAAACAGTGGCCTGTGCTCGGACCGGGTTCGGATCAGACTGAAAACCTCGATACCAGGCGACTCAGATCCACAGCCAGGCGGGACAGCTCCTGACTGGCTGTGGAGGTCTGGCTGGAGGCAGAAGAGCTCTGGACTGACAAATCGCGAATGCTCACCAGATTCTCATCTACAGAGCGGGCAACATGCGCTTGCTGCTCCGAAGCCGTTGCAATCATCAGGTTGCGCTCATTGATGTGGCTGATCGATGTGGTGATCTCCTTGATTGCAACACCAGCCTGCTGAGCGATCAGCAACGTCGCGTCGGTTTCCGCATTGCTCTGCTTCATCGACTGGACGGCACCGCTGGAGTTTTTCTGAATACCCTGGATCATCTGTTCTATTTCCTGGGTAGACGTCTGCGTACGATGGGCCAGCGCCCTGACCTCATCGGCGACCACCGCAAATCCACGACCCTGTTCACCCGCGCGGGCGGCTTCGATAGCGGCATTGAGCGCCAGCAGATTGGTCTGCTCGGCAATCGCGCGGATGACATCAACCACCTTGGCGATATCCTGCGCCTGATGGGCCAGTCCTTCTACTTCAACGCCGGTCTTGTCCACTGTGGTACTGAGTTTTTCCAGCGCAGCGATAGTCTGGCCGACGCAATCCTGGCCGGTCTGCGCAGACTTTTCACAGGCTTGGGTAGAGGTCGAAGCAGCGACCGCATTGCGTGCAACTTCTTCAATGGCTGCGGTCATCTGGTTGACCGCCGTGGCGGCCTGCTCGGTTTCCATCGTCTGGCGTTGGATACCTTGTGTGGAGTCCTGAGTGATGGAGCTCATTTCTTCAGCAGCCGACGCCAACAGGCCCGAAGCATCAGAGATGTGCTGAATAGTGCCCTTGAGGCTTGAGAGCATGGTTGCGGTGGCTTTTTGCAGTTCGGTCAGCTCATCGGCCCCGTTGACTTCCACCGTGGTACGCAAGTCGCCCTCGGCGATTTTGCGTGTCGAGTCGAGCAATGCCTGAACGGGTCTGGCGATGCTGCGGGTGAATAAAGTGGCAACAATCAGGGTAATAATCACGGCCAGAACAATAAGTGTAAGGGTGACAGTTAGTCCACTTTCATAGTTTTTGTCTGCTAGGGCCCCTGATTGTTCTGCACCCTTGACGTTGACGTCGATCAATTGTTCTATCGATGCTTGCAAGGCCTTCGCCTGCGGGCTGGTAATATCACGGATAAATACGAATAGTTCGCTATCGGATTTGCTTTTGCTAAGTTCAACCAGCTGGTCGATCTTGTCGCTGTAGGCCAGTGCATCGGCTTTGACTTGTTTCCAGACCTGTTCTTCCTGTGGGCTCGACACCAGCGAGCCGTAAGTGTCGGCTGTTTGCAGTAAGGCATTCTTCAATCCGTTCAGCTTATTGACAGACTCCAGCGACTGCCGCTGGTCATCCATCACAAAACGTCGCGCGTCGAGGCGATACAACAGGCCCGCCGTCTCTATGCGTCCAGCCTGTCTGACGCTGGGCAACCAGTCTGTCTGCAACTGGTCGGCGGACTGGTGTAGCCCGTTCATTTTAAAGACTGCGTTCGTGCCAACCCCGGCAAGCAGCAGGCAAATAATGCCGAAGCTGAGAAGCGCCCTTAAGTTCAAACCTATATTTCTTATTGGCATTTTATAGATCCCCTTGCTGTCACAACGGTAAGGCGGGAACCATGCGCAAATGATGGCAGCCCGACATCACTTTAATGATTTAAAAATAAAAAAACTACTGTTTAGTGCAAAAATCTCAGGCGCCACATAACGCTTTTAATAGTGCTTTAAGCCCACCAATAGTCAGACTTTTCGGTTGAGGCTATGCCTTTAGTATTACTACCTCTTCAGGGTAAATCCCGTAACGCTTAACACTCTGTTTATACTGACAAATGACACCCGCAGTATTACATCTCTCCATGACCGGAGAGAGGTAACAACGTTAAGCGGATCACGCACTCAAGCGCGAGATCACATCGTTAAGGCCAGCTGAAAGGCCTTTCAGCTCATGGCTGGCGTTCTGGGTACGTTTGACGTTGTCCTGATTGGTCACCGCGATTGCGGTGATTTCAGTCAGGTTGCGCGAGATGTCCTCTGCTACAGAAGTCTGCTCTTCGGCAGCAGTCGCTATCTGCCGATTCATGTCGCGAATATTCTCGACTGCCACGGTAATGCGCTGCAGTGT
Source organism: Pseudomonas sp. RGM 3321 (assembly GCF_022836805.1). NCBI lineage: Bacteria > Pseudomonadati > Pseudomonadota > Gammaproteobacteria > Pseudomonadales > Pseudomonadaceae > Pseudomonas > Pseudomonas sp. RGM 3321. The sequence goes on from NZ_JALHBH010000114.1 coordinate 180,217, forward strand.
CGCGCCGGCATGCGTAACCTGCTCGACACTCTCTTCGCTGCGCGCCTGACCGCCCTGAATGGCCTGCACCGCGTCGCTTGCGCCGGTCTGCACTGAATTAATAATCTGGTTGATCTCGGCCGTGGACACTGCGGTACGTTGTGCCAATGTCCGGACTTCGTCAGCCACCACGGCAAAACCGCGCCCGGCTTCACCTGCCCGTGCAGCCTCAATGGCGGCATTGAGCGCCAGTAGATTAGTCTGATCAGCGATCCCGCGAATCACCTCAAGCACCTTGCCGATACGACCGCTGTCTGTTTCCAGGCGCTGAATGACGTTGGCCGTCGAGGAAATCTCACTGCGCATCCGGGTGATGGTGGCGATGGTCGACTGCATGACTTTATCCCCGTCCTGCGCGCTTTGGTCAGCCTCATCCGCAGCACGTGCAGCATGTGCCGCATGCCGGGCAACTTCCTGAGCAGTAGCAGACATCTCGGTCATCGCGGTAGCGACCTGATCGGTACGCTCAAATTGCTCGTGAGTGCCCTGAGCCATCAATTCGGCAATGGCATTCAGCTCGCCGCCGGCAGTATCGAGGTCGGTGGTACTGCGCTTGAGGCGGCTGAAAGTATCTGCCAGGAAATCACGCAGCGTGTTCGCTGCGACGGCAAGACGGCCGAGTTCGTCCTGGCGCGTCACGTCAACGCGTGCAGCAAACTTACCTTCACTCAACTGGGCGACGTATTCGATAAGCATACGAATCGGCGCAACCAGATTGCGATTGACAATCCACAGGGCAAGCAGGCCTACCAGCAGCGCAGAAACGAGCATTACAACGGCACCAGTTAGGATCGTGCGGTCGGCTTGCTGACTGATTGCAACCGACTGGGCATCGCTGGACTTGTGCAGTTGATCAACCAGGCTGGCCATCTGCTCGCTCGTCGGACGGTCTACGCCTTTGACTGCGGCGTCGCCAGCAGAAGCATCGTTGCCCGCCGCGATGAATGCATCACGGCCAGTGCGATAGGCAGTGCCCAATGTGCGGTGCGCCTGCTGCAATGCCTGCACCTGGCTTTTCAACGATTGATCGGTGCCTTCCATTTCTGCAAGCAGGCCCAACGTACTTTGCACCTTGCGTTCCTGCTCTTCGAATTGCCCCCAGAATTTGTCGCGGTCTGCCGATGCCTTGCCGCGCAACAGAACGTTTTTCCACTCCTGGACCTGAACCTTGAATTGCAGGTTGGCCTCATCAACCAACTGCGAGGCACGGACCGGACCTTCAAGAAGACTGCGATAGGACTGCACATTACCGGACAGGAAGTTGAAACAGACCAGCGCAATTATCAGCACCAGTACAAGACTGCCGCCAAGCAAGCCAAGGATTTGGAGCCTCAGGGATTTCGACATCATGATGATCTCTGGAGAAAAGGGGGTCTGCGTCAGCACGCAGAATATGACGAGCCTCATCCCTTACGGCCGAGCCAGACAGCCCGGCACATGTGCTCTATGAGATCATCATCGGCTTGCGCCAATATTTCTTTAAAAGCAGCGACATTCGGTATAAATGTCAGAAATACGTCAAAAAAACGCCAAAAAGAGAGTGAAAGATCTAATCCGCCTGCCCGAATACCTGACTGGGCCGTCGCAGCGAAGGATCGAAGGGATTGATTCTGGCACTGATGGCCGTGGCTTCACGCCTGAGTAGCTCGACCACGGTCATCAGGCGGTCAGGCCCCAAGCGGTCGGAGATAGTCGCCACGCTGAGCGCCGCCACTGCACGGCCGCTGCGGTCCAGAATCGGCACAGCAAGCCCGGCCATGCCCGGTAACGCGCCGGTGTTGCGGCCGGCGTAGCCGAGGCGGCGCACGTTTTCGACCTCTGAACGCAGAAACACTTCGTCGTACAGGTGAAAATCCTTGAGCCGTGGCAGGTTGTAGGCAATCACCGTTTCCCGCTCGTCCTCGGGGAGAAACGCGAGAAGCGCCAGGCTGCCCTGCCCCACACCCAACGCAACGCGGCCACCGATGTCACCGGTGAACGTGCGAATCGGATACGGGCCTTCACTGCGGTCCAGACAGATCGCGTCAAAACCACTGCGTGCCAGCAGAAACAGTGAATCGCCCAGCGATGCAGACAGGCGTAACAGACTGGGGCGCACCACATCGCGCAGATTGCCGGTGTTACCCGCCTTGGCGGCCAGCGCAAAGAATTCGATGCTCAACCGATAGCGCTTGCTGAGCAGGTCCTGCTCGACCATGCCCTCATCCATCAGGCTGCGTAGCAAGCGGTGCGTGGTGGGTTGCGAGAGCCCGACACGTTGGGCGAGTTGCGTGACCCGCTCGCCGCCTTCGTCGCAATCGCCCAGGCAACGCAATACGGCGAACAGTCGCGACACAGCGCCTACGCCCACTTCAGCAGATGAAGCATTCCGATCAGTGGAATTATTCATTAATATATCTCGCTGTTTTTCCACTAAAAGAATTAATCCAAAGAAAGATGTTATTCAGTGAAATTCGTTGTTGAGCCCATCCTAGCCTTCGCCCTACTCTCAGTCCACAGGGGCGATTTGAACAATCATCGGTAGCCGACTCAGAGCGAGCACCAACGTCCACAGAACTGCATGACCTCATTTCGCATCTGCCCATGACAAACGCGTGTTTCGGCGCGCATGCACAAAGGTGGAAGCAGGCATGGCATTTCTGCAGCTCGAAGGTCTCTCCAAACGCTACGGCTCCATAGACGCTGTGGTCGCTACGAACCTGGCCGTCGACAAGGGCGAATTCGTTTCACTGCTCGGCCCTTCCGGCTGCGGCAAGACCACCACTCTGCAAATGATCGCTGGCTTCGTTGAAGTCAGTGACGGGCGCATCGTGCTCGACGGTCGCGACATCACCCACGCCAAACCCAGCAGTCGGGGTCTGGGCGTGGTATTTCAGAGCTATGCATTGTTTCCGCACATGACCGTGGCCAACAACGTTGCGTTTGGCCTGCGCATGCGCAAGGTGCCTGCTGCCGAGTTGCAACAGCGTGTCACCCGGGTGCTGGACTTGGTTCGTCTCGCTCAACATGCCGAGCGCTACCCGCGCGAGTTGTCTGGTGGGCAACGACAACGGGTCGCGCTGGCCAGAGCACTGGTGTCGAGCCGCCGGTGCTGCTTTTGGATGAACCGCTGTCCAACCTTGACGCCAACCTGCGCGAAGAGATGCAGTTCGAAATTCGCCGTATTCAGAACGAAGTCGGCATCACCACGCTGATGGTTACCCACGATCAGGCCGAAGCCCTGTCGATCAGTGATCGGGTAGTGGTCATGCAGGCCGGGCGTATAACGCAGATCGACGAGCCCTACGCGCTCTACGAACACCCGCGCACGCGCTTTATCTCGGGGTTTGTCGGCAAAGCCAATATGTTGAAGGGCGACCCGGACAGCAGCGGCAACCCGCAGATCCGTCTGCTGCCCGGCGATGGCACGCTGACACTCAGCCTGCGTCCAGAGAAAATTGATCTGGTGGACCCCGGCTGCGGACGGCTGTCGGGGCGTATTGTCACGCGTTACTTTCTCGGCAGCCAGTGGCTGTATCGCATTCAGACCGGCATCGGCGAAATAACCGTAGTGCGTCGCAACGACGGCCAAGCACCGCTGGAACAAGGTGCTGCGGTCGGCATGGATTGGCCAGCCGAATTGCTGCGCGTACTGGACGCCGACGAGGTACGCGCATGAGCCTGATGAGCGAAATGCGTCAGGGTGGCCGCGGTTATTGGCTGTCAGCCCCGGCACTGGCGTTGTATATCGGCTTGCTGGTGCTGCCGCTGGGCCTGACGCTGCTGCTGTCATTCAACGTGTTCGACTATCAGGTCGGGGTGAAAGGCGACAGCTACACGCTGGCCAACTATATGGCCGTTGTCACCGACTCGTATTTCTATGAAATCTTCCTGCGCACCTTCTGGATCAGTGCGCTGGTCACCCTGCTGTGCGTGCTGATCGGCGTCCCCGAAGCCTACATTCTCAGCCGTATGGGCACGCCGTGGCGCTCGATCTTCCTGATTCTGATCCTCACGCCGCTGCTGATTTCGGTAGTAGTGCGGGCTTTCGGCTGGAGCCTGCTGCTGGGAGCAGACGGCCTGATCAATCAGGCCATCCAGTTCATGGGCGGTCGACCGGTGAAACTGCTGTACACCCCGTTCGCCGTGATTATCGCGCTGGTCCACGTGATGTTGCCGTTCATGATCATTCCGGTCTGGACATCGTTGCAAAAGCTTGACCCCACCGCCGAACAGGCCGCGCTGTCGCTGGGTGCCAGTCAGGCGAAAGTCATGCGCCTGATCGTCCTGCCGCAGGTCATGCCGGGCGTGCTGTCCGGCTCGCTGATTGTTTTTGGCCTGGCCGCCAGTTCGTTTGCCATTCCCGGCCTGCTCGGTGGTCGACGTTTGAAGATGGTCGCCACGGTGATCTACGACCAGTACCTCTCGGAACTCAACTGGCCGATGGGCGCGACCCTGGCGGTAGCGCTGCTGCTGGTCAACCTGCTGGTCATGCTGTCCTGGAACCGCATGATCGAAGGCTGTTACAAAAAAACTCTGGGGGAATGATCCATGTCCAAGAACGGTCCTTTGGCCCTGTCGTTTCATGCGCTGGTAGTGATCTTCATGATGGCCCCGCTGGTGGTGGTGTGCCTGGTGGCGTTTACCCCGGAAAACACTCTGAGCCTGCCCACTACCGACTTCTCGCTGCGCTGGTTCAGGGCGGTGTTCGAACGCGCCGACTTTATCGACTCGTTCTACAACAGCCTGATTCTGGCGTTTGTATCCGCAACGCTGGCGACGTTGATAGCGGTGCCTGCTGCGTTGGCGATCACCCGGCATACATTTCCGGGCCGCAACCTTTTCAATGCGCTGTTTCTTTCGCCGATCATCATTCCGCACCTGGTGCTGGGGGTGGCGATGCTGCGCCTGTTTGCGCTGATGGGCGTAAACGGCAGCTTCACCTGGCTGATCTTCGCCCATGTGCTGGTCATCACGCCTTACGTACTGCGCCTGGTGCTGGCGGCGGCGATCGGTATCGACCGCAGCGCCGAACACGCCGCCGAGTCATTGGGCGCAAACCGTTTCACCCTGTTTCGGCAGATCACCCTGCCGATGATCCTGCCCGGCGTGGCAGGCGGCTGGTTGCTGGCGTTCATCAACAGTTTCGATGAAGTCACGCTGTCGATCTTCGTCACCTCGCCTGCTACCCAGACTCTGCCGGTGCGCATGTACGTTTACGCCACCGAATCCATCGACCCGATGATGGCCGCCGTGTCGGCACTGGTCATCGCCCTCACCGCCGCCACCATGATCCTGCTCGACCGGGTCTATGGGCTGGACCGGGTGCTGGTCGGCAAACATTGATCCGGAGCTTTCACGTTATGGCATTGTTGAAACGACTGGCTGAACATGACCGCCCCGTCCTGCCCTTCACCCTTGACGGCCAGCCAGCCAGCGGTCTGTTGGGTGACACCGTGCTGACCGCGGTATTGACCGCCAACGAGCACCTGCGCGGCAGTGACTTCAGTGCCGAACCGCGCGCCGGGTTCTGCATGATGGGCGCCTGCCAGGACTGCTGGGTAAGACTGGGCAACGGCCAGCGGGTGCGTGCCTGCTCGACGCTGCTGGAAGCTGGTCAGGCGATTATTCGCGAACCGGGGCGGCGGCCATGAGCAATGACCGCGTTGCCATTATCGGCGCCGGCCCAGCCGGGATTCGCGCTGCCCAAACGCTGCTGGCGCACGGTGTCAAAGCCTGCCTGATCGACGAAGGTCTGCGCGGCGGCGGGCAGATCTATCGTCGCCAGCCAGAGAATTTCCAGCGTTCGGCCAAGGCGCTTTACGGTTTTGAAAGCGGCAAGGCCGTTGCGCTGCATCAGGCACTCGACGCACTGACAACACAGATCGACTACCGGCCGCAGACGCTGGTGTGGAACGTCGAAGGCAATCAACTCGATACCCTGCAAAACGGAACCGTCGCAGCCCTGGACTTCACCAGACTGATTGTCGCCACAGGTGCCACCGACCGCATTCTGCCAGTGCCCGGCTGGACACTGCCCGGCGTGTATAGCCTGGGTGCAGCGCAGATCTCACTTAAATATCAGGGTTGTGCGATTGGCGAACGCGTGGTGTTTTGCGGCAGCGGCCCCTTGCTCTATCTGGTCGCCTATCAATATGCCAAGTCTGGCGCGAACGTGCTGGCGGTGCTCGACAGCGCGCCGTTTTCAGCCCAATGCAAGGCGCTGCCTGCGCTGCTTGGCCAACCGGCAACCCTAGCCAAGGGCCTGTATTACCGCGCATGGCTGAGCGCCCATGGCATTCCCGTGCACCTGGGCGCACACCTCACAAGCATCCACGGTGACAAACGCGTAGACGGCATTCACTGGCAACGCAACGGCCAATCAGGCCACCTGGCCTGCGACGCAGTAGCCTTTGCCCATGCGCTGCGCAGCGAGACACAACTGGCCGACCTGCTCGGCTGTGAATTCGGTTGGAGCCCGCTTAACCGAGCGTGGCTGCCCAGCCGCGATGACTGTGGGCGCAGCAGCGTGCCAAACGTGTATCTGGCAGGCGACGGTGCTGGGATCATGGGCGCAGATGCCGCGGAAATGGCCGGAGAACTGGCCGCGCTCGGGCTGTTGCAAGACAGCGGTGTCGCCGTCGACGCCGTGCGTATCAGTGACCTGCGAACCGCACTGCAACGCATCGAACGCTTTCGCCACGGGCTGGAAACCGCTTTCCCGTTCCCCGAAGACTGGGCCGCCAATGTAACGGATGACACTGTTGTCTGCCGCTGTGAAGAAGTCTCTGCGGGCGATATTCGCACCACCGTGCAGGACGGTCATTGGGAGATCAACCGGGTCAAGGCCATGTGCCGGGTTGGCATGGGGCGCTGTCAGGGCCGGATGTGCGGCCTGGCAGCCGCCGAGATCATCGCCCGCGAGAGCGGCCGACCACTTGAGCAGGTCGGCCGTCTACGCGGTCAGGCTCCGATCAAGCCACTGCCGTTCGGCCTGGAGATGCTGCCCGTGGACAAGCAACCAGCGGAGACACAACCATGAGCACGCTGATCGAAAGCGATGCGATTGTCATCGGCGGCGGCATTGTCGGCTCGTCGGCAGCCTTGGCGCTCGCACTGAAGGGCAAGCGGGTGGCCCTGCTGGAGCGCGACTTTTGCGGCTCGCACTCCAGCGGCGTCAACTATGGCGGTGTGCGCCGTCAAGGCAGGCCCTTGTCGCAACTGCCCTTGTCGCAACGGGCGCATCAAATCTGGAGCGGCCTGCGTGAACTGATCGGTATCGACGGCGAATACCAGCGCTCCGGCCACCTCAAACTGGCGCGCAGCGAGCGGGACATGGATGCGCTGCGCAGCTACGCCGAAGCCAGCCAGGGGTTCGGGCTGGATTTGCAACTGCTGGATCGAGAGCAACTGCGCGCCCGTTACCCTTGGGCGGGCGATGTCGCCGTCGGTGCATCGCTGTGCGCCGACGACGGGCACGCCAATCCGCGTCTGGTGTCGCCCGCCTTTGCCCGCGCAGCTCGCCGGGCGGGCGCTCAGGTATTCGAGCAGGCGCCGGTCAGCGAACTCAGTCACGACGGCAACGCCTTCATCGTCACGACCGCCAGCGGCCTGACACTACGAGCCCCCTGGCTGCTGAATTGCGCCGGAGCCTGGGCAGGAGCGCTGGCGGCACAATTCAACGAGCCGGTGCCGATGTATTCAGGGCATCCGGCGATGCTGGTGACAGAACCACTGCCGATGTTCATGGACGTCAGCACCGGTGTCGAAGGCGGCGGCATCTATGCCCGGCAGGTGGCACGCGGGAATTGCGTGCTGGGCGGCGGACAAGGCTTTGCCCTCGGCCCGGCACACGCCAGACCAGGACAGGCGGCAGTGCTCGACATCCTGCGCAACGCCGTCGAACTCTACCCGCAACTGGCCGGAGCCCAGGCCATTCGCACCTGGAGCGGCACCGAAGGCTACCTGCCTGATCGCGAACCGGTGCTGGGCCCGAGCCTCACAAGACCAGGCCTGCTGCACGGCTTCGGCTTTGCCGGGGCAGGCTTTCAGATCGGCCCGGCCGCGGGCGAAGCGCTGGCCGAATGGGTCTGCGACGGTGCCTCCACGATCTCGCTCGAGGCCTTTTCCATCGGCCGCTTCCGCCAGGCAGCTACCCAAGCCACAGAGATAGAACCCGCTACGAACGTCATCCCATTGTACAGAGGAAGGTCGTCCCTATGAAAAGCACCAAACGTCTCGCCCTCACCGGCCTGTCATGCCTGCCCCTGGCGGCCGCACTCCTGTCGTTGCCTGCCCAGGCCGAAACCACGCTGTACCTGGGCATGAACGGCGGAACCATGGAGCGCCTGTATGCCGACCAGGTGCTGCCCGCTTTCGAGAAGGCCAACAATGTCAAGGTGGTGATCGTGCCCGGCACCTCGGCCGACATCCTCGCCAAGGTGCAGGCGAGTAAAGACAACCCACAGATGCATGTCATCTTTCTTGATGACGGCATCATGTACCGGGCCATTTCCATGGGCCTGTGCGACACCCTGCAGCCCAGCGCAAGCCTGGCTGACCTGCCTGCCAAGGCGAAAATCAAGGAACAGGCAGCGGCCGTCAGCCTGGGTGTGACCGGACTGGCCTACAACACGCGAATGTTCAAGGAAAAGGGCTGGAGCGCGCCCACCTCGTGGATGGACCTGGCCGACAAACGTTTCAAGGACAAAGTGGTGTTCCAGTCACTGGCCTCCTCGACCTTCGGCCTGCATGGCTTTCTGATGTTCAACCGTATCCAGGGCGGCAGCGAGAAAGACGTCGAGCCAGGCTTCAAGGCCTGGCCGAAGACCATTGGACCGAACGTGCTGGAATACATCGCCAGTTCGGCAAAGATCTCGGAAATGGTACAGACCGACGAAGCCGCGCTGTTCCCGCTGACGCCAACGCAAGTGACCGCCTTGAAGATCAAGGGCGTGCCGGTTGAGTACGCCTCGCCCAAGGAAGGCGGCGTAGTGTTGAACGTGGCTGAATGTGCAATCGCCAATAACAACCAGCCAGAGCTGGCCCAGAAGCTGGCGGCCTACCTGCTGACACCGGAAGCACAGGCACCTGCGCTGGAGTTCGGCGATCAGATCCCGTCAAACCCGAAAACCCCGACCTCCGAGAAGACGCGCGCGCAGGTCGAGGCCATGGAGAAGTACCTGGAAACAGCGGTGACCATCGACTGGGATCAAGTCAACCGGATCCGCCCCGAGTGGAACGCACGCTGGAGCCGCAGTATCGAGCGCTAGCCGCAAGCGCCAAGGTCGAAAGGCCGTGCCATTTACAGGCAAGCACCGGCTGATCACCGCCCGGCAAATTATTTCAACTTATTACCGCACAAGAGAGTCCCACCGTCACGCCCTCTTCTTCGGGCGCATTTAACGGTGGTTCTTTCTTTATGAGTTTTATTGTCTGCATGGGCGTGCTTGGCGTGCTCTTGATGCTATTGGCGCTCACGTCCTCGTACCTGCGCTGGATGCCGGTCACTACGTCAGCGGTGTGCCTGGGATTTGGCTTTGGCATCGGGCCGATGGGCCTGGATATCGTCAATCTGGATTTCGAAAAATCCTACGAATGGCTGGAGCGCCTGACCGAGGTGGCGGTGCTGTTTTCCCTGTTCGGGACGGGCATCAAGTTGCGCCTGCCCCTGCGCGGCAAGGCCTGGCACTCTGCCTACTGGCTGGCCGGGCCGGTGATGCTGGCGACCATTGCTGGCGTGACGGTCGCGGGGCACTACATCATCGGCCTGGACTGGGGCGTGTCGTTGCTGCTCGGTGCCATGCTGTCGCCGACCGACCCTGTACTGGCCGGGATGGTCCAGGTGAATAACGCCCAGGACCAGGATCGCCTGCGGTTTGGTCTGTCTGGTGAGGCGGGGCTCAACGACGGAACCGCGTTTCCATTCGTGATCTTTGCCTTGCTGTACCTGAGTTCCGGGGGCGCAATGAGCGACTGGGTCCAGGGATGGCTGATCAAGGATTTGATCTGGGCGGTGCCGGCCGGTTTGTTGATCGGCTATGGCATGGGGCGCGGCGTTGGCCATCTGATGATCTTTCTGCGCATCAAGAACGCCGACAGCACCACATCACCCAATGATTTCCTGGCGCTGGCATTGATCGCCCTGGCCTACGTGGTCGCGCAAGGTGTGGGAGCCTTCGGTTTTCTTTCGGTCTTTGCCGCCGGATTCGGGCTGCGTCAGGCTGAAGTACGCGTTACGCGTTCGGAGCTGCCGTCGGAGCATGTCGCGCAACCGGTCCTGGGGCATATGACTGCTTCCCTCGAACAGGGCACAGTAGCGCAAGGCGAAGACATGAGCGACTCGCAACTGGCTGCCGGCGTGATGATGGGCGATATGCTCGCGTTCGGCAGCCTGGTGGAGCGCGCCATGGAAGTGTTGCTGATCACCTTGCTGGGCGCGGCGCTGGCGATGTACTGGGACTGGCGCGCGATTGGTCTGGGGCTGGCACTGTTTTGCGTGATTCGTCCCGCGGGCGTCTGGCTGCTGGTCAGCCGTCGCCTGCTCAACAGCAGGCAAAAAGCGCTGGTCGGCTGGTTCGGCATCCGCGGCATCGGCAGCCTTTATTACCTGTGCTTCGCCTTGTCACACGGGCTGGCACACGATGTCGGCCATGTCGTGATCGGCATGACCCTTTCGGTCGTAGCGCTGAGCATTCTGGTACACGGCATCAGCATCCAGCCTTTACTGGAACGCTACGAGCGCAGTGCCGCTGCCAACCCTGATTGACAGGCTCATTACGGCAAAGGGCCATAGAGGGGGTCGATGAGGGCATTGGAAGAAGCAATTGGACTGCGGCATTTCGACTCGGTAGCGTGGCGGCCACGTAGCAGGTGCATGGCCGCCAGTGCAAAGCTTGAGGCGTGCAGCTAATATGTGAGCAGGGTTGGGCACTTTGCCAGCCTGCGCCGAGGCCCGGACACTGCGCCCTGCAAAAGAGCTGAACCCCTGTAGCACGCTGGCCTCCAAACCTGGAATACAGCTCTCTCGATCATTTAGAAGGTGAAATGTCAGAACCCGTCCTGATGGACCGCTTTGCACGTAAAGTCGATTATTTGCGCATGTCGGTTACCGACCGGTGCGATTTCCGCTGCGTGTACTGCATGGCCGAAGAGATGACGTTCTTGCCTCGGCAACAGATTCTTTCGCTGGAGGAAATCCTTCAGGTAGCCGAGCGCTTCGTGGCGCTGGGAACACGCAAAATTCGCCTCACCGGTGGTGAGCCACTGGTACGCTCGGGTGTCGTGGGTCTGTGTGAAAAGATCGCGGCCCTGCCCGGCCTGCGTGAACTGTGCATGACCACCAACGGTTCACAACTGGACAAACTGGCCGCCCCGCTCTTCAAGGCAGGCGTCACCCGTCTGAACATCAGCCTGGACAGCCTCGACCCGCAACGTTTTCGCGAACTGACCCGCACGGGTGATCTGCACAAGGTCATTGCCGGTATCGACGCCGCCAATGCCGCCGGTTTTGTGCACACCAAGCTCAACTGCGTGGTAATGCATGGTCGCAATGATCACGAGATCAACGACCTGCTGGCGTTCGCCATCGATCGCAACCTGGATGTCTCGTTCATCGAAGAGATGCCGCTGGGCATCATCAGCGAGCACAGCCGTGCCGAGTCCTTCTACTCCAGCGATCAGGTTCGCGAGCGCATTGCCGAACGTTACACGCTGCTGCCTTCCACCGACTCGACCCAGGGGCCGTCGCGCTACTGGCGTCTGGCCGAGGCGCCAGGCATTCGCATCGGCTTCATCTCCCCGCACAGCCATAACTTCTGCGGCACCTGCAATCGCGTGCGTCTGACGGTCGAAGGTCGCTTGCTGCTGTGCCTGGGCAACGAACATTCCGTGGACTTGAAAGCGGTACTGCGCGCCAATCCCGGTCAGCCGGAAAAGCTCGAAAAAGCCATCATCGACGCCATGCAAATCAAGCCGTGGAGCCACAACTTCACCCACGACGATGGCGTGCAGGTGGTGCGCTTCATGAACATGACGGGCGGCTGACAGCCGCCCTGAAGGATAACGCCTCATACGAGTCGTTATTTATTTGCCGGCCTTGCGAAAGAACAAGGTGATCTGCCCGACTTCGACACCCAGCTTGGTCATTGACGAACGATTGGCCATGGTCTGCTTGTCGATCAGGTACATCCAGTCATCCAGGCTGACGTCATACTCGGTGCCGTCCACCGGCAACCTGAGCACATAGTTCCAGTGGAAGCTGTTGCCTGACACTTCGCCATAGGCCTCGCCAACCACGTCACCTGCCGTGCCCTTCCAGCGCCCCGGACCATCGGGACGCAAGCGCCACTCCCGGACCTGTTTGGTGCCATCGCTGTAGCTGAAGGCCTCGTGCATGACCAGCACTTCGCCTTCACTGTGGCCGTCGATCACCACGGTAAAGCGCTTGGTGACTTCGCCGGAGCGCTTCTGGAACATCCCCCACGCTTCGACACGCCCGGTGAAGTATTTGCGCAGATCCAGCTTGGGCGTTTCCTGGCTGTAATGGGCCACCGGCACACCACCACAGCCGCTCAGCACCAGGCCTGCACACAGCATCAATATCCATTTTCTCAGCATGCTCCCTCCTTTATGGGGCACTTGATGGGTTATGAGCCGGTACTGCCGAGCAACTGCTCACGCAGCTCGGGGTTACGGGTTTTCGGGTCAAGCCAGATGGAAAAGAAAGCCTTGGCGAACTCACTGTCGGGCACGACATGCTGGAGTTTGTCGCCGACATAGAAACGCGCTTCGCGTCCGGGCAGGTAAACCCCGGTAATCTTCATGCCCGGCTTAACATCGACAAATGACTGGTTCATTTGCTGACGCCATTGCGCCAGTTGCTGATCGTTCACCTTCGACCCGGAAATACGCTTGATCTCATCGATACTGGCATCGACCAGATCTTCGCGGTCAATATCGCGATGGTAAGTCAGCTCAAGAGCCAGCGGCGCACTCGCTACAAAGGGCTTGGCGGGACTAAGCAACCTGGCCGTGTAGACACGAAAGCCGAACAGGCTGAGATCACCGCCACCGACGACCTGGGCATTGGGCAATGCCTCCCGCCAATCCGCCGAAGCGCCAGCGCTGAGCAACATCACCAACCATAGCCATCGTGGCGCACGCATCGGCAACCTCTGTGTAGGTCAGGTGCAGGCGCTGCCATGAAAGCATCGGCAGGCCGGGAATGAGAGAAGCCAGATAACTGACTCATGGCCGGAATCTATACCAGCAAAAACACTTTGTACAACCAATAAGGCAATTACCCTTTCGGGCGCTGTGTCTAGTCCTGAAATAGGTTTACACCTGTTTCACGCTCAAAACGCCCGATGCACCGCATCGGGCGTTTTGTATTTCAGGGATAAGTGTGGCCGCTCCCTATTGTAGATCTGCACCGATTCATCCA